>NZ_CP009517.1:3920148-4240297 GCF_000970305.1 Methanosarcina barkeri 3
TCACATATCTACTATCATAAACGGATTTTTATCAAGAAGAGCTGCTTCTATTTTTGTTTTAAGCCATTTATTCAAATCGAATTCAGCCTCAAGCAGTCTGAATATTTCTTCAAGCTTTGCCGATATCACATAATCACTCCTATTAGAACACTGTTGACTGGATCTTATGCTTAATATTACAAACCTAAAGTGACTTTATGTACTTTACATTTGAATCGACTCTTTGCACGAAGGTAGAATCATGTTCTTTCTCAAAATATTATATGGGAAAGCTTGAGGAATATTGATTAAACTAATATAATCGTAGTTTTATAATATAACCATGATACAACCTAACGAGATATTGCAGCTATAAATGCTGAAATTTCTAAGAACTTATTGTAAATACGAACGTTTATAGTTGTGTTTCTTTAAGGTAAAAGAAAATTCTAAAGAGGGGGGTATAATGAATAAGCAAGAACAAGGCAAAAAGATAGGTCAGGTTATTACTAAAGCTTGGAATGACGAGTCCTTCAAACAGCGCCTACTCGCAGACACGATGGCTGTGCTTAAGGAAGAAGGAGTTGACGTGCCGGAGGGTTTGGAGGTGCGGGCGGTAGAGAACACCGAAAAATTGGTCCATATGATCATACCACTGAAGCCGGCTTCAGAAGAATTCAAGAATGCAAAGCTTCTATTAATTGCGCAAGACAGTGGATTCCATGTCATAGGTTGTAGTTGTTGGCAAGGCGAGGGAATTACCTAATTTATCGGAGGCTTGGGATAGAAGATGCTCTAACCCAGCTTGAAACTACATTGCGGAAATGATAATTGTGATCAGAACCCTTGATGTTTGCCGTTACCCTCAAGCCGTAAGCATCCTCACGTCCGCGAAGGGCAATTCCGCTGATCCGTAGTTTTCTTAAAGATGGAAACCACTTGGCGCGGAAACTTCCTTTCCTGGATGCAGTTCCTGCATATTGCCCGGACCTTTTAGTCCGTCACAGAAATGGGTGTCAAAAGTGCCTTGCATCGCATCATATAGGAGGAGATTTGATAGATTGATTATTTTGGAGCGAAAGGAGGAAGATGTTAGGCTCTTACGAAATAGAGTATGAAGGGCGGAGATACTTCGGCAACGTCGTGTTGCGAGAACACCATATTTTCGAACATGATAATGCACATTATCTGGTCGACGTGGGCAATAAGGCGGTCTCCCCAATCTCCGCCCGGTTGGCATCTATGATCAAGAAGGTGGATTCAGCTTTCGGCTGTCTGATCCCGGAATCCGCCATGGAGGAGTTGCGCAAATTAAAGCTGGTTGCCGGAGAGGAGGATGAGACGTCCGAGGCTGTGGAGGATGGCGAGTCGATAGGATCATACGAGGAATTCGAGTATCCGGTGGTTAACATCTCCCTTTTCCTTGCGCAAGAGTGCAATATGCGCTGTGTCTATTGCTATGGTGGCGGGGGGCATTATGCTGGAAAAGGAATGATGACGGAAGAAACAGCGTTCCGAGCGGTTGACTGGCTGATGGAAAATTCCAAAAAAGCCGAAAGCGTAAGTATCAGTTTTTTCGGGGGAGAACCCTTGATGAACTTTTCCTTGATGAGAAAAATCGTGCCTTTCGCCAAAAGACAGGGAATGAAAAAAGGGAAGCGGGTCTTCTTCAGCATCACAACTAACGGTTCGTTGTTGAATGAGGAGATCATCACATTTCTCAAGGAAGAAAAGATAAGAACCTTTATCAGCTTTGACGGTCCGTCCGAATACCAAAACAGTCAGCGTCCCTTCAAGAACGGTAAGGGATCGTATGATAAGGTCTCCGCAAATATCCAAAAGTTGCGGGCGGTTATCCCCCACCTGACGGGTCGAGCAACACTTTGTGGTGAGGCCAACCCTTTTCGGGTCAAAGATGGGATGGAGCGAGCTGGATTCACAACCTATTTTATTACCAAGGCTTCCCCCGTGCTTCTGAACACGCAGCTCGCAGATATTCCCTCAGCCAGAGAAGAAGCCTTGCAACGGATGCTGGCGTTTAACCGCAAGGAAATGGAGCAATTGCTCGTCGCTATAAGGGCAAGAGCGATCGATAAAAATTATCTGCCGGGTCTCTTGTACGTCATGGCAGAAATGGATTTCGGGCAGAAACGCTACTATGGATGCGGAATTGGTAAAGGTATGGTCGCCATCTCCACAAACGGAGATATCTATCCCTGCCACAGGTTTGTGGGGATAGAGGAATTGCGTTTTGGGAATATCGCAGACTACCATATTGAAGGGTTAAACGACTATTGGCGGGCGGTCGTGGATCATTTGCCAGAATGCTGGAGTTGCTGGGCGCGCTATTTCTGCGGAGGCGGCTGCTTCTACAACAACAAGGCGCATACTGGGGATATGCACAGACCTGATTCCCTGTATTGTCGCGAAACGAAGGCAATGATCGAAGGCCTGATCCATCTCTTTTGTGACTTGAGCAAGGATGACAAGGAGTTTCTGAAAGGCATCATTAAGTATGTGACCGAGAAGCGAATCTTTAAAATGCCCATCAATTCAACAATTAATAAGTGATAATAGGGGTCCAGTCAACATTTTAACGAAAAATATACTTTAAGCCTTTTACAGCGATCTGATGACGTTTTTCTCCTATAGTTCATGTTTTCACAGTTATCCATATTTTCGAGAAATATTACTTTGGCAAATGCGTTCATGAAACCTGCACGATTACCTGATAATTGTTTCTGTTAGATTCCCATGGTACAAAGTGATCAATAGGCTTTAAGAGATGAGTAGCAGAAGCATCCATATTATATACTAAAAAGCTTAGCGTATATTTTCGTTAAAATGTTGGCGATACCCCATGATCAAAGTCTTTTAAAAATTGAATTATAGCAGTATCTGTAAAATTCTGCAGACTTTGAAAACTCCATTATCAATGAGGGTTTGAGTTCGTTCTCGTGCTTCACCTGGGATTGAAACTATCTCCTGTGAGTCCTTTTGTATCATTGTTATCATCTATTCTAATTTGATCTTTTTTAATGCTTTATTCTAAGCTATTTTTCTTGAACCGGTACTACTCTTAATTTTCAGCATTATTTATAATCCTCAAGCTTTCTTGAGGATTGGAAATTGGGGAATTTTAATCCGGCTAAAATGGGGAATTATTCACCAGCCTTGACATTAGTATAATCTCTGTATTTTGTTCACATATTTGTGAATATCATAACTAAAAATTGGATTCAAAAACCACATTTGTTTCAGAGGAATATTTCAACTGATAACATAAAAGAGGTTATAGTTTATGGGCAAATAATTGAGGATTATCCAGAAGACGAACCATGTCCATCAGCTTTGTTTTTTGCATATTCTGAAGGTAGACCCTGTCATGTTGTGGTAGCAGAATGTGAGGACCATGCAAGAGTTATTACAGTATATATTCCGGAAAATAATAAATGGATAGACTACATATTTAGGAGAGATCAAAGATGAAACCTGACAGATGCAGTTTTTGTAAAGGTAGACTTATTGAAGGTAAGACAGAATTTGTGGCAAAAATCGGAGAGCAGATTATTGCCATTAAAGATGTTTCTGCCTATATATGTGAAAACTGCGGAGAAGCATATTATACTCCAGAAGTTTCAAGGAAAATAGATATAGTTATGAAGAAATTTCATGAGTCCAAATTACTCTTGCATCCAGTGGCTGCCGGAGAACTAAGTTTTGATGAGATTTTAGCGTGATTTTGTATGTTTACACGCTATCAGCTCATGAAATTTAATTATTTATCCTGGCTCTTCGTTTTTTTATGTGGACATTCTCATAATATTCTCATAAAAACCGATGCGGTCTTGAATTGAAAATTATCTTATCCATAAGGAATGGCGAAGAACCTTATTTTTTAGTCTCCAGAATCTCGAGCATCACAAGAATCTCATCTTTTAAAGCAGGAATATCGACTTTAACAGTATGCCGAATCTTCCAAATTAATTCCAAAATAATGATGAATCAATCGATCCCTCATCCCAGCAATATCCCTCCAGGGAATTTGAGGATACTTTTCGCGGAGATCTGCGGATAAGTTTTTAGTGGCTTCACCTATAATCTCAATTTGCCTGATAGTCCCATCTTGAACTAGATTGCTAGACGAAAAATCTTCTTTTTCCATACCTCTAGTATATTCTTCAATACGTTCAATTGAATCGAGGATGTGGCTAAGGTAAATCGAGTCATTTTTTTTCATCCAGAGATCACGTTTGCTTCTTTTTTAATTCCTTCAATAAGATATGGGCTTATCGACCCTTCTGTTAGTAAATCGACTTTTACTCCAAAAAACTCCGATAACTCTCTCTCAATTCTAACCATAGTGAGCAGACCTTTCGTTTCGGAAAACTCTACAAGAATGTCAATGTCACTTTCCGGTCTTTCTTCCCCTCTTGCATAAGAGCCAAAAATAGCTACTTTTATTGCTCCTTCTTTCTTGAGGAATGAAGATATTTTTTCGAATCACTCTTTATTTTGGGAAGCACTCTACATATCAGCATAATTTCGTTTGTTACAATTTGAACATATCATGACGAAAGAGAGATACTTGTTATCATAGTTGATAAATTCAAATGAAAAAAAGAACAGCCGAAGCTGTCAACTTTAAAAACGAGTCTTTAAAATCAGTCCGATGAGTCCAAATAGTGAACTCATCATTATGGTCATCGTGCGGCGGTCTCCTTTAACTATAAGGGTGAACCCTTCTGATAGTTTTTTATAGTTTATGCTCAGTATTTCCATTGATATCAGTTTTGATATTTCTTTGGTTTTGTTCGGTGGACACTGCGGTGGGGATTGCCGTGTCTTCCGAACTATTCTTGAATCCGTTTTTCAATTTAACTAATTGATTTTTTTGTATATAAAGTCTACTGATAGCGAATTTTATATATACAAAATTCGAATTTCGTATATAAGAAATTCATCTGATGTTGAAATTTCTTACATTTGTATTAATGCGATCAATTGTATTTAAATTTTGTTCAAAAATAGGAGTCGTATACCTTCTTTTGTGTTATGCGTCACGCATAGCAACTTTTTCTTAAAAACATGTTGTTTTAGAGCTTGAATTTGCGTGCAAAACATATAAGATTTGCACATACCAATTTAGTACCACGCTACCAATGCTGTTTTTCGAATTATGGACGGTTTTTTATAAATTCGGATATTATGAAAGTCTTGATTTTTCAGAAAACTATTGCATTCTTGCTCAACTTGCGCTGGACCATAGATCCTATATTCGGCAGGTCGACCTAAGGAATTTTAATCTTTTTCTTGATGTCGTTTTTGAACATTTGACAAATATACATTAGATTTAAAACTTGTTTACGTGTGGCTCAATTTCCACAACATATAGAAACTATGGATCATTTTTCACTAAAGTTTAGCATGAAAGACTATTTTTGGATCATATGTAAACCTTACAACTGTATTTTTTAGAAGATTCAAGCTTTCAGCCATTGAAATAATTATATAAATGTAAAAATACAGTAATTTCTGAAAATTGCTGTATTGTAAATTACGGAATTGTAGAATTTTAACTAAAAAAGAAAACAGTCGAACCTGTACATTTTAATTGACGTTTCCTAGTGTTTGTTCAATGATTCCGGTAGGAATCCTTATCTCAATGCCTGTTTCAAATGAAATAGTCTTGTTTTCTTCAACAGGCTTTTCAGTTGGCCTTTCTTCAACAGATTTTTTATTGTTGTCGTATTTTAGTTTTATATAAGCAAGCATATAGTGACTTAGTTGATTCTTATCATATTTATAAAAAATCGAACATACTATTATATCACTAGTATACTATTATATCATTAATATACTATTATATTAACAGTATAGCCCCCCACTGCTAAAAGGTTTAAATTTTTTGTGAGAGGGGTGGCCTTGGCAAGTTAGCCCAAATTCGTTTAATCTGGAACCCTGATGCTGGATATCTACTTCTTCATTTTCAATTAAACATAAAACAATAACGGTTAATTGAAAACATATATTTACCTATTTCCAGTGCAGAATATTAGGAAAGTAATCGATAATGATTTGACCAGAAATAAAATAGTACTTCATGTGTCTTCGGTTAAGTGAGGAATCATGACAAATTGCGTCAATTTCCACAAATTCTGCATGCAGAGATAATAGTTTATCATGTGGATATGACCTGTCATTTACATGCTTATTATGAATTTTTTGCAACGAGCCACAAAATATATTTACATCTAATTATCTAATAACAAAATGTTATGAGCATAGCCTACTTGGATAACGAAACCCAAGAAAAAATAGGAAACGAGTTATTTGGAGACTATGACAAAGCTTTAGAAAAGATTTTTTCACTTACTAAATTTTTATTTATAATATTCGGTTTTTACGGTGTATTCAGAAATTAAAAAGATGAATAGCCGATATAAAATATCAATTATTATAATTGGAATCTCTCTGGCGTTTTTTGGTGTTATTTTAAGCCTTTTCTTTTTACTTCAGTGGTATTTCCCATATTACCCATATTGAGAGGATTATTAAAACAACAACTAAACTAATTTACTACTTTAAACTCAGTATTTCATGAATATAAAGATAAACACATATCGAAATTTGTTATAAACACGGTTAGCATTAAACTCTATTATTTTCTAAAATATGCCTAAACTATGATTTTGCGAACTAGTCGTGTAAACAGCAAAATGTCGTACAATATCGATCCTGGATGTGATTTTCAACAACAAACTTTTCTAAATTTTATATCTGCTACTCTCACATAAGGAAATGAGTATAAATTACCCACTCGAAACAACAAGAGCCGATTTGACATTAAAGGTATATAATTATGCACCAAAAATTAAATTGCTAAGACACTAGTAGCATCAAGATCGCCTATATTTAAAAGAGTAACAACAAGGTTCCATGCTATTAATGAGGTGTTAGGGTGTTCTTCAACACACACTTTCCTTCTTATGGTCAATACCTGCTTGAAGTGTTATGATTGTTACTGGCAGGATAGCATTCAATGTAAGTTGAAAGAAACATTTTAGAAGTCCTGAACAAATAGATAAATTGAAACTCTATAACCGATTAATACTTATTCAAATTATATAACTTATTGTAAATCCTTGGTGGAATAAACGATGTATGAATTAAATTCAATAAAAAAGTCTCTTGAAGATTTAAAAGAAAAACATAAATTAGATTATAGCTTGATTAAAGCTTATGCAGGAAGCTTGATCATAAAAAATCCAAGTTTAGATATATATCAAATAAAAGAATTATTATCATTAAATGAAGTAGTATTAAACGATTTTAAACCATCTGAATTTGAAGATAATTACATTATAATTCATAAACAAAATGTTGCGCAAACTAATGAATATGTCGCCTTCAAAAATAAATTAAATAATGAACTTGAAGGTGTAGAACTGGATAAAGTAGAAAAATGGCTTGATCAATTTCCATTTTTCGATTGGAAAATATATGGTTTGAAATTGCTATCTGAAACATTGTATATTAATGAGAAGAATAAGGACGATAATTTAAAAACAATTTTAAATTTCGTCAGTGATCCTGATAAAACGGTTATTTCGGATATTAAAGGATTGGTAAAAAGTTCTGTTAACCTCTTCTACGGATTAAATAAATTTTCAAAAATTTCGGTTGAAAATATTATTTTATCAAAAGATCTCGAACCTAATGACGATAGAGATATTGTTTTTATTGATGACTTTATTGGATCTGGAAATCAAGCAACAAAATATATAAAACAATTAAAAAGGGAAGGCAAAATAGATAAGCAAAAATTATATTTATTCGCTATTGTAGGCCTTAGTGAAGGTATAAAAAGATTAGAGGAAGAAAAATTATTTTCTGAAGTTAAAGTTGTACATAAAATTGAACACAAAGCTTTTGATAATAGTTATATTTTTTCAACATCTGATGCTGGAAAAGCAAAGGATGTCATAAGTAATATTGGAAAGCAATTAACTGACGAAAAAATGAGTTTAGGATATGATAATTCTCAAGCTTTAGTTTTTTTCCATAATAGCTCTCCTAATAATTCTTTACCTATATTTTGGGCGGAAGGAAAATGTAAAATTTTGGAAGGTATAGATAAAGAGTCAAGTGAAATCACATGGAATCCGCTTTTTCCACGTAAGGAAAAAGGAATGCATATATATTCAGAGAATGTTACGAATATTACTTCCGAGGAAAAATCATATAAAAACCTAAAGAAAATTATAAAAGATATAAACGGAAATAATGAAATAACAGACAATATAACATATATTTTAATGAAAATAATCAAAGAGGGTAACAATACATATATATACGACGAAAAAGAACTTAGCAAATTTATTTCTGAGGATGATTTAAAGTTAGACAATAGAATTAATAAAGCACTATATTCAAACTCATTAGAATGGTTAGGAAAAACTAAAAATAATTATTTCGTAAAATATGGGATTGGCTATATACTTAAATTGAATGAATTCCAGCAAGAGTTAAAACATTATATATTTAGTAAAGAGGAAGATGCAGATTTTACCTATATTCTGAATAAAATTGATCAGGATAAAAAGGCTGTATCCTATACATCTGATTCTTTTAATTTTTTAAATACAAAAAAACCTGAATATGAACCTTACACGCTAGCTGATAAAGTCCAGCCAAATGATACAATTAGAATCATGTCATATCATTATCGGTATGCACTTACTCAAGATAAGATCATGAATATATTTGAAAAGAAACTAAAACAAAATGTCAAAATTAAAATAATGCTTATGCATCCATATTCACCTCATATAAGATTACCACAAACAAGAAATGAGATAATACAAGCTACCTCTAACTTAATAGATATAGCTATTAAAGAAAGAAGCAGACACCTAGAAGTTAGGTATTATGGAAAAAAGTTAGTTGATGATCAACAAAATGAAAGTAAGAATTTCTTATTTCGTGGACATATTTATGGTAATGAAGCCATAGCTTTTGTTCCGTTTCCTTCAAAAAGATCAAATGGAACGGTCTTAGGGGATCCATATTATTTAACTTGGGATAAGCAAAACGTATTTGTCTTTATTAATAAAGACAACGATTCATTATTGAACATTATTGAATTATATCAAAATTATTTCGATGATATCTGGTATGATTCATCGACGTTAATTAATGAATTTCTTGAAGAAGAAATGATAAATGGAATAGATAATAAGCTAATTAGTCAACTATCTGATAAGTTTAAATCATATAATGAATTAAAAAATATTACTAACTGGTACGAAAATAATGAAAACATTGTCTCTGACATTAAAAATAAAGAATTAGTCCAAATCGAAATACATCCCACTAATAAATGTAATTTAATTTGCTCTTTTTGCTTCTATAAGGATAGAAGAATCTATCAAGAAATGAACACATCAACTCTTGAAAGAATTATTGATGATGTTTATAAATATGGAAAAAGGATCATTTTTTCGGGAGGAGGGGAGCCAACATACTATTCTGACATCGAATCAATTATAAAAAAATGTAAAGAATATAAATTACCCATTGGTATTATTACGAACGGTTATTTCGATAAATCGTTTATTGATTGTATTTATAGGAATTTTGAAAAAGATGACTTTATTAGATTTTCAATAGATGCGGGGAGCTCTAAAAACTTTAATAATATTAAGGGAATTCGTGGAAATGGAGACATCTATAATAAAATATTAAATAATATAAAAACAATTTCAGAATATAATAACCGACATTTCGAAGTAAGTATTGGTTATGCTGTTGGAAGTAAAAATTGTGATTTAAGCGAAATATTTTCATTTTTAGACTTTTTACGTCGTAATATTAAAAGCGACATTAAAATAATGTTTCGGCCAATTATCGATATACCAGAAGAAGAATTATTCAGTTCTGAGAGTTTAAATAACGAACAAATTGATATGCTATTGAATAATATTTTTGAAATCGAACGTAAAATTCCAATTGAAGTAAAACATAATCTTAGTGATTTTGTTTTACGATTAGAAACATTAAAAAATACACGAAATTATGGGATTATACGAAATAGTAATACTAATGAAAATAGATGTTATATAGCATATTCCGCGCCGATAATAGAACCGGATGGCAACATTTTCCTATGTCATATAAGTAGCAAATTATGGAGAATTAATAAAGATTCACCTGGATCACTAATTGGTTATAGTGTTGAAAATCCTATTGGCCAAATCATCAATAATAGAAATTTTTCAGATATATGGGATGATTTTAAAAATAAGCCTAATAATAAATATTATTATTGTAATAATTCAAAATTATGTAATCCAAGAGATCTATTATTAAATAAAAAAATGAATAGGAATTACGTACTTCAAATGCAAAATCAACCTCCTTAACCATCATATTTAAAATTCGAGTCTTAGAAAGTTGTTGGCTTATTGCTATTGATTTTGTACCCAAGTGCACAAGTCCTATAGGTCTTCCAGCCTTCTTTTTTTATTTTGTTCCAGAACTCATCAGAAATCTCATAATCGTGACCAATTTCTTGTCTTGACATTATAGTAAATTATCCTGAAGCAGAATTATTATACTTTTCGGATAGGCTCTTATGGTAATATATAAAAGGCTTTGTAGAAAACCTTACTTCGATGTAAATTATACAACATTTTTGTTTATGAGCTGATCCTAAAACTCAAAGTTATACTCAAATTTTCAGAAATACATAGGGTCCTTCCAAATCAGTACTAAAACTAAGGGTATACAATGCTTATTTTAGATAATAGATATGCATTTAGGGTTTCTCCATCTAAAATACATCCTAAAAATCAATTCTTTAGGTAAATAATATATAATACTCTTTTAAATCAAAAAGAGAGCGAAATAATTACTTTATTCCTTTACAATTTATGTTTATTTATAAATAAGGCATCTAATATCATTTTCATCTATATAAAATTCAATGTTAAAAATAAGGAAAAAGCAACGTTTAATTTACCAATTAAAGTATCTAAATCAGTTAAACAACAAATAGATCCTTTAATGAATGCATTTTTCAAGGGGTCTAGAAATACAGTATTTTTTAGTGAAATCAAAAATCAGGGATGAGAACCAATCCCATCCCCGTATTCAGTGTATCCAACACAATAGTTTTCAATGACGAAAAGAGGAGTTTTAGGCGTAAGGGTTACGTAATCCCTTGTTGACGCCGAAGGTCTTGCGCTCCTCAACTGTCTTCTGGTTTTTGTCGATCTTCTCTTTCGCAAGCTTCCTGAGGAGATCGAGACCGGGTTTGACTTCCTCAATGGGTTTCGTCTCGAACAGGCCTGCTGCGACTGCTTTGGACCAGATTTCGTTTCCTACTTTGGTGCGGATGAAAACCGTAGACCAGCCGTCCGGGCTTCCGACCGAACCGGTTGAGATGTCTGCGAGGTTAGAGACATAATCAAGACAGACATGACAGCCTGGCTGCTCGTATTTGTGGGTTTCCTTGAGAGGAACGGTAGCAACGTTTCCGCGTTCGGTGTAGACCCAGAACTTGCCTTTTGTGATCTCCATCTTCTTTACGGAGCCGAGGCTCTGAGCTGCGTGGTCCTCGACAATGCTCTGCATGGACTTGTATGGGAAGTTTTCCATACAGAAGAGCCCTACTGTAAAGGCGACCTTGCCTGGGACGTCCCGCATGTTGATAGGATAGAGCTGAGCCTTCCTCACTGCCTGCATCTGGCAGCAGACGCCTGTGATCCCGACTTTATCGAGGCCGAAGGATCTGGTTGCTTCCTTGAGCCAGGAGATCTGGGGGCTGATGCTGTATCTTGTTCCTCTTGCCTTGAGGATATCCTCGCGGGTCATAGCAACTTCAGGCTTTGGCTGCCAGGGTTTATCGCCTTCGCCTGCCACAATGGTTCCGTCGATGAGTCCCTCTTCAAGGGCATAGACCATGAGAGTGGTAGCGATTCCGCCGTCCTGAGCTTTCTTGAGGATCTCTTTGTCCGTGCTCCGTGCCGAGACACATGTAATATATTTGCCGAGATATGGGTCCTCAATCATTACTCTCACCTTCCTTAAGTGCGTCTGCAATTATCTCGTTGATGTTCTCGAATTCGGGAATCACGTCCAGGTTGAAGAACGACCTCGGACAGGCGCCATAGCAGGAGCCGCACTTAATGCAGAGGTCACGTTCACCCTGAGGTTTTCCGAACTCAAGGGTGATTGCCCTTACTGGACAGGATGCAGCGCAGGTGCCACAGCCCATGCAAAGTCCCTGGTTGATTACGTCGTACATAAGGTCGCAGAAACATCCTGAAGTGCCACGCTTCGCAAGGTCCATAAGGGGCTTTAAGTACTTGCCTGCAAGAGCCTTCTGGTCCTCATTCCCTTCAAGGAGCAGGTACGCCATGACAGCGACGTTCCTTATAAGTTCCGGGCTCGGTGGGCATCCTGGAATGTAAACGTCCACATCGATGAGATCCCCGATCGGGAGGAAAGACTCGTGCTGGGGCTGGTTGTGCTGCCCGCCGCGGCTGAACCGGGTGATGTTCCCATAGCACGCGCAGGAACCAAGGGCCACCACGATCTTGGACTTCTTCCGAGTCTCCTTGATGTCCTTCACTGATTCATGGTCCTGGATACAGACCGATCCCTCAACAAGCGCCACGTCCATCTCCGGAATATGCCGAACGTCAGCAAGCGTGAGGCAGTAGACGAGGTCGGCGTAGTCGTCCAGGATCTTGATGAGTCCCAAGTTGTTGTCGGCAATGGACACGAGGCAGCCGGTACAGCCGCTCATGTGTACATGTCCGAGCTTGATCTTATTTGTCACTGGTTTTTTCTCCTTTGTAGCTTCCGCCTTTTTCTCCATCATAACCTGAGCGGGTTTGGTTTCCACGTCCATGGTTTTCTTGACGGAGTTAAGCAGTCCCATAGTTTACTCCGATTTCCTTCAGAATCTCGGATACAGCATCTGGAATGGCTCTCTGTACCTCATCTGTAATCCCGATGACCATTTCGGGGGCAGGAACGTACTTCTTCTGGCATGCAAGAACCCGAATCCGGATATCGTCCTTAATATACCGGAGCGGCTCTGTCAGATCCCAGGAGTGGGCGTCCCGGTAGCTTCCCACGGGAAGCTCATCAACAGAGAGCCACCTGAGCTCACCGGGTTCTCCTCCAAAGTCCGCTATGTCCACAATGATAAGAGTCTTTGTTGATTCGGGATTAAGAAGAGTAAAGACAAAGTGGGGGCCTCCGAGCCCCGCATCAACAACAGTGACATTCTCAGGGAGTTTGAGGTCCTTGAGTCTCTCCACTACAGCTGGCCCAAATCCATCATCCGCATAAAGCGGGTTGCCACAGCCTGCCACCACGATCTCGGAGTACAGCGTTTCCATTCCCTTCACCACTGCATGAGCTTCTGGGCGACTATTTTTTCCTCCTCGTTCACCACGATCATGTGGGTTGCACACGAGACACACGGGTCATAGGCCCGAACAACCATCTCAGCAATCTGCCAGGGTGCTCCGGTCAGAGCGCGGCTGCAAGTAGGGAAGTTCCAGGTAGTGGGCACAAGCATTTCGTACCACAGTACTTTCCCGTCCTTAACTCTTGCCAGGTGAATATTGGTTCCACGAGGGGCCTCGTTCGCAGCCCAACCCATGGACCCGTCTCCCAGGGGAATGTGGTCAGCAAGGACCTTGCCCGAGGTATCCAGGTTGTCAAGGCACTTGAGTATGGTGTAACAGCAGTCAGGATACTCCATCTGTCTGGCGATATGCTGAGCGAAGGTACCCTTCTCGTCGAAGTTCTTAAATGCGGCAAGCCTTGCCCTGGGACCGACCTCAACCGGTTGGCCATCGTAAGTAGGAACACCTGTGCAGGCTTCCATCTGAGGGTTGGCCTTGGTGCCGACTTTTGTAGTGCCTCCGAGTGGGTAGCTAGGATCCTCAAGATCGATAGTTACTTCGCCCATGTACCAGTCCCATGGCCGAGTCTCTTTCCATCGGGAAAAATCCCAGGTGGGGTTTTCGTCCAGACTGGATGAGCCGTACATCGGAGATGTGGCCATGACTCCCTGATTGTGATATCCTAGTTTCTTGGGAAGTGGGATCTGCTTACCTGCGACCTCGACGAACTCCCTGTTCTGCATGTTCCTGATGACATCTAGCATAAATTCCATCTGCTCATGAGCAAGGACAAGGCCTTCCTTCGCCAGATCAGCCATCTTCTGCTTTGCACGGGGGCTCACATTGTGATACATCCCGCCGATTCTCGGGTTGGAGGGGTGGATTGCCTCGCCGCCTGCTATGGCTCCAATGGTCTGTCCGATCTCACGGATGCGGACGATCCTTGCCATAACGCTCCTGGCAGGCTGTTCGTTAGCGAACAGGTTGAACTTCTTCTCCGTCCCAGGGATGTAAAAATCCGGGAGAATCAGGATGTTGTGCAGGGCGATGCTGTGAAGGCGGTTCGCTGCATGGAGAATGGTCCTCAGGAGCTTTGCGTCCGTGGGAATCTCACAGCCGATCGAAGCCTCCATGGCCTCAGTGCTTGCCAGAGTGTGAGCAATAGGACAGATACCGCAGACCCGAGAAGCGATCTTCGGGACCTGCTCCATTGTCTTACCTATGGCGAGCTTCTCAATACCCCTGACCGGGGTGATAGAGAGCCAGTCTCCTCGCTCAACAATACCCTGATCATCTACCTTCAGGGTGAGCTTGGAGTGACCTTCAAGTCTTGTGGTTGGAGAGATTTCTACAACTTTCGTCAATGGTATGCCTCGTTTTCGATTGGTTGTTATTTAGGCTGTACCGTGGTTAAGGCACTTTCTGTGCGATTATTCTAAGATAGTTACTCGTACAAAGTACGTTAACCTCTTGAGTTCTCCAGCGCGTAGTACCTTAGTAAAATATTTGATTTATAATGATAAATGGTTGAAAACGCGATGTTACATAAATCCTTCTATCAATATAAAGAAGGTCAATAAAATTATAAGTATATTTTTTACAATTTATAAATAAAATTTTATATTAAAGGTAACTATTTTTACAAAAAAGAAAACATTGAAATTATCAAACGTAATTATGATATATATAATCATTTTTAATTTTTAGAACCCATAAATTATTTTAATAAATAGTAAACATAAATATTTAGTTAGAGATTATGACATATTTGGAAAACTTGCCTTTATATATAGCAAATACTTTACCACATTTTAACTTTTATCTTTGTATCGTTTTTCAGTTTGGAGAGCTATTTTCTTTTAGAGTATGAACCCGGTCTTGTATCTATCGTCATATTTATATAGTTTGTTTTAATGCAGAGTCACTTTAGATATTATTTCACCCAGTGAGTTAATAGTATAATTTCATGCTTTGGAGAACAGTTATAAACTGGATTCTTGGTTGTTGAAATTGCCCATTCTCCAAAAGTCCCTATTCATGATATAGAGGTACCTAGAGAAAAAAGGAATGTTGGAAATTTGTAAACGATACGTTTCCTATTAATAGTTAAAAACTTACAATAAAGATCTGTAATCCAGTATAAAGATCTGTAATCCCAGCATAAAAATCCGTAGTCTCAATATAAGTCTCAATATAAAAACCTATGATCCCAGCATAGATTAATGGCCTAAACAAAAGAAGATAATCGTAAACGGCAAATCTATTGAATTCGAACTGTTCTTGAAGAAGAAGATGCAAAAAAACTCTTCAGGAATGGCAGAAATCCGGTAGAATCAAGAGAACTAATAGAATTGTTTAAACGTGAAAAAAATATATGAGCAAGTTTTAAATTTGCCTTCTATTATTCCAGATTCTTAACTTTCCATAATATCCTATAATGAAAGTCATAATTTCTTTTCTATTAACTGCTAAAGTTTGGAATTAAGTGATTTTTTGAAAAATAACGCTTTAGCTGGTCTGAATAATATGATCAATAGAACCGTTCTATGTTTATGGAATGGAGAGTTAGTAGGATTTGTTGTTCTACTCGCAGACATAATTGAAGCTAAAGCCATAATAGACAGACTTGAGCACTATAAATACCGCAAACGTCCAGGCGTTAAAATTGCAAGATTAGCAGTAGATTCCAAGTTTGAAAGAAGAGACAATGGAAATGTTAAAAATGAAATTTTGAAAGAAATTGCGTATTACACAACCAGTGGAGAAATTTTGTCTATTTAATAGTTAAAAAATAAGTCCGTTTTTACCCCCACTCATTAATCTTTGCCCACTATTAATCTTTACCCACTATTAATCTTTAAAAGTACTTCATTCCCCAGCCAATGTTTACCTTATTTTTCACATATTTATTATTCGTAAACGTTGTCAATCTCCCTGGATTCTTTTCATATCCGTATAAATAAACACCATAATTACAATTTTTAAATGTATTTCCTGAAACTATCGGAAGTCCTGCACCTTCTCCAACAAACAAACCACATTTTGACTTGGAAATAATATTCCCTGTGATCGTGTTGTCAGATGTGTCTTGTAAGTGTATAGTTCCACCAATGATCTGATTATTCTTAATTAATGTATTACTTGCATGCCCGGCAAAATCAATACCACAGTTATAAAAATAATTATTTCTAATTACTGCTCTATAGCCTCCAGCATACCAGGCTTGTACTCCATATTTTTGGATAGAAAATCCATTAATTGTTCCAGATCCGCCACAATAATAGAAACCGTTAACTTTAGGATATTTTGTTCCGAGGATTGTTAAACTTTTATCGATCTTGACGTTCTCTTTATATGTTCCATAAGCTACTTGAATAGTGTCCCCGTTGTGTGCTGCATTTACAGCTTTTTGAATAGTTTTGTACGATTCTTTTGGACCTACTTTTAGAGTGGCTGCACTGGCTGTACTTGCTAGGATAAGCAAGACAACTAGGATGAGGGTTAATTTTGATAGTTTGTTCATATTTGGTACTCCTTTACTTTAAAAATGAAGGAAAACAATTTAAAAGTATCTATTTTAATTATTTCATAAAACTGGTATTTATAACCTGACTTCCGCCTTTTTAGGCGCATATATGTTTTTCCGTAAATCTGTAAGGTCAAATGATTGCAATTTAGAAATTTTAGCTTGCATCTGATGTGCTTAAGTTTAAGCGCATGTATCGATATCATGCGACATTTATGTGCTTAAAAATACGGAACTAAAGTTATAAAATTAAAATAGTAGATTTTCCATTGAAAGAAATCGATACCAAGAGACGATGCGAAAATGAGATGTGTTTTTCTTACATTTTTGTAAACTAGAATATACTGATATAAATAAACTGATGCGTCTATTTTCGTTTTAATTTGTAAACTAATATACAAATGATGTTATATTATATCCGTAGCTTGTATAAGTTGTCGTTCTAAATATTATCTAGTCTAGAAGAATTAGATTATCTGACAAGATTAAGCCGTTCTAGAAATTAATCTACAATTATTGTTGAAAGTTCCAAAATAGTACTTTTAAGCTATCACGGAAAAAACGAAATCGAGGTATTCAGAGAATTAAAATTAGATTATAAAACTATAAGACTTTGGATAAAACCATATAAGATTAAATCAATTCCTTATTTATTGGAAAATTCGTGATCTTCGGATCTATTCAAAAACTAAGTTTTGTGAATTTACTTAGAAACCGAAGTACTAATTAACGGAAAAAGTATTTGAATATTATATGGCATATTGCAACTTAACGCGATTTGTTATTAGGTTTTCATATTGTCACTAAGTGTTCCTTTATTTTGATATTCGTATACATTTAAAGTGTTCTGTCTCATCAACAAACCAGGTTTAGCTTCCTGCTTAACTTTCAGAATAAGTTCATCAAGCATTTATCTATAAGTTCACAAAATGCTTTTATAGCTTGAAAGTAATTACGCTGGATGTTCGTACTTGCGTCAATCGACAAGAGCCAATTCGATACAATTAGATCGTTTTTCAGTTTGAAGCTTTTCATACTATAAATCAGCTGATCGATTGTATATGAATACCTGAACACAGTAATTGATAAATATATCAACCTCCTTCCAGTTTAAACTAAAATCATATTTACCGGCTTATCGGGCCTGAAAGCCCAAACCATAAGAGTCCGCAAATCCAGCTATAAAGATCGGAAAGGACCTCTCGAAAGAGAAAGAGTTACCTCGTTTCGGGAAAAGTAGATTTCTGGCAGCCAGGGGAGAAGAATCGGCACTATCTCTCGGGATCTGCAAAGACAACCTAATTTAGAAAAGGTGGCATGCATGACAACAGTGTTTGATGTCCCTGCAATGGAACTTATCGAGAAGGTTGCAGGCATACTTAAAGAAAATGATAATGTCGTTCCCCCGGAGTGGGCAAAGAACGTAAAGACCGGAGTTCACAAGGAACTTCCTCCGAACAACGATGACTGGTGGTATATCAGAACCGCAGCGATCCTGAGGAAAATCTATACCGACGGGCCTATAGGAATTGAAAGGCTCAGATCGGTATACGGCGGAAAGAAGGACAACGGATCACAGCCATACCATAAAGCAAAAGGCAGCGGTTCGATTGCCAGAAAGGCAGTACAGCAGCTTGAAGCTGCAGGTTACCTGCAAAAAGTAAAGGACGGAAGAACCGTATCTGCAAGTGGACGCTCCATGCTTGACAATGCAGCTAATGAGCTCAAGCAAGAACTTGTTGAGAAGATCCCCGGACTTGCAAAATACTGAGAATTCCATCCGAAAGGGACCTGAAAAATTCTTAGGATTCCCTTTCAAATATCATTAATCTAAATTCAGATTATTAATCTTAATCCAGATATTATTAATCATAACCCAGATTGCTCCGGAAAACCGGTTTTTTAGATGATTGCCATGTCTACAATGGATGACGAACTCAACGAAATCCGAAAGAGACGGCTTGCAGAAATTCAGAAACAGCAGGCACAGAACCAGCCGTCTGACATCCAGGCAGCTTACCAGCAGGAACAGGCAAAAGCTGAAATGGAAGCTCAGAAACAGACTATCCTGAGGCAGATCCTTACTCCTGAAGCAAGAGAACGCCTTACAACTTTAAAGATGTCAAGACCGGCTCTTGGGGAACAGCTTGAGATGCAGCTGATCTCGCTTGCTCAGAGTGGAAGGCTTCCGTCTCAAATTAGTGACGAACAGCTTAAAAATCTCCTTATGAAGATGCAGCCAAAAAAACGTAAGACATCTATAACCAGAGTTTAAAAACAATGAGAATTTCGGTCCTGTTTAGCGGAGGCAAAGACAGTTCGCTCTCTGCCCTTTTAATGGAACCGTTTTTTGAGATAGAACTTGTAACCTGTAGTTTCGGCCTGCTACCCAACGGTGAGCTGGCAGAAAAAATTGCAAAAAGGTTAGGGTTTCCACACAGAGTTCTGTCTCTGGAATGGGAGGTCCTTGAAAAGGCTTACGAGAAAATAATGAAAGACGGTTTCCCGAAAAGTGCTATTAATTATATTCACGAAAAAGCCGTAGAGACTCTTGCTTTGGATCCGGAAGTTAAACTCATTGCTGATGGGACCAGAAGGGATGATAGAGTTCCTGTACTTTCAATCTCACAGGTACGAAGTATCGAAGATCGATTGGGAGTTCAGTACATATGCCCTTTGAAAGGGTATGGCAAAAAAACGGTGAGTAT
This sequence comes from Methanosarcina barkeri 3, assembly GCF_000970305.1. Lineage (GTDB taxonomy): Archaea > Halobacteriota > Methanosarcinia > Methanosarcinales > Methanosarcinaceae > Methanosarcina > Methanosarcina barkeri_A. The sequence continues at coordinate 3,939,789 of NZ_CP009517.1, forward strand.
TCTTGTAGAGCGTTATCTGAAAATTGAAGAAGGACCGAGTGAAAACACTCAAAAAGCTGATTACGAAGCCGAGCTAAGGGAGTTAATCAGGCAGAGAGACGGTGAAGAGAAGATAAAAGAACTATTTCCTTCCCATATCCAATCCCATGTGCTTTCCAGAAAAAACTGCCAGAGCAGGCCTTGAAATCATGAAGTCTTCCGGAAGGGGAAAATTCTGGAATAAAGATTTATACAATAATCGAGTTATATTCAACCCTTATACTGCTGCAGATTAACCAAGACCCTTATAAAACTTACCGGATATGGTTTCAAAAACTGCTGCTTGACTGGCAGGAAAAAAACCTCGATATGCAAGGGTTAAAATCATCATCAACTAATTATCGGATATAATCGGAAATTAACAAAATTAAGTTATTTCAGGTCAACAGGTGTGATCCACTTGAGTCATAACATGAAAGGACAGAAAATACGCCTTGCAAAGGCACACAAACAGAACACACGTATTCCAGTGTGGGTTATTGTGAAAACTAATCGGAAGGTTGTGAGTCATCCCAGACGCAGGCACTGGAGAAGAAGAAGCCTGGATGTGAAGTAAGCGAGGAAGGTGGGAAAAATGGCTGACGACATGGTAAATGAGCAGATATATACTATCCCTCTAAGGACAGTAAGGAAAGTCCCTGCATGGAAAAGAGCAAACAGAGCAGTCACTGAAGTAAGAGGTTTTCTTGTAAAGCACATGAAAGTTGATTCTGTGCAGGTCAAACTGGACAAATCAATCAATGAACGCCTCTGGGAAAAAGGCTGTGAAAAACCTCCTCTCTCCATCCGGGTCAGGGCTGTAAAATTCGCAGATGGCGAGGTACAGGCAGAACTCGCCCAGTAAAATATACCAGAAGACGTGAAGCTTCAAAGAATATGATTCGAACAGTGGATATATACGACACCCCAATGATCGGGGTCTTTGCAACCTGCACAGAAGATGTTGTTCTTGTTCCAACCGGAACAAAGCCCGAAACCTGTGCCGTACTTGAGGATTCGCTCGGTGCAAAGGTCATTGAGACTCTTGTAAACGGAAGCGTTGTTGTCGGAGCCCTCTCAAGAGGAAACTCAAACGGCTTCCTTTTTTCACACGGGACCGATGTCAGGGAAATAGAGGAACTGACAGGAGTTAAGGCTGATATCCTTCCGGGTAGGCTTAATGCAGTCGGGAACATCGTACTTGCAAACGACTCCGCGGCTCTTGTCCACCCAGAACTATCAGACAGGGCTATTGAAGCAATTGCCAGTATCCTCAAAGTCGAAGTTTACAGGGGAACAATTGCCGGGATAAAGAACGTAGGGATGGCAGGAGTTGTCACCAACAAAGGGCTTCTGGTGCACCCGAAAGTGACAGCATCGGAAAGAGAAATTCTGGAAAAGATCTTCGAGCTTCCTGTAAACATAGGAACTACGAACTTTGGGACTCAGATGCTCGGCTCAGGCCTGCTTGCGAACTCAAAGAGTTATCTGGCAGGTTCAGACACTACAGGCCCCGAACTTGGAAGAATTGAAGAAGCCCTTGGATTCTTAGATTGATATTAATCCACCTGTTTCATAAAAAGTTACAGCAAGAGTGGTGACCAAGATGAAGAACTTTATTGTTAAAGGTAAATTTAAAGCAGGAAATTCCTGGGAAAAATTCACAAAGCAAATCGAAAGTCAGAATGAAAAGAACGCAACTGATAAGGTCTATTCTGTCTTCGGAAGCAAGCATGGGATTAAGAGAAGCCAGATCCAGATCGAAAGCATTGCTGAGGAGTGAAGGATATGGTAGAAGTCAGTGAAGAAGATATGAGAAATCTGGCAGCCAGGCACCAGGAGTTCCAGAGGCAGGCCGAAGGCTTAAGACAGCAGATGAACATGGTCCAGGCTTCCATTACAAGCTGCGACCAGACAATTGTAACCATCAACGAGCTTAAAACCGTTTCAGCTGAAGGTAAGATTACCGAAACGATGGTACCTGTTGGATTTGGTTCATTCGTTTACGCCGAAATAAAAAATGCAGACAAGGTTATTGTGGACCTTGGAGCAGGCTTTAGCGCAGAAGAGACCGCTGATGAGGCTATTGAAACCCTGAAACGCCGTAAAGAGCAGCTTACGAAAATTCTCGAACAGATGAATGCTTCACTGACTAAATATATACAGGGCATGCAGGCTCTGGAATCTGAAGCTGCAAAGCTTCAGCAACCCGACCAGGCCTGAAAAACCTGTCTTAGAAACAAAAGATGGAACTCAAAGCTGCGTTTGAGAAAGAACTTTTTATTTTGACTTAACTACTATTTTTTATTGACTTTTTTTGGAATGGGATCCTATGTTCAACAAATTTAAAGAGAAACTGGGGAATTTTAAAAAGGCGCTCAGCAAAACTATTGATGATAAAGCAGTAGATATCGAACCTGTGGTTGAGCCTGTACCTGAGACTGAAGAAGGTTTTGAAGAGGATATTGAGCCCATTCCTGAGGAAGAAGCTCTTGAAATGCTGACTGAAAAAGAAAGTTACGAAGCCGAGCCTGTAACGGTTGCTCCTGCAACTGTTGAGACAGAAGATAGAAAAAAGGCTGAGTACAGGAAAAAACTGGAAAATAGAAAAAAGGCGATCGAGAGCAAAACCGAAGAAGAAAACATACCTGAAGAAAAAAAGTCCTTTTTCAAAAAATTTTCAAATATAGGATTTACAAAGAAAGCAAAAGCCCTGGTCCTTAATAGAGAAGTTTATCTGGATAGTAAAGACCTGGAAGAACCTCTCTGGGAACTTGAAATGGGGCTTCTTGAAAGTGACCTTGCCCTATCGGTTTCCGAGGCAATTGTGGAATCAGTTAAAAAACAACTCACAGGTACTACAAAGCGCATTGGCAGCAATACCGGAGAGATTGTAGAGGAAGCCCTGAAAAAAGCCATCCTGGATGTAGTGTCTGCTAATACTTTTGATTTTGATGAGTATGTAAAAGACAAAGAAAAACCTGTCCATATTGTTTTTGTCGGAATTAACGGGACAGGAAAGACGACATCAATTGCAAAAATGACACACAGACTGCTCAAATCAGATTATTCCGTAGTCCTCGCTGCAGGAGACACTTTCAGAGCAGGTGCAATCGACCAGCTTGGGATCCATGCCGACAGGCTAGGAGTAAAAATGATAAAACATCAGCCTGGTGCTGATCCTGCTGCAGTTATTTACGATGCCGTGCAGTATGCCAAAGGTCATAAAATTGATTTTATACTTTCCGACACTGCAGGCCGAATGCATACCAACCTTAACCTTATGTCACAGATGGAAAAGATCTGCAGGGTAAGCACTCCTGACCTTATAATTTTCGTAGATGAGGCCGTGGCAGGGAATGATGCCGTTGAAAGAGCTGCACAGTTTAATGACGCCGTGCCAATCGACGGGTCCATCCTGACAAAAATCGACGCCGATGCCAAAGGGGGAGCTGCAATATCCATTGCCTATATCACAGGCAAACCCATTCTCTTTTTCGGAATAGGGCAGGGTTATGAAGATTTAAAAAAGTTCGATCCCGAATGGTTTATAGGCCAACTTTTTAACCAGTAAATCACTTCAATGTGGAGTTATTGACTGATAAAGAATTTCCTATATTAAAGATGTGCAGGCGAATACTGCTGCAAGAACGGCGTATGTTCACGCCAGCACAACTTTACTGTTCTGAAATCATCATCGGCTAAGGAATTTTCTTGCCTGAAAGCTAGCGATTTTGCTTATACCCATAATGACCATAATACCATAGTTATTACTCTGTGAAAGATTTGCAAAATCACTTTTCCGTTTCCATAATTGCTTTTTAGGCAATATACCGAACTTTTTCTGTAAATTCAGAGTCGAATTTTTGTATACTGATCATAATTCAATTCTCTTGACATTGGATTCTCCAACTGCCAACTTATTAAGATTTATGATTTTCAGAAAAACTGGCACACTGCCCGTTTTTTTGAGTTTAACAGGACGACCTGTGTATTATCTTCAATTCCAAGTGTAAAGGGAATTTGCAGGTTATCCAGTTATATATGTTTTCGAGATTATGACTCTTTTAATTCAAGTATCCAGGTTCCACTATAATCAATGGGCATAAACTTCTCATGGTATTCTTTTATTCCGGCTTCCGGGTTTATATCCTTAAAATCTTCTGGATAGAACCATTTGGCGAAAGCCTGCAAGGCAGCATAATTATAGATTCTGAAGCAACACCCATGGAAGACCCCATATACGTTCTCATTCTGCACGGCCTTCAGTGTGTTCCACCCAGGGCGATTTAGATATCCTTTAAGTAACTCTCTGGAATCGTCTTCTTTAGTATAGTACCCCAACCTCAGAGAACTGGGAGCTGCTGGCCAGTTGGCACCGCTAATAATTATAATATCTGGATCTTTGTCTAATAAAAATTCGGGATTAATAGTAGGCATCTGCTCAGAAAAATTTCCAGCGATATTACTTCCACCAGATCTATTAATAAGCTCGCCCCACCCAACGTTGCTATAGCTATTCCCGTAGGTATCTGAACCTTTCCAACCACATTCAACATAGACTGTTGGCTTTTGCCTGGTAATTTTTGCGATTCGTGAGTAGACTATATTTGTTTGGTCATTATAGAAATCTGCTATTTCATTTGCCCTTTTTTCTTTTCCCAGTAGTTTACCCATCAAAATTACACTTTTTGGCGGATTATCAAGGGGTTTAGCCCAAAAATCAATTACTATTACCGGTATTCCAGCTTGTTCGAGTCTTTCAATATCGTCTTTAGCTTTTTCATAATCCCAGAGAGGAATAGTGAATAAGTCAGGATTTAGCGAAACCACTTTTTCCACACTAAAAGTACCTTTAGAGAAAGAGCCAACATCAGGGATATTTTCTATTTCAGGATATTTTTCCTTAAATTTATCATAGGTATCTTTATCAGTATCTTTTAAATCAGGACCCCACCCAACTATTTTTTTGGAAAAGTTTTCTCCTTCGATAGCAGCAAATTCGTGAAGGTCTCTTGAACTGCCTAGAACTACTCTTTCAGCTGGCACTTTAAGAGATACAGTTCTTCCCGCTAAATCTGTCACAGTTATCGTATTATTTTCTGTCGGTTTCTTGGGAAAATCAGATAATAAAAATAAACCGGCAACTAACATAACAAAAATTATGAAAGTTATAGCGATTACAATTGAATTATTTTTATTCATATCTGTACCTCTTGCCTGCTCCAGGTATAAGTTTCAATTGTATCAACATTTAGTTATTATGTAATATACTGTTTGAATTTTTTGGTTTTTCTCTTTATTTTTATCATAATGCTTATTCGCCAATTTGTTCTGAAAATTATTTCAGGCCATAGACCACGTAATACTCATACTTGTAGGCAATTTTATATCTGAGCGGCATATGTTTTTTCTGGATTCGCACCAGGTCGTCCAGTCCTATTGACCGCACGTCTTTAAGCCCGGCTTTTTCCATGTATTTCCTTGTCTTATCCAGGGATACTCCTTTTGCGTTGGGCAGGATAGCGTTTACTTCCGCAGTATAACTGTCTTTGGAAATATCGTTCTTTTCGACTATACGTATCATAACCTCACCGATCTTCCTTTTCAGGTGTGTCTCAAGGCGGCCGTCATCCCATAAGCAGTCTATGACGACTACTTTTCCCCCTGGCTTAAGCACCTTTCTCCAGCTTTTAAGGGCTTTTTCAGGATTCGGCAGCGTCCAGAGTACGTGCCGGGTCACGACTGCATCGAACTTCCCTTCGTTAAACGGAGGATTTTCCGCATCACCTATCCTGAATTCTATGCCTCTAAGAGACTTGGATTTCGCTACAGAGAGCATTTTCTCGGATAAGTCTATACCCGTCACCTTATGCCCCATATCCGCCAGTATCCTGCTCATCTCGCCCGTACCGCAGCCGACATCAAGAACATTTAGATTTTCCCCTGGGATTACCTGTCTGAAAAGAGCTTTCCAGGCTGCTGCCTCTTCGTCGCTCTTCACCCCGTGGCCATGATATGTATCGTAGCGCTGCGATGAATAATCCCATCGCTTCGTGATCTCTCCCTTGATCTTATTTTCATTAATTGACATAAAATACCTCGAAGTTTACTTATTTTTGACCGCAGTACCATGAACCATAAAAATGGGGTGATCATTGGCGTACTTTAAGTACCATGGTAATCTTTTCCGCTGTATATCCCGAATTATTTTCAAATCAGTAACTGAGATATCCACTAAGCCGGCCTTAGACACGTATTCCACGACCTGCTCTTTATCGACCCCATGAGGGTTGGGAAGGCTAATATTGATATCTTTCTTATAATCATAGGTGAAGGGATTTTTTCCGTATTTTATAAATCTGTAAATGTGGTAATTCGCTGCGGATATACAGGGAAGTAGACCTTTTGTGACCCACTTGCCGTCAATAATGACAATCCTGCCTCCTGGCTTTACGACTCTGACCCATTCTTTTACCGCTTTTTCCGGGTGAGGCATAGTCCAGAGTACGTACCTGGCCGTGATGAAATCAAAAGTATCGTCCTCGAAGCTAAGGTTCTCAACATCCATTTCCATAAACCGGATATCCGCTCCCTTTGCCAGGGCTTTCTTCCGGGCTATGTCCATCATTCCTTCACTAAAGTCTACCGCAGTTACGCTATGACCCAATTCTGCCAGGTACATGGCAATTATTCCGGTACCGCTGCCAACATCCAGGATATTTTTAGGGTTTGGGCCGATAGCTCCTGATAATATTTTTCTCCACATCTCGCTTTCCTCGGTCCCTCCACTCCCTGGAGCCGTATCGTAGAATTTGCTCCCATAATCCCAGTATTTCTTAACTCCTTCCTTGGTCCTGTCGAGTTTCAGTTTTCCCGATTCCGTCATAATCACCCCATTATGGCTTTTTTTATCCTGAATTTTCGCGTCGAATTGATTGGTATGACTTGCGGTATGCCCTCGCCGTCGAGCGTTACCCTCGCGTTGACCCCATACACTTTTCGAATCATCGCTTCGGTTATCACGGAAGCCGGGCTTCCCGATGCAACGACCTTACCTCCGTTCATCAATACGACATTGCCCGCATACCGGGCTGCCAGGTTGAGGTCGTGTAACGCCACTACAGTTGTCATTCCGTTATCTTCCGTGATGGTCTGAATCACGTCAAAAAGCTCGAGCTGTCTCTGGAGGTCAAGCGAGTTCGTTGGCTCGTCCATGAGGAGCACTTTGGGCTTTCGGATAATCGATTGGGCAATGGACACCATTTGCTTCTGCCCACCGCTGAGCTCGTTCATTGGACGCATCGCCAGTTCTTCAATCCCGAGCTTTTCAAGCGTGTCCATAGATGCAGACAGGTCCTCGTCATTTATCCTCCAGCCAAGCGAATTTATCCTTCCCAGCATTGTTGCCTCCAGCACAGTCATAACCGCACTTGTAGAGGATTCCTGAGGGAGGTAGCTAATGGTTTTTATGACCTCGTCCTTTCGATATTCCTTCAGGTCTTTTCCGTTGAAGATTATCGATCCTTCAGCTTTGAGTATCCCGCATATGCATTTTAGCAAAGTGGATTTTCCGACCGCATTCGGGCCTATGATCGCAGTGATCATTGGCTCGGCGACCATGTTTACGCTTTTTAATACCGGAGTGGAATTATATCCGAACTTGAGGTTTTTGATTTCCAGTTTCACCAGTATCCCCTCTTTTTATATAGAAGGAGCCAGACGAAAAACGGTATGCCGATAAGTGATGTGAGTATCCCTATTGGGAATATGATTCCGGGGACTACTACTTTGCTGAGGACCGATGCGGTGGAAAGTATAAACGCACCTGACAGAGCTGAAAAAGGTAAAAAATATCGATGATCCTCACCCACGAGCATACGTGCTATATGTGGTGCTACGAGACCGATGAACCCTATGGTGCCCACGAATGCCACTGCCGTGGACGTAAGAACCGAGACCAGGATCAACCCCTTTAGTCTCATCCTTTCGACGTTCACTCCAAGGCTTTTTGCCTTATCGTCGCCCAGCCTGAGAGCGGTGAGCTTCCAGACGTCTATGGCTAGCAGTGGTATGACCAGCAAAACGATTCCCACCGTGATGCCCAGAGTAGTCCATGTGGTCTTGGTCAGGCTGCCGAAGAGCCAGAAAACTATGGCCTGGACTTGCTCCGGATTTGCCGTATATTCAAGGAGCGCCAGCAGAGAGTCGAACAGGAACAACACAGCGATGCCGGTAAGCACTATGGTTTCGGAGGTGGCTCGCTTGAACCTGGCAATGCCATATATTGCCATGCAGCTGATTAACGAGAACACGAATGCATTGACCGGCACGAATAAAGTATCTGCAAAAGGCAGCACTCCCACACCGAACACAATAGCCATAGCGGCACCAAACCCGGCGGCTGCGGATATTCCAAGCGTATAAGGGCTGGCCAGGGGATTATCAAGGATAGTTTGCATGTTTGCGCCGGCAAGGCCTAAAGTTATTCCGGTCACAACCGCCATGAGGGCGACTGGTAAGCGGAAGGTCCAAACAATGACCTGAACCGATCTCTCACTGTAGGCAGGGAAGAATATCGTCGAAATGACCTCTTTTGCCGATAAAGAAGCCGGTCCTGTCATAATATCGAGGATAAAAGTGAGGAAGATCGCTACCAAAATAGAGAGGAGAAATAGATATTTCCTCCCAGTCATTTTTCTGTATGCCTCTTTTGATTTAACGTCCATCCTGAGCCCTACTTTTCAAGTCCGCTGTTAATAATAGCTGTACATGAACGTCCCGTCGTATTCAATAGGCATGAATTTTTCATGGTACTCCCGAATAGTAGCATTGGGGTCGATATCCTTGAATTGCTCAGGATAGAACCATTTCGCAAAAGCTTCCAGTGCCACGAAATTATAGATGCTGAAGCAGTATCCGTGATAAATGCCGTACACATTGCGGTTCTTGACAGCGTTGATCGTGTTCCATCCCGGACGTGCGACATATGCATCCACAGTACTCTTCGTATCTGCAGCAGTTGAGGTATACCCCATCCTGATCGATCCCGGTGTTGACCAGTTCCGGCCGGTCAATATGACGATATCCGGACTCTGGTTGACAAGGAATTCAGGGCTAATCGCTTTGCTGGTATTTCCTAATAAAGTCTCAGCAATGTTGTCTCCACCCGCTTTCTTTACAATAGATCCCCATCCGACATCTCCCTCGGTTATCCCGTATGTCTCCGGGCCATTGTATCCTGTCTCTATATATACACCGGGCTTCGGTCCGACATTTTTCGCCAGGCGTGAATAAACCGTGTTTACATGCTGGTCATAAAAGTCGACGATTTCCTTCGACCTCTGTTCTTTCCCAAGTATCTGACCAAGCAGCAGCATACTTTTTGTGGAGTTGACCATAGGATCCATGTAGAAATCCACGAAAACAACCGGGATGCCTGCCTGTTCCAGCCTGGCCAGGGCTTCTTTCGTAGCGTCTCCGCTCCACATAAATTCCCAGTTATGCATAATGACAACATCAGGGTTTAACGCAATCACCTTTTCAACACTGAATGTATTGTCATCGAGGGAACCTACATTTGGGATATCGGCCAGCTCTGGATATTTCTCCACAAATTTTACGTATCCGTCACCGGCATTGTCCTTGAAGTCATTATCCCATCCTACGATCTTGTCAACAATTCCGGCTCCATCTATAGCAGCCAGTTCATGTGTTTTCGAGGATTCCATCAGGACAATTCGTTCAACAGGCGCTTTTACAGTAACCGATCTTCCCTCCATATCCGTAACGGTAATTGTCTTCGCCTGATCCCCTGTGACGCCTTTTGTGACACAGCCCGGAACGGTAAAAGCCATAAAGATAACTAATACGCTTGCCAGGATTGCCAATATAGTAAATCTTTCACGCACCCAATTCCTCCAGTATTTTTTATCTCAGCTCCCGACATCAATAATAGTTGTACACCAGCGTACCGCTATAATCTATAGGCATGAACTTCCTGTGATATTCCTTGAGCGTCTCAGCAGGGTCCACGTCCTTGAACTCTTCGGGGTAGAACCATTTGGCGAATGCTTCCAGTGCAACGAAGTTAAATATGTCCGTGCAATAGCCGTGGTATATGCCGTATACATTCTGATTCTCTACTGCATTTATCGTATCCCACCCCGGACGGTTGACGAATGGCGTCATCGTGCTTTTCGTTACATCAAGTGTAGAAGTATAGCCCATCCTGAGTGACCCTGGAGTAGACCAGTTCCTACCGGTCAATATGATAATATCCGGACTCTGGTTGACCAGATATTCCGAGCTAAGAACCTTACTTTTGTTGAGTAAAATCGGCTCTGCGATGTTGTCTCCACCCGCTTTCTTTACAATGGCTCCCCATGCCACGTCCCCGTAAGATATACCGTAAGTATCCGGGCCTTTATATGCGCATTCGATGTAAACGGTAGGTTTCTTTCCCTGTACTTTTTCCAGGCGAGAATATATGCTGTTGACCTTCTCATCATAATAATCAACTATCTCCTGTGCTCTCTGTTCTTTGCCCGTGATCTTTCCAAGCAACTGCATACTCTTTGTTGAGTTCGTCAGGGGATCCATGTAGAAGTCTAAAAATACTACGGGAATACCGGCCTGATCCAGCCTGGCCAGTGCCTCCTTTGTCGCTTCCCCGTCCCACATGAACTCCCAGTCGTGCATGATGACGACGTCAGGATTCAACGCGACTACTTTTTCAACATTAAAAGTATTATCATCCAGAGAACCTACATCAGGTATTTCGGCCATTGCCGGATATTTTTCCACATATTTTTCATATATGTCGCCGGAATTATCCCTGAGGTTATTATCCCAGCCAATAATCTTGCTATCAAAACCCTCACCATAGACCGATGAAAATTCGGCTGTGCACGTCGAGTCCATCAGTACAAGGCTCTCAACAGGATATTTTAATGTCACCGATCTTCCAGCCATGTCCGTAACGGTAATTGTTTTTGCCTGGTCTCCTGTGCCACCTTTCGTGACACAACCCGAAACTGAAAAAATCAAAAAAACGATCAATATGATCGTAAGTATAGGGATTGTTGTTAAATTATTGCGCATGTTGACCTCTACTATTCAAATTATATCGGGGCTGGACCACTATCAGATAAACCAAAAACGGGTTTATAATCAGGGTCCATCATCAGTTTTACAGTCATCGGTAATTTAGAGTTATATATTATCCAGTAGATTATTTAGTGTGCTAATAATTTTATAAATTGTGTTACGTGATATTCAGCATCAAATATTTCATATTAAAACGCGCTGAAATTTCAAAATAATATATTCTTCGTTCGCAATACTTTACGAACGAAGAACTGAAAGAAGGTCCGCTGCAGTCCAGAGAAATCCATGCCTATCTTAAGATGTGGCTCTCTGCACGGTCATCTTTGTGGTCGTCTGTGTGGTCCATCTGTGTGGTCTTGTGATCCATCTGTGTGATTATCTGTGCAGCCATTAGTCGGCCGAAAGCGCCATTAGCAGCGATCAGCTCGTCGAATGTGCCGTTTTCCTCGACTTTCCCATTTGCTAGCATTATCACTCTGTCTGCCGACCGAATCGTTGAAGGCCTATGTGCTACGATCAGCGTTGTGCGTCCTGCCGATATTTCCTTGATCGCTTTTCGGACATTGACCTCAGATTCGGTATCCAGGCTGGAGACCGCTTCATCCATGATCAGGATAGGGGCGTTTTTCAGAAATGCTCTGGCTATTGCAATTCTCTGGCGCTGGCCACCGGAAAGCGTCGTACCTCGCTCCCCCAGTACAGTGTCCCACTTATCAGGCAAAGCCTCTATGAAATCGAGAGCGAAGGCCCGACGAGCCGCTTCTCTTATTTCGGTTTCCGTAGCGTCGCTTCTACCAATGTGGATATTTTCCTTCACTGACATATTGAACAGGTAAACATCCTGAGGTACATAGGCAATCATATCCCTGAGGTACTCCTGGGGAAACTCGAGCAGGTCATGTCCGTCGATCCTCACCGAGCCTTCAGCAGGGTCCCATAGCCTGAGTAACAGATAAGTACAGGTTGACTTTCCCGCACCCGACGGTCCGACCAGCGCAACCGTCTCACCCGGTGATACCTTCAGGTTCACACCTTTCAGTACCTCGGGTAATTCTGGGCCATACCTGAACCGCACGTCTTCGAAGCAGACCTCTGGAATGATAGGCCCTTCTGGAGGAGCAGAAACCCGATCGACGACTGAAGGCTGAGTGTTCATGATGCCAAATACCCGGTCGGTTGCTGCCGCAGTCTGGCTGAGCTGTCTAGCGATGTTCAGCAAGTGCATAACTGGCGAGAATGCCATTGCGGTAAGAACTGCTGCCACAGGGTACAGTGCAACGTCCATGTAGCCCATGATAGAGAGCCAACCTCCCAGTGCTACGGTGACGACCATCCCTCCTGCCAGCAGCGCGTCGCCTGCCCCGCGTTCCATGCCGCTACGGCTCTCATAGGCTACATAAGTGTCAGAGTACTTTTGCTGACTGGCATCGAGACGGTTCATCGACATTTTTACGGCTCCGAAAGCCACAACTTCCCGCATTCCCTGGATGTAGTCTATAACATCCGCACTCATTGTCCCTGCTGATTCCCTATGGGCTTTACCCTGAGCTTCAGCCCGGCGAGCGAACCAGTCGGGAACCGTTATCGCGGCGATCAGAAACGGGGCAAGTGCTACCATCAGGCTCCAATGGATAAGCCCGAGGAAGATTAATGCCAGAGGCGTCACTACGATCGCCTGTAAAAACTCGGGCAGTGTGTGAGCAATGTATAGTTCCAGAAGGTTGACGTCAGAGAGGGCAGACCTGGCAAGGTCGCCGGAGCGTTGCTTGATCACGTATGCAGGAGCAAGCTCGTCCAGTTTTTGATATAATGCCTTGCGAATCTCAGCTAGAGACCGAAATGCGATAACATGAGACCAGTAAGTATTGAGGTTGGATAAACCGAATTGAGTAACAGTAAACAGGAGCAATAGCCCGATTGTTGGCCACAGGTCGATAACGGAGACTCCGGTGATTACAGACCCTACAAGATAAGCTCCTGTGATTGCCGACAGGATACCAAGCACCTGAATCACAATGCTGGCAATTTTCACTTTCCAGAGGGCCAGATGATAGCTGGTCAACAGCCGGTCAATAACCCTGACTTTTCGAAACACTTGCCCTACAGGCAGATCGAAGTGCGTGCTGTGTTCGTGGCTCATATGCATGCCTCCTCAGCCCTGACCAGAGCACTGTAATTTCCTTTATAGCCGACCAGTTCCGAATGCGTACCCGCTTCAGCCAGACAGCCTTTTTCCAGCACATAGATTCGGTCGGCATCTCTAGCTGCCAGAAGACGGTGCGAGATGATCAGGGTAGTCCTGTCACGGGCTAACCCGGCTATTGTTTCGCGAATCAATGCTTCATTAGCAACGTCTACACTGGATGTTGCCTCATCCAGAATGAGGATGGGAGCATCCTTCAGGAAAGCTCGGGCTATAGCAATGCGCTGTCGTTCTCCTCCGGATAACCGTACTCCTCTCTCGCCTATCAGGGTATCGTAGCCTTGCGGAAGAGCTGTTATGAACTTGTGCGCTGCAGCGGCCCGGGAAGCCTGCTCGAGTTCCTCCTGTGAGGCGGTTGGCTTTGCCATCAACAGATTCTCACGTACAGTGCCGTGGAACAGGAACGTGTCCTGGGACACAATCGAGTACATAGCATGTAATTCATCTGCCGGGATAAACCGGACATCTTCGCCACCTAATCGGACAAAACCAGCCTGAGGGTCGAAAAATCTCATTAGGAGGGCAGTTACGGTCGTTTTACCGCTTCCGGAACGGCCTACCAGCGCTACCTTCTCTCCAGGTCCGACCGAAAAAGAAAGATTGTCGATTGCAGGAGCGTCAGTTTTTCGGTATCTGAAAGTGACACCTTCAAAGGCAAAGGAGGGAGGAAAGGAGGTTATAGGAGTCCTGGTTGACGCTACTGCAAGCGGAACTGCTTCCAGTATATCCAGCACACCTTCGGCTGCTCCCATTCCGGTAAAGGAGAAATGTATAATCTGACCTAGGTCAGTAACCGGACGGAGTGCTTCTCTCACAAGCAGCAGCACGAAGAGCAGACCTTCTGCGGATATGGCACCTGCATCCATGCGGATAGCGCCAATAATGATAGCTACTGTACTGCAGACTGCAGCAACCAGCCCAGGAGGGATGCTCCACAGGATCTCATCCCGCAGAATACTGATCTCCGCATCATACAGGTCATTTGTCCGCTGGTAGAGGATCTCACCCTGCTTCTGGCTGGCATTGAAAGACTTCAACGTAACAATACCCTGGATATTATCCACGTACTCAGCGAACAGGCGAGGCATGGCGACAAACCAGATCCTTATTCCCTTTCCTACTCCCTTGTAGATGGCAATCGGCTGGATTAGCGCAGCAATCATCATAGCACCGATAACCAATCCGATAATTATGTCGACATGGAGCAGTATTGCCACAATCGAGACGCCGGCGACAATAGACACAATAACCTGGGGTAGGAAACGCCCGTAGTAATTCTGAAGAGCTTCGGCTCCATCGACAAGCGTAGCCTGTATAACGCCACTTTTCTGGGTAGAGACCCACCCAGGGCCAAGCTCGTACAACTTACGATACATTCGCCGTCGAAGAGACATGGCGATGCTGCTGGCAGTTTTGGCTGCGATACGATCGTTTTCCCGGATCATAGCCCATCGCAGGACTATGAGGAATGCCACGGCTGCAAAGTACAGTTCGGACTTACGGAGCGATGCTCCAGCGAACACCCCATTGAGTATGATGGCAATAAGCAGCCCCTGAACTATATAACTGAATGAAATGAGAAGGCCAAGAATGATAACGCTCCGTAGCTTGCCATACTCTCCGCGGCCGAGCTCAAGCACTCTGCGGTCGAACAGTTTCATTCTGTTCGCCCCTGTTGTGATCGAGAGCCCACGCTTTGACTCAACTCGGGTATACTCGTTGACGACATCTGTTTTTTTTGACATATGATCTCTCTGTTAATAATTGTAATTTATTATCAATTGATAAAATTTTATTCAATTTCCGGGTTGTTGCTTGCTTGAGAAAAGCCAATTCAACGAATTTTTTAATACATTTGCTATAAAGAATATATAAATAACTTATTAATTAACATTAATAACAATATTTATAACATATTAATTTACTTTAAATGAGATTAGTAATTAAAAATAATATAAATATCATTGTTGTTAAGAAAGATAATATTCATTAGTCAAATAAGAATGTATAAATATCAGGTCAAATAATATTAAAAAGATATAATAATAAAAATCAATTAAAAATGTGGTATATTTAATAAATATACTACAAAAAAGGTTAAAACGCCGACGACTGTTTTAAAAATAGAAATATGCTAATTGGAAAAATACGGAATTTTTCTAATGATGATGTCTGAAAAATAGCAATCCTATAAAGATTATCATGAATTTAGCCAAAAAATGTTGTACATTAGAGGGACAGTAAAATGAGTTTAAACATCCGCATTAAAAATTATTGGGAAGGCGAGGCGCAAGGTTACAGTGAATTTATTGACAATGAACTAAACGGCTTTGAGAGAAAAGCATGGTCCGATCTGGTACTGGAATACGCTCCCTTAAAAGATTCTCTTGACATACTGGATATTGGTACCGGACCGGGATTTTTTCCAATTGTCCTGTCACAGGGCGGACATAATGTTACCGGTATAGACTTAACAGAAAACATGATCGAGTTTGCACGTCTTAACCTTGCACGTGAAGGTGCCAGTGCAAAGTTGATGACTATGGACTGTCAGGACTTGAAATTCCCAGATAATAGTTTTGATCTGTTAGTTTGCCGTAATCTCACGTGGACACTTGACGACCCTGCCAGAGCATATCAAGAATGGCACCGCGTCCTAAGACCCGGTGGGAGGATTCTTGTCTTCGATGCTTGCTGGTATCTGCACCTGTTTGATGAAAATATGAAAATAGCCTATGAGAAAAAGGAAAAAGAGACCCTTATGAAATACGGGTACCCGGTGCACCGTCACAAGGACGAGGCCGAAGGCGAAGCACTTAGCAGGAAGCTTTTTATGAGTGATAAAGTCAGGCCGCAGTGGGATCTGGATATAATGCTTAAAATCGGATTTTCAAAAGTATTTGCGGATACTTCGGTGGGTGAGCGGATACTCAATGAACAGCAGCAGGATATAAACAGTATGCATCCTCCGTTTTTAGTAGGAGGGGAAAAATAGAAAGGACACATTAAGTGTTGCGATTTGTGGCAAAATATTTACGGCTTTTACGGTTCCTTCACGGATCCTAAAAAAGATATAGAAGACGGAAACAATTGGTCTTTTGCCACAGCGTGCTGTTTTTAAAAAATGTTTGGTTATATAAGTTGCCACCTTTGACGAACTAATAAAGCAGCCAAAGCAGCCCGGTTTTTACAGGATCTTTAGTGAGTAACGACCACAAAAATAGACGCCAGTTTAAACGATGAGTAACATCACAGGCTACAGGAAGTGAAGTAATGCTTAAAGACATAGGTGAACGGCTATTCACACTGATTCCTGTACTGCTGGCTGTTTCATTAATAACTTTCGTCCTTGGCAGTATGTCTTCCGGCGATACGGCACGTACGCTAGCTGAAAAGAAATATGATAGGCCAACGTATGAGCAGATTGAGAAAATACGAACCGAAATGGGATTTGACCGGCCGGTGCTGGTCCAGTACGTAAGCTGGCTTGAAGATGCTCTGAGGGGTAATCTGGGCTTTTCTTATTCAAATGACAAACCGGTAGTTGACGAGATCGTTCAGTATTTTCCTAAAACATTACAGTTATCACTTCTAGCACTATTGTTTTTAATTATAATTTCATTTACTCTCGGAATATCATCGGCTGTGTTTTCCGGCTCTTGGATTGACAAGATTTCCAGAGTATACTGTTTTTGGAGTGTGTCAATGCCCGAGTTCTGGTTTGGACTCATCCTGCTGTATATTTTCGGCGCTCGCCTTGGACTGATATCAGTGCTTGGTGGAAACTCAATGAAATTTCCAATAATACCTGCTCTTACAATGTCTTTATGCAGTGGCGGGATTTATGTCAGACTTATTAGAACAAATATGGAGGAAGTGCTGAACAAAGGATATATCCGTGCAGCCAGAGCAAAAGGCGTTAGTGAATATAAAATTATAACAAAGCATGCTCTAAAAAACGCAATGCTTCCTGTAATCAACAAGCTTGGAATCGGATTTGGTTCTTTGTTAGCCGGATCTGCTATTATCGAATCAATATTTTCATGGAACGGGCTTGGAAATCTGGCGCTTGAATCTGTTAAACTCAAAGACTATCCTGTAGTCCAGGGGTATGTACTGTTTATGGCTGTTTTGATGGTGTTAATTAACCTGACTGTAGATATCATATGCGGTATCATTGATCCGCGTCTTAAAAACGTATAAGAGGGAGTACGATGCAGGTCAAAACTCAAGCAGTAAAAAGATCGAATGCACGGTTTTGTTCATCCAATGGCATTATAAATCGTATATTTACGCAAAAAGCAGCGGTTTTCGGTTTATTAATAGTAGCTTTGATTATCCTCATTGCCATAGCTGCGTCTGTAATCGCTCCAAACGACCCGCTTAAGGTAAATATGTCAATGCGTCTAAAGGGCCCAAGTTCGTTATACTGGCTTGGAACCGACAATCTGGGTCGATGCATTGTATCTCGCCTGATTTGGGGAGCTCGGATGTCACTAATATACAGCATGTGCGTGCTGGGCCTTATGATGGCAATTGGCATTCCGATAGGGCTCCTTTCCGGGTATGCAGGCGGTCGCATAGATACATTTATTATGCGGACTATTGACATATTTTTATCACTTCCTACTTTTCTGATGGCATTAGCTATCGCAGGTATGCTGGAACCCAGTGTGAAAAATATGATTATAGCCATGGCCAGCGTGTGGTGGGCACCTTATGCAAGAATAATACGCGGTATGGCAATGCAAACAAAACAGCAGGATTTTATGCTTGCAGCAAAAGCAGCCGCCTGTACTCATACCCAAATTGTTTTTCGTCACATCCTTCGCAATATCGCACCGCCAATTATTGTAATGGCTACACTCGAAATCGGTTCGATTATACTGGCTATCGCGTCGTTTTCTTTTATAGGGCTAGGTGCGCAGCCGCCTACGCCCGAGTGGGGCATTATGCTTAGTGACAGTAAAGAATTTATGCAGACACAGCCGCAGCTTATGGTTTATCCGGGAATTGCAATTATTGTTACAGTCATGGCATTTAATCTTCTGGGAGAAGGACTGAAAAATGCAATACAAAACTAACCAGGAAGTTCAGAGTGAAAACAAGGCACTAGAAATCCGAGGCCTTTCTCTTGACTACATTATGCCGGATCAAAGTATCCATGCTGTGGTAGATTTGAACCTTGTTGCAAGAACAGGAAAAATCACCGCACTTGTTGGGGAAAGCGGTAGTGGAAAATCCACTGTCGCACTCGCAGTAATGGGCATTCAGGATAAAAATGCTGTAATATCAAACGGTGAGATTTACCTGGCAGGGACGGATATACTCTCGATGCCCAAAAAAGGTCTGCGGTCTTATATATCGAACCACGCCGGCATTATTTTTCAGGACTCGATTGATTCGCTGAACCCGTTATTAACTGTTGGAGAACAGTTGGTGGAGGCAGTCCTGATACATGAAAAAATAACAAAAAAACAAGCTTTCACCATTGCACTCAATCAACTTCTGGCTGTCAGCCTTCCACAGCCTGAGGAATTGATGAAAAAATACCCTTTTATGTTGAGTGGAGGAATGTGTCAGCGCGTTATGATTGCCATTGCCAGCGTTTTCCGTCCAGCGCTTCTCATTGCAGATGAACCAACGACTGCTCTTGATGTAACTGTTCAGGCTCAAATCCTGCATCAATTGGATTCTATGCGGAAGAGGGAAGGAACTGCAATTCTGCTTATTACGCATGATTTGGGAGTAGTCGCAGAAATAGCAGACGATGTATGTGTCATGAAGGACGGATATATCGTAGAAAGCGGTACGGTAGACGACATATTTTCGAACCCGCAACATACGTATACACGCCAATTAGTGGCGGCTGCGCTTTAAGAGGTTTGGCCATGGAAGTAGTGTTGGCGGAAACCCTGAACATACGAAAAACCTACGAAAAACAAAACTTGTTTACAAAAGGGAGAGAGCAAGTTTCTGCCGTAAACGGCGTATCTCTTAAAATTCGGAAGGGACGTTCAGTAGGGCTTATAGGGGAGAGCGGAAGCGGAAAAAGCACGCTTGGCAGAATGATGGTCGGACTGGAAACTCCTACAGAAGGACAGGCACTGTTCCAGGGACAGTCAATATCAAATATTTCCCTTAGAAAAATGCGCCCACTGAGACGTAATATCCAGATGATCTTTCAAAATAGCAGCAGTGTTTTCGATACGTCCTATACCGTAGGCGAAAGTATTGCTGAGGTCATTAAAAACAGCGAGAAAGTATCAAAAAAAGAGTGTTTAGAAAAAGTTGAGACAATATTGGAACAGGTCGGTCTGGATGCCTTATACGCTCAACGGTATCCAAAGGAGTTGAGCGGAGGACAACGCCAGCGTGCCAATATTGCACGTGCGCTTGTTCTTCACCCGGAGTTTGTTGTTTGCGACGAGCCCGTTTCCAGCCTTGATTATTCATTGCGCAAACAAATTCTGACTTTACTTAATGATTTACGAAATAAATTCGGTTTAACCTATTTATTCATCACCCACGACCTCAACTGTGTGCCTTATGTCTGCGATATTATGGCCATTATGTATGCGGGTAAGATAGTGGAGCAAATCGATTTAAAGAAGAACTCGATGCAGAACGCACTTCACCCGTACACCAACCTGCTGTTTTCATGTATACCGGCAAGGGTGCCTGCAGAACGGAAAAAATGCACAATGGAGAGCATAATTGATACGACAGTTATACCTGATTCAAAATACTGCTGTCGGTTCTTTCCACGCTGTCCTTGCTGTACGGAACGTTGCACCAGTGAAGAGCCGTTGCTAAAAGAGGTTGCAAGCGGTCATTTTGTAGCATGTCATATCGTATAAGCCATTGTAGAAAGGGAGAATGAAAAATGAAGAAAAAGTATATCTTGGCAGTTATTGCGTCAGCACTATCACTGGTGCTGTTGATGAGTGGATGCATTTCAAGTCAAGTATCAAACGATACGCAGAACGGAACTTCCGGTTCTTCAGCTACCACAGCCATTGACGATAGCAATCGGTCCGATTCCGTTACAATTATGGTCTCCGGCAAACTGAATCCGGAAGATGCAAGCCCGATAGAATCCAGCACGGAAATGTGCCTTTATGAAATGGTGTACGAGCCGCTGGTCAAGTACGGAAAAGACGGCGTGATTGAGCCTGGACTTGCTGAGAAATGGGAAATCAGCGATAACGGAACGCAATATACTTTCCATTTACGTAAAGATGTCAAATTTTCAGATGGTACCAACTTTAACGCAGACAGCGTGGTAAGCAGTGCAAAACACTGGGACCCAACGAAATTTTCCACGCCGCTTACAAATGTGGAGAAAGTAGATGACTATACAGTCAGGCTGACATTTAAAGAAAACTGCTATTCCGTATTAACCGAACTGACCTACCCACGGCCTTTCCGCATTGCTTCTGAGAATTCATTTGATACTAAAGGCAAGTTTGTAAAAATGATTGGCACAGGTGAGTGGATGGTGAAGAGCTATGTCCCTGAGGAAGAGGTAGTCATGGTGCCTAATCCGTATTACTACGGAACAAAACCGAATATTGAAAAGATAACCATCAGAAAAGTTACTGACGGCGAATCAAGAATTATGGCGCTTCAGAGCGGAGAGGCTGACCTTTCTCTTGCCGATCTGCCTTCCGAAAGCAAGTCAATCGTTGAATCATCAAAAAATCTTGACGTTAAAAATGCTAAAGGTACAATGGGATTTTTCCTTATGCTAAATCAGGAAAATACAGTACTGCAGGATGAAAATGTCCGTCTTGCGTTAAATTATGCAATAGACAAAGACAGCATTGTGAAAAATATATTCGGAGGCGACGCTGTTGCTGCAAAGGGCATTTTACCTGACACGGTACCGTATGTCACTGATGAAAACAGTAAAGGATACTCCTACAATCAGGAAAAAGCAAAAGAACTGCTAGCCAAATCGGGATATACGGATAGTGATGGGGATGGTATAGTTGATAAGAACGGTGTGCCTCTGTCCTTCAAGCTTGTTTTCCAGTCTGAGGAATATGCAAGCTGGAAATCCATGTGTGAGTACCTGCAGGCGGCTGCCAAAGAGGTCGGAATTGATATCCAGCTTGAACAACTGGACACTTCGGCTTACTATGACGCGATCTGGAAAAACCGTGATTTCGACATGATTATTTACCGCACATATGAAGATTCATGGAATCCTCACGGATTTTTGCGCTCCATGTTTTATCAGGCCGAAGGTAGCACGTCCGTGTGCTGGTATGACCCGCAGTTAAATACATATCTTGACGAGGTTATTAAAACGCAGGACGAGGCAACGCGCCAGGCAAAATATAACCAGATATTTGAGCTGATCAATGACAAAGCGCTTGTTGTTCCTCTGTGCTATCCCGATAAACAATATGCGTATAATGCCCGCTTGCAAAACGTGACAGTTGCACCGACAACCTATGAAGGTATAGAATGGCAGTTGATCACTATAGCAAAGTAAGAGGCAAAAGCATGTCGGGAACTCTATTTGAACATATTGAAAAAGCATGGTCTGCCGATGCAGGGGGATATGACCGGGCAATTCAAAAACAGCTAAGCAATAAAAAAGATGTGAAGCATTGGCAGGATGAACTTCAGCTGGTACTTGGTGAAAAACCATTACATGTACTTGATGTCGGGTGCGGACCGGGATTTTTTACAATCATGCTTGCCAGGCTAAAACATAATGTGACATCTGTTGATGGTGCTGAGGGAATGGTAAAGCGTGCCAGAATCAATATCAAAAAAGAGGCGGCAAATACAAAAATATATAAAAGTGACGCCGTGCTTTTGGATAAGGAGAAGGAAGGCAGCCTTGATGCCATAGTATCACGTGATGTTGTCTGGACACTCTATGACCCTGAGAAAGCTTTCATCAGGTGGAAAAATCTGCTGAAAACAGATGGTAAAATCGTCATTTATGACGGCGATTACAGGCGGGATCGGTCGTCTTTGCGTTATCATGTGTTGAAATTGAGCTCAGGTCTGATTACTCTCTTAATGGAGGGGAAACCTCGAAAAAAACAACAGCATAGTTCCGTAGGTAACGGATTTGAGCAACTGCCGATGATTCGGCACAAGCGACCGCAATATGATCAAGAACTGTTGCTGAAAGCAGGTTTTTCAAAAGTAGAGGTGACAAAGGACTGTTTCCGCAACAGTCCGTTACGTCTTGAGTTCTGGAGATATGGGTATCAAGGAAAAAAGTTCCGTGTAATTGCTTACAAGTAAGTAAGATGATAAATACGGGAGTACAAGGCTCTAATTATGAGAATAAAGATATAATTACGGGAAAAAATGTTATAATTACAGGAATAAAGACATAATTACGGGAAGACATGTTATAATTACGGGAATAAAGACATAATTACAAGAATAAAAGCTCAGATCATATAACTTTAGATAAAAAACTAAGTGTAAGTTTCATAATCCATAGAAATTACGCGCTTGAGAACCAAAATCAATTACAGTAAAGAATACGGATTAAAGTTATGTTTTATAAGGTTAATGATCTGATGCTATTGATTTTTCAGTTTAACTGTGTTAATCCGGTGATTTCACTATTTTTCTTTTCACCGAATTTTACATTTCGATCTCCATCTTTAGTTTTTTTCATTAAATTTCGTTGACTCAGGAATTATTGCCCTTTGAGTGATCATTCTTTTTACAAATACCCAAAAAACTCTCGTTTTTTGTTATTATTTCAATCACAACAAGATGTAGTCTGAAGCAGATTCCAATTAATGCAAAACTCAGACTGGAATGAGATTTTTTAGACTATATAAAAAAGATATTTGTAAAAAAATTTGAAATTTGTATTATTTAAAAATAAAACCGAAAGCCTTCAGGGCTCTTCAGGAATTATAATCCATGCAATTATGTACGCAACTAAACCGCTTCCCGCACCCACTATAGAAATGAGCAACCATAAAAGTCGTACAAGCGTAGGATCAACTTTAAAATATTCACCTATCCCACCACATACTCCTGCAATAATCCTGTTCTTCTTTGACCTATATAATTTATTCATTTGACCACCCCTAACTTCAAAATGCTTAACATACTACTATACTTATATTCGATTTATAAGTACAGCTTTTCGGTCAATCCTTTTAAAAGGATTGCAATTAATAAACTGCTGATATCCGATTTATAAGTAACTCGTAGTTAATAGATAACAGTGGATTAATAGTTAGTTGATTATAATTTTGTCCGAAATTTCCGCATGTTAATTTTATGTGGGATTTCCTTGTGTTTGAGGATAGAGTTAACTCTTAAAGTTAGTTTTTTATGGCAGGCCTTTTTCTTACAGGCCTGCCAAAAGTAAAGGTTCTCAGACCATGGCCCACTGACTGGTTATGTTTTCAGGCTCTATGTTCTCTCCAGATGCCTGCACGTATACCCTGAATTTTTCTCCTGAAGGAGCAGTAAGACCCTTTGCAGTGTAATTAAAAACTTCTTCAGGCTCAATCGTAATCGAAGAACTCTCAATTTCATCCCATAAAGAAAGTTTATCTTCAGCCTGAAGGGCAACGTAAACGGTTGTATTTTCAGCTCTCCTCGAACCCAGGTTTCTTACTGTTACATTAACATCGACAACTCCTTCTTTTTTTGAGCATGCACACTGGGCTTTGAAATCAAGCTTAATCATGGGCCTTCTGTAGACCGGGACAACATGTACAGGCTGGTTTGCATACACCTCCGGGATTTCGCCTATCTGCCAATCACTCCCTGTAGTCTCCAAATAATAGTAATTACTGCCTTCGTACTCGAAACTCCTTCCCTGCTGCCCTATATCAGATTTTATCCCGAGAGCCATATGTTCAGGGAGCTCTAAAAGTACAGCAGCGTAACCCATCTCCTGAAGAATTGCCACGGAGAGAATTGAGGTATCTTCACAATCTCCACCGTTCTCATAAAGAGTTTCATAAGGAAAACGAGGGTATTGGTCGTAACCCGAACTTTCAAGATCCGAGGTATACTTCAGCGATTGGACAAAAGAAATGCAGAGTCCTGGAATTTCACAGTTCTCAAGTCCGTGAGCTTTTGAGAGAGAAAATAAAGCCTCTGCAATGTCCTTAATTAACCGATCATCATATGGGTCTGAAGCAAACAGGTCGTAGTCCCTGTTTCGAGACCTTGATTTATATTTTTCATACAGTTCATTGTCAAGAGGCAGAGTAAGCTGCCAGTTGTAGCCTTCGTAATCCCAGGAGTAAGTTTGGGAAAACGTTCCGGGAGTTACTGACTCCTCAGTTATTGAGGCACTGTAAGGCTCGGAATTTACAATATCTACTCCTATCAGATTCTCCCCGGCATCGCCTATATAGGAATCTATGGAAGTTTCAGAGTCGGGCCAGGTTGAGATAAACTCGGCCAGATAAATGAGTAAGCAGAAACAAAACAAAGCGGTTAAGCTTTTCATAAATTATTCCCACCTAGAATTTCATAGATTACAGTTCATTTCCAGAGGTCTTCCCTCAGGTGGGATTCTGTAGAGTCTACTTCCATCAGTCCTTCTGGATAGGGCTCAAAAAAGGTCTGGTTCATAAGGTACTGGTCCTCAAAGCGTATAGCCCATGACCTGATGATATTAATTGCAGGGCAAAGAGAGGCTTTTCCGTTCCTGTACTTCTGGATCCAGTCAAAAAATAATGTTTTTTCCTGGCTTGAGAGCTTCTCTGAAAAATGTCCGAAGGCATGCATGAGTACATTAATAATTGAAGTGTACCTTGGAGGCCTGGAGAGGATACTGTAAAGATGCTTCTCGTACTCAGAAATCAGTTCTTTAAAATTTTTTCTTTCTTTATTTGCAACAATAGCTCCCAGTTTCTTGAGTTCCTCCTGGCCATATACCATGAGCAGATACTTATTTTCGGAATGGAAAGCGACAAGGTCTTTCATGCTGCCTTCTGATTTTACTTTTCGGAAAGCGGCAAGCATAAAGATTCTGGTCATGAAATGTTCTCTTATACGAGCGTTCCTTAGCCTTCCTTCATCCTCAACAGGAAGATAGGAAAACTCTTTCAGGACTGCCCTCCCGAAATACCCTGAAGTTTTCCCAACTACCGCTGATTTGAGCGAGGTGGTCGGATAAACTTTTACGTCCTTAATGCCGCAGGAAGGAGACCTGTATTTAAGAATAAACCCATCAATCTCTCCTGTGGAACCGAGAAAATCAGTGCAAAATGCCTTCATAGCCTCAGTTATATTCCTGCCACTTGCAGGCTGAATAAGCCGCTCTTCCCCGTTCTCGAGAACAATTCTTACCGGATCTCTTGGAACACCTAGCCCTATCTCCACTTCCGGGCAGACAGGCAGGAAATCAACATACTCCATGAGGTTCGCCACTATCGAACTGTTTATAATATTCCCATTGTATCGACAGTGATCAAACCCAAGGCACCTACTAACCACAACCTTTGGCCGAACAAACTCCCTCATTTTACCCCCTATGTAACAAAGGATTTTCCAGCATAAATTATTTTCTAAAAGAGAGTATTAAAACACTTATTTTTTAATATTAAGATGTGAGAATGTGTGAATCTTTCTAAAAAGACCTAAAAACACATACATTAAATAAATAAAGAGTTTCGGCAGAAAAGTGATTCTAAAATAAACGCTGTGCCTTATTTCAGAAAAAATAACATCCAGAAGATAATAAATTTTAAAGAAAATCTCCCTAACAAAATAAACTTCTTTTCCTTCCTCGTAACAGATATATAACAATGAAAATAACTATAAGATAATTTTGGGGACGGTTGAGGGAAGAAAAGGCTTTTAAGGGGAAAGCCTTCGAACTCGTATAAGGGGAAAGCCTTCTAAATTGAACTCAATTTTCGATCCCGAAAGGAAACTGTATGAGCTCAAAAATAGGTGAAAATATGGTAGAAGTTGAATATGAACAGATACGTATGCCTCTTATCGGAGATGATGCACCATCATTTACAGCAGTGACAACACAGGGACAAATCAATTTCCCCGAGGATTACAAAGGTAAGTGGGTTATTCTTTTCAGTCATCCTGCAGATTTCACACCAGTATGTACTACCGAATTCATGACTTTTGCCAGTATGCAGGAGGAATTCAGAGAGATGAACACTGAGCTTATAGGGCTTTCTATAGACAGTGTGTTCTCTCACATTGCCTGGCTTAAGAGAATAGAAGAGAAAATTGAATATAAAGGAATGAAAAACCTCGAGATCAAATTTCCGGTGATAGAAGACCTGAAGATGGATGTCGCAAAAAAATATGGTATGATCCAGCCAAAAGCCTCAACGACACAGGCTGTAAGAGCCGTATTTATTATTGATCCCGAGGCAAAAATCAGAACAATACTTTACTATCCGCAGTCAACAGGAAGGAATATGCAGGAGATCAAAAGGATTGTGACCGCCCTGCAGAAAAATACGGCGGAAAAAGTTGCAACTCCGGCTAACTGGCAGCCTGGAGACGATGTTATTATTCCAGCTCCCAATTCCATGGAAGCAGTAAAAGAAAGAATTGGTAAACCAGAAGAGAACATGTACTGTCTTGACTGGTTTTTGTGCTTTAAAAAAGATAGTAAAAAGTAACCAGTAAAATGTAACTAGTAAAATGTAACTAGTAAAATGTAACTAGTAAAATGTAACCTGAAGCATAAAAATCCACTTTACACTTTCTAATTTTTAATTTGAGGAGCCTCCAGAAAACCCAATCAAAGAGTCTTATTTTTAGAGAGGCCTCCATTTATCTTTTTCAAAAAGAATTAGGTAGTGGATTTGAATCATTGAAAACCGAAATTGAGAGAATCTCTGATTAGATTCATCAAATGCATGGTATGCACTCGGTTTTTCAGAATTGATCTATAATTCAGGGACACGACCAAGAATTAAAGCCGATTTTAAAAAGAAATTTTAAAAGAACGAATTTCTAGCAAGAGAAGCTCTTTTTCAGTATTTGATGATAAATAGAATAATAATGATAATATAATAATAATTGGGATATATAAAGTGCTTTTAGGTAAGATTGCTTTTAGTAAAATTGCTTAGGTAAGATTGCTTTTAGTAAGATTGCTTTTAGTAAGATGCTTTTAGTAAGATTGCTTTCAGGGGGAAAAGCAATGCTTTTAGTGTTCACTCCCAAAACTAGAAGCAAGAATCAAAGCCAGTCTCAAAGCCAGTCTCAAAGCCATTCTTAATACAAAGGAAGGCAAGAAGGCAAAAGTACAGGTGAGAATATGGTAGAAACCGAGTATGAACATATACGTATACCGATAATTGGAGAAGATGCACCCTCATTTACAGCAGTGACAACTCAGGGACAAATCAATTTCCCTGAGGATTATAAAGGTAAATGGGTTGTTCTTTTCAGCCATCCTGCAGATTTCACACCAGTATGTACTACCGAATTCATGACCTTTGCCAGTATGCAAGAGGAGTTC
The DNA here is from genome assembly GCF_000970305.1 of Methanosarcina barkeri 3. Lineage (GTDB taxonomy): Archaea > Halobacteriota > Methanosarcinia > Methanosarcinales > Methanosarcinaceae > Methanosarcina > Methanosarcina barkeri_A. The sequence goes on from NZ_CP009517.1 coordinate 3,967,583, forward strand.
CAAAAAATTAACACTGAACTTATAGGACTTTCGATAGATAGTATTTTTTCTCATATTGCCTGGATTAAGAGAATAGAAGAGAAAATTGAGTACAAAGGAATGAAAAATATTGAGATTAAGTTTCCTGTAATTGCAGACCTGAGAAAGGAAGTCGCGAAGAAATACGGCATGATCCAGCGAAAAGGATCAAGAATCCAGACTGCAAGAGCAACATTTGTTATAGACCCTGAGTCAAAAATAAGAGCATTAATTTATTATCCTGTACCGAACGGAAGGAATATACAGGAAATCAAAAGGCTTATCAGTGCCATGCAAAAGAGTGATGCTGAAGATGTATCGACTCCGGTAAACTGGCAGCCAGGCGATGACGTTATAGTTCACCCTCCACGTTCAATGCAAGAGGTAAAGGAAACGCTTGAAAAAGCTGGAGATGAAACTTATTGCCTTGATTGGTTTCTCTGCCTGAAGAAGGAAAGCAGAAAGTAGTTCCGAAAGGAACGGCAAAGGAAAGAAAATGTTAAATAAGCAAACTCTAAAACTCAAAACTTGCTTCTTTGTGTTTCACATCTTAAGTGACTAATCAAGATTCGGATCATGAAAGCAATCCTAAAAAGTCCTGTTATAAAAAGTCCTGTTAATTAGATTCCACGAAGCTAAAGAATTCGGGGTTTTACCCTTCGACCTATAAAAAGCAGATAAAATTAAGTAAAAAATAAAAAATAGAAAAATGAAGAAAATAAATTTATTTCTTCCCAAGCTCTTTTGAGCGTTCGGTTGCCCTTATAACTGCGTTCATAAATGCAGCTCTGACTCCGGCTTCTTCAAGGGCATGAACACCCTGAATTGTAGTTCCGGCAGGAGAAGTAACCATATCCTTGAGTTCTCCGGGGTGCATGCCTGTCTCAAGCATCATTTTTGCAGCCCCAAGTACAGTTTGGGCTGAGAGAGTGAGGGCACTTTTTCTATCCATTCCTTCAAGGACAGCCCCATCGGCCATTGCCTCAATCACTGGAAAGATAAATGCCGGCCCGCTGCCTGAAAGACCTGTAACGACATCCATCAGGGATTCAGGCTCCTGAACTGCGGTACCTACTGCAGAAAAGATTTCAAGAGCAGTTTTCATGTCTTCGGAAGTAGCATATTTACCTGGAGCAATGCCTGAAGCAGCTTCGGAAACTGTGGCTGCAATGTTTGGCATTACACGTATGACTCTTGTGCCAGCAGGAAGTGCATTTTCGTAAGTAGCAAGAGGTACACCGGCTGCAATTGAGATTATAAGTTTATCGGAAGTTATGTAAGCTTTAAGATTTTCAAGTACCGAACCCAGAGTCTGGGGCTTCACCGCCAGGATAAGAATATCGGATGCCTTGGCGATAACAGAATTGTCAGTGGATACATTAATGCCAAGCTTTGCTTTCAGATCGTTCAAGAAAGGTTCGTACACATCGCTTGCACCAAGATTTTCAGGTTTTACAATTCCGGCCTTTATAATTCCCTGCATGAGAGCAGAGCCCATTTTTCCTGCTCCGATAAATCCTATCTTTCGGTTATGATCTACCATATAATTTCTCCTATTTCCAAAATAAATGCAAATATAGAGGCAACTGCCTCAAAACGTATTTTTAACTAATATTGAGTAATTAAAAAGGACTTTAGAGTCCAAATAAATTTTTAAGAAATTAGTAGATTGATAAAGTTTCCAAACTACAAGAAATTAATTGGATTCTTCAGAAATCCCGAAAAATCCGGTTTAGTTCTTCGAACATGCTGGAGATTTAACTCATTTTTCCAGTATACCAACATTTTCTTTTTTTATTACATTATTGTAATTGTTATAGCCCAAAATACTCTCAATTTCGTCGGTGTGGGCTCCTTTTATCTTTATAAGTTCTTCAGAGGTATAGTCTGTGATTCCTTTCGCAAAGACCCTGCCTTCACACTCTAATCTAACCACATCTCCCCTATCAAAACTTCCCTCAACTTCTACAACTCCTGCCGGAAGAAGGCTGTTTTTTCCGAGGACTGCAGCTTTTGCCCCTGCGTCTACACGGATAGTGCCCGAAGCCCTTGCAAGAAGGATCCAGCGAGCACGGTTTTTCTGGATATGCCTTTCAGCCAGGAATAGGGTACCAATTTCATCTCCAGACAAAACTTTTAGGAGTACGTTTTCAATCTCGCTATTTGCAATCAAAACGTAACAACCTGCCATACTACAGATTTTTGCAGCTTTTATTTTGGTCCTCATTCCCCCTACGCCCTTAAAGCTTGTTGGGTCACCCCCATAACTTTCAATTTCAGGTGTGATTTTTTCCACAAGAGAGATGAGTCTGGCATCGTTGTGCATCTTTGGGTTTTTGTCAAAGAGACCGTCGATATCCGAAAGAATAACCAGGAGATCAGCATCGATTTTGCTTGCAACCATTGCAGAAAGCTTGTCATTGTCTCCGAAGATTGCTTCAATCTCGTTTGTACAGGTGCAGTCATTTTCGTTTATTATGGGAACTACCCCATATTCAAGAAGGGTAGAAATACTGTTTCTGAGGTTAAGGTAGGATATCCGGTCAGAGTAAAAGTCATAAGTAAGAAGGATCTGAGCAACTTTTATCCCATGCTTCGAAAAAGCTTCGCTCCAGTACTGCATAAGGATGCTCTGTCCAACTGCTGCCGCTGCTTGTCTGATAGGAATTTCACGAGGTTTTGGGGCAATGCCCAGTTCATAGAGTCCTACGCCTATTGCTCCCGAACTTACCACAATTACCTCTTTTCCGCGACTTCGAAGCTCGGAGACCTGAGCTGCGATACTTTCCATAAAAGCAGGATCAATACTGCAGTTTTCTTTTGTACTGTCACAATTTTGTTTTGTAATTGAGGAAGTACCTATCTTGATAACGATTTTATTAACATCATTGAGAAATTGATTTCTATCTGTCAATCACAAGGCCTCGTAAAATATTTTGAGAATGCAGCTGAAATAAGTAACAGCCACAATCCGGATTTCCATCGCTTGCACTCAATTTGCGCTGGTATTTCAATTCAGATATATAAACATATCATAATTCTTCGATATTCTTCAATAATCTTCGATATTCTCCAATAATCTTCGATATTCTTCGAGAATCTTCGGCAGGATTTCAATCTACATTCTCAAATTTAAGGTCAAGTTTTCTGTGTGTATAGGCTTTTGCATTTTCTCCTGCATAATCTGCAACAACCTGCCCTTTCCCGAGCAAGATATATTTGTAGATCAGGAGGCCTTCCATGCCTACAGGTCCACGAGAATGGATTTTGTTTGTGCTGATTCCTACCTCAGCCCCTTTCCCATAACGATAGCCATCCGCAAAACGGGTTGAAGCGTTTACCATAACACTCGAAGAATCAACAAGTCCTGTGAACTCTTTTCTTCTAGAAGCATTCTCAGTTATTATTCCGTCGGTGTGATGAGAACCGAACATGTTTATATGGTCGATGGCTTCCTTTATGGTATCAACGAGTTTTATCGAAAGAACAAGATCATTGTACTCAAGACTCCAGTCTTCGTCCGTAGCTTTTGAAAGAGGAGAAATCCCTCTTTTTTCAAGCAGAGCATAGCTGTCTTCATCACAGCGTAATTCAACCCTTGCGCCGAGGTACATTTCTGCCATTTTCGGCAGGAAAGTATCCGCAATTTTACGGTTTACCAGAAGGGTTTCAATGGCGTTGCACACTGCAGGATACTGTACTTTCGCATCGAAGCAAACCTTCCAGGCTGTATCGAGGTCCGCATATTCATCCACATAGATATGACAGATCCCGCTAGTATGTCCGAGTACCGGAATTTTCGTATTTTCCTGGATAAACTTAACAAACTCATTTGAGCCCCTTGGGATCAGGAGGTCTACATAAGCATCAAGACTCAAAAGATCCATTATCTCTTCTCTTGTTTCCATAAGCTGGAAAGCCCCTACTGGCATGCCGGCGGTAGATTCTATGGCTTTTACAAGGATCTGAAAAATAGTGCGGTTTGACTCTCGAGCTTCACTCCCGCCTTTGAAGATGGTCGCGTTCCCGCTCTTAAGGCAAAGAGACATAACCTGAGGCACCACATCAGGCCGGGATTCAAAGATGACACCTATAAGGCCGATTGGACAGCTCACCTGGTAGAGAATAAGGTCTTTGTCCAGCTCAAGAGTAGAGAGGGTGTCTCCTACAGGGTCTTTAAGTTTAACTACATCTCTGATTCCTGCAATCATTCCGTCAATTTTTGAGTCGCTTACTTTAAGTCTGTCTACAAGAGCCTGAGTGAGCTTCCCTTTCTTTTTCAGTTCCACTGCAGATTCAAGGTCTTTTGCGTTTGCATCCAGAATAGCTTTCCTTTCCTTGTCAAGGGCCTGAGCCATAGCCTCAAGCGCCTGATTTTTTATTTCCGTACTTACACTGGAAAGCTCAATCGATGCCTTTTTTGCCTGTATTACTTTGGATTTAATATCTTCAGCCATATAATTACCTTCTAATATGACGACTTCTGTATATCCCTAATTAAGAAGCTGGGCAGCCAAATCTGTTACCGTATCAGTAAATTTGCAGAAGATTCGGCATTACTCGATATCGGATAGAAGTAAAATCTTACTATTAGATTATATGTAATGATTTTATCATTGAACTACAGGTAACGGTCTAATTACTGAATTATAGGTAACAGTCTAATTACTGAATTATAGGTAACGGTCTAATTAATAAATTACAGGTAATGGTCTAATTAATAAATTACAGGTAACAGTTTGGTAATTGAATTACAAATGATAGAACTTACCGTTAAATAATTGAATAGTAGTGCTGAACTTAGATTAAATATCGAATTAAACTGAAGGTTATTTTTCTCTTTAGTATTGAGGATATACCATAATTCTAAAGACGTATTAATTCTTCCGCTCCATAGAAGTAAACGCGGAAAAAACTAATGTAGTTCTGTAATACTTTTTAAACTCTGTAATATGTTTAAATTCTGTAGTACATTTTAATACCTTATTTGTACACTATTTTGGTATATGATATAGCGAAGTTCTAAATAAGAGATTTCATTTTACCGGCAATGTTGTATTTATAAAGTTTTACTCACACTGCTTTACTCACAATATTTTACTTCCAATATTTTACTTCCAATGTCCTTGCAGCATTATATAGAGGTTTTTAACTCTGGACATTTTATATGGTGACCTGGTCCCAGGAGCGCAACTTACTAAGATATTTCTTATTAGATTAACCTGAAGTAAGGTTTTAAAGTAAAACTTTATCTTATTAAAATTTATTTTTTAAAGTTTATTTTTGATTCTACAAAATTGGGAGTCCTTGAGTAGGTTGATATAATCGATAAAGTTGTTCTAGTTTCAACTTTAGAAAAATTTTGAATTAACAATATAGTAGCATGACGTTATTTATTTTGTTACATTTATAAAAATGGTGGAATTCGGATTCATTGAAAGATATTATTTCAAAACGAATATATATAAGATGAATATAACTAGAATACGCGACTCTATTATTTGGAAGCGTATACTACATCTGAAAAAAGAAATTGCAAGGTACCCTTATAATTTTTGAAGATCTCTTACAAAAGAGAGATGAATTTTACAGCCCAGGGACCAGACCATATATCGCGCCGTAAAAGTAACTAAAAGGTCATAAGAGGCCTGAAATATCCGAAAACTCGGCTGTTCAGCATATCTCATACACAAAGATTATTATAGGGGTAAATCCATATCGAAATGGGGATAACTTCAGTATATTGGTGGTGTGTAAAAATGAAATCATTCGCATTAGTCCGGGCAGACGATTCGGACAAAGTAAAAATAGCCTTACATGATCTAGAACGATACGGACATATTCAATTTTCAGCTACTCCAAAATGCATAGAGCCAAACTATGCTGATGAACTTCTTGTTAGTGTAATGGGCGTATCCCTCAAGTCAAAATGCAACTCTGCAGCACTGGTGGAATTAAATAATCACGCAGGAGCAGCAATTAGTAGGCTGAAAAAAATTCATCCTCCTGCTCATATAATTATCATCAGCCCAAGGCACAAAATGTTTGAAGAGCTGGCTGGCAAGTTTCCAAAATATCCGGAATTTGACAGAACATTCAACCATCAGAAGAGTCCGCAGAGTATGGAGATAATTCAGGAGAAAGCAGAATCTTCCAATCCCATGCATAAAGAATAAAACAACTCCGTCAATTGTTAATGTTAACTCAAGTCAATGTTAACTTAAATATTTGTATTCAGCAATATTCATAACATTAACTTTAATATTAAATATTACTTTAATATTAATTTTTGAACTTGACCTCAAATTTAATTTTTAAGATGTAGACTTATTGGAAATCCTGTTTGCAGGAACCAGTTTTCAGTCTCAGCTTGGAAACATAAGTGTACAAACTTTCTATGTCTTTAATTTCCTTCTGAGAGATGAATCGGAGTTTATTTCGGATCTCAAGATCAGGTTTCAAACCGAAACTCTGGAAGTATCCAGAAAGCTTTATAGCCAGAATGTCACCTCGTCTGTCCCAATCAGTTAGTATAACTACTTCACTACCAAGACGCGCAATTTTCTCAGAGAAGTTAAAAAGAGATTGACGAGTTGCAAGTTCAAAATTGCCTTTAATTCCAAGCCTTTTTAGTGAGAGAACGTCTCTTTTTCCTTCAACAATGATAATTGCTCCCCTTCCAGAATATTCAGAGAGTTCGGAGAGCAGCTCTTCAATCCTTTCAAGCCTTTTTCTGTAAATTTCGAGATCAGCCACGTTTTCTGCAACCTTATTATTAATTAAAATTTTAGAGAACCGCATTACATATAAGTAGTTTACTTATAACAGTTTACTTATCAGGAGATAAAGAAATTACTCTTAAAGTTTAATTATTTTTAAGTACAGTTTTAAATTTCTTGTTTATTTCTTTAAACGCTCTCCAAAAACTGAAACTGCCTGTTGATATGAAACTCCTTTTAACAATAAAGATTTCTTACTACTTGTTGCCCCGCTGTTTATAATAATATCCGAACTACTAATTGTAAAAAGTTCAGCAAGGCATTCTACCAGCTGTTCGTTTGCCTTTCCTTTCTGGGGATTTTTGGTTAGTTTTACTTCAATTCGTTTGCGCCACTCATTATAACCGCTTGGAACCGAAATAGACCTGGAGCCTGGAGTAACTTCTATATCAACAATCACACTGGACCCCATATCTGATATCGCCTCTTCGAAAGACATATCTTTTATCTTTCTGGAGGATCATATAAATCAATGACGGATTTACCTATCAAAGCAAAAAATAATCGGAGACAATGGAACATAAGCTTAAAATTTCAAGCAAGTGAAGTTTCAAACAAGTAATGCTAAAACAATTAGTATTCAAATGAGTAATAATTCAAATGAGTAATAATTCAAATGAGTAATAATTCAATGAGTAATAATTCAAATGAGTAATAACTCAACAAGTAACAATTCAAACTAGATAGATATTGTTCAAGGAACTTCCGGAAAAAAAGTTTTTAAAAGAATGGGAAAATAGTGTTGTAGCCCTGGCGCACTAACTCCGAAAGCTCATCCTCTGGTTTTCCGCAGTCACTTTCAGTTACCCTCGTGCAGGGCAGTATCACACTATTAATGTACCGCATTGGGGTTGTCTGTACACTCACAGTCAGGATTTTCCATTACCTCATGCAAGGACCTATACAATGCGACGAAGCCACATTATATACATAATAATATATAAAAATGTCGACGAACTGTTGATTAATTACATTACAATATTAAGGAAATAGTTACATTAAAGCTGATTTTTCTCAAGAAAATGATTTAGATTATAAAGGCAACATAAGAACATAAGATTGCAAAAATAACCTAAAAGAGTTCAGAATTAACTGCTAACTGTGAAGATAGACATCATAAAAAAGCAACAAATAAAGAAAAGAGTAGTAAGTGCTATTCCTAACAAAATTACATTCTCAAAAAGACTGTGTTCTGGGAAAATTGAATTTTGAAGAAGTGTACATTCTGAAAAGATTATAATGTAAAAATATGAAGAAAAACTTATATATCATGTACATGTTTGCTCTTCCACAAATTGAGCATAGTGCTTAATGAGTAGCTGAGGTGCATATGTACGGCACTGAACAGATAATTCCAGGGACAATTATTGCAGGCCCCGAACTGGAACCCATTGAGGGGTACATCTGCGTAAAGAGAGGAATAATTACGGAAATTGGGGAGGAGCGTACACCCTCTAAAAATATAATTGCTCCCTGCTTTGTCAATGCACATACTCACCTTGGAGACTCGGTATTCAAAGACCCTCCTCTGGGAAGGACTTCCGGCTTTCGGATTCAAAGAGACCTGGATGCTCTTGTAAAGCCTCCTGACGGGTTAAAACATAGAATATTAAGAGACACACCATACAAAACTCTAATCGAAGGCATGAGAAAGTCCTTGCTGGATATGATAGAAACCGGAACCTGTGCTTTTGCTGATTTCAGGGAAGGGGGTGTTGTAGGAGTTGCAGCCCTGAATAAAGCTCTTGAAGGACTCAAACTTCATTCCATGACACTGGGCAGACCTACGGAGCCTGAACTACCGACTCAAGTTGTACTGGCAGAAGTGAGAAGAATTCTTCTACACTCAACCGGACTTGGGATAAGTGGGGCAAATGACCTTGATTTCAAACTGTTGGAGAATATTTCTACCTGCACACGGCAACATAGAAAAATCTTTGCAATTCATGCCGGAGAAAAAGACACGAGCGATATAGAAAAAGCATTGTCGCTTAAGCCGGATCTCTTGGTTCATTTGACAAATGCTACAAGAAAAGATATTGAAGACGTGGCTGATGCGAAGATTCCGGTTGTTGTCTGTCCCAGATCTAATCTAATTACAGGAGCCGGAATTGCACCTGTTGCCGAGATGCTGGAGGCTGGAATAAAAGTGGCTGCAGGAACGGATAATGTAATGTTAAATTCTGTAAATATGTTTGCTGAAATGGAATTTATGTCTAAGATTTTTTCTATTGATGATAGGCAAGTATTTAAAATTTGCACACTTAATGGTTCCTTTGTAATGGGATCTAATTCTACGGGCTCAATACAAAAGGGGAATAAAGCTAATCTCATGATCCTGAATGGAAATTCCAATAATCTTGCAGGGATAAAGAACCCCATAAGTGGAATTACAAGGCGGGCAAGACCCGATGACATATTATCAGTACTTCATTCATAAAGCAAATGGAGAATAAACATGATGAGCGAATTTTACCGGAATATAGTGATTGCAACAGATGGATCCGAGAACAGCCTTAGGGCTATTTCTTACGGTATTGAGATTGCAAAACTCAGCGGAGCTACGGTTCACGCTCTCTACGTAACAGATATAACTTCTTTTTCTTCGATGCCTATGGATGCGGGATTGGAAGCAATATATGACACCCTGAGAGAAGAGGGGAAGAAAGCAATATCCGTGGTAAAGGAACACGGAGATGCCTCAGGAGTTGAGGTAAGAGAAGTAACATTGGAAGGTCACCCGAGCAATGAGATTATAAATTTCGCAGAAAATAACGATATTGACCTGATAGTTGTAGGCACCCTCGGCAAAAGCGGGCTCGACAGATTTCTGCTTGGAAGTGTTGCAGAGAAAGTAGTAAGAGGCTCAAAAGTCCCGGTCCTGGTCGTCCGGAGTGAAAAACAAGATTAAGACTTTCTAGTCAACTGGAAGCCTTTTAAGAAATAGATATCGGAGAAAGAAAACCAGGATTTAGCGTATACAAAGGTGTATATCAAATGCCAAAAAGCATCTTCATTGAAGATATCATGGTAAGGGATGTAGCAAGTGCAACCCTTCCAGGTTCAAGGGACGAGGTTCTTAAAATTCTTAAGAACAAACACATTTCAGGAGTTCCAGTAATTAAAGACTCCAAAGTTGTGGGAGTTGTAACAAGAACAAACCTATTACAAAACCCTGAAGAAGAACAACTGGCTCTTCTTATGACACGGGATCCGATAACCATATCCTCCGGATCTGATCTGCAGACCGCAGCACGTTTACTTCTGGAACACCGCATAAGAAGGCTTCCGGTAGTAGATGACGGGAAACTTGTAGGGCTTGTTACCGTGGCAGATATTATAGGTACAATTGCAGACATGAACATTGATATCCCGATAAAGGACTATGTGGAAAAGAAAGTCGTTGCAATATACAATGAAACGCCTCTGCCCGTTGCTGCCAGGATTATGGAACTGGCAGGTGTTAAGGCTGTACCGGTACTTGACTCAAGCCTGGAACTTGTAGGGATTATCTCGGATCGTGACGTTATTGCTGCAAGCATAATTGAAGACAGTGTAGAGATGTCAGATATGTCTGCAGGTCAGGATGACGACGCCTGGACATGGGAATCGATGCGAGACACCATGAGCATTTACTACAGTGTCTCAAGGATTAAGGTTCCCAACCTGATCGGAAGCGATATCATGATAAGAGAGCCAATCACAGCCACATATATTACATCTGTCAGCGACTGTGCACGGAAAATGAAGAGGAACAGAATTGACCAGGTTCCGATTATCAATTCAAACCGAAAACTTCAGGGACTTTTGAGAGACCATGATCTCCTGAAACCTCTGATAGAAGTCGAATAAATTAAGATTAGAACCTTGCTTCTAAGAATCGTTAAATTTTTTAGCGCGAAGCGAAGAAGATAACACTACTTGATGCCTATCTAACATCTATTTAACGTATATTTAATGTAGGTTTAACGTATATTTAATGCAAATTTAACCCTATTTAATGCAGATTTAAACCTATTTAATGCAAATTTAACCCTATTTAACGTATATTTAATGTCTATTTAAGGAATTCTTCAAGAAAGGAGGTGTTTTCCCTAGAGCACCTCTGAAAACTATTTTTTTCAGGAGCTAGAAAAATGGACAGACCTTTTATTTTTATTAATTCTGCCATGTCAGCCGACGGCAAACTCTCAACAAAGGAAAAGAAGCAGGTTCGAATCTCCGGAAAACTCGATTTTGAACGGGTCGACGAACTCCGAGCCCATGCAGATGCAATTATGGTAGGAATAGGAACTGTCCTCTCGGACGACCCGAGCTTAACAGTAAAGTCTCCAGAGAGAAGGGAAGCAAGGAAAGCCGCAGGAAAGTGTGAAAATCCGGTAAGGATTATTGTGGACAGTTCAGCAAGAACTCCTCTTGATGCCGATATTTTTAAAAAAGGAGAAGGACTCAGGATAATTGCTGTTTCAACTTCTGCTCCTGCCGAAAAAATAGAAAAATTGAATGAAAAAGCTCTCGTCATCAAGGCAGGGACTAAAAAAGTAGACCTTCCGGAGCTTGTAAGAAAATTAAAGGAAATGGAAATAAACACAATTATGGTCGAAGGAGGGGCAACCCTCAACTGGGGAATGCTTTCTTCAGGCCTTGTTGATGAAATTTACACCTTTGTAGGAAACCTTATTATAGGCGGCGCTACAGCCCCAACTTTCACTGACGGAGAAGGATTTTCAGAAACTGAGATCCTTAAACTAGAACTGCTTTCAGCCGAAAAAATAGAAGATGGGATACTTCTCAGATGGAAGGTAAAAGAAAAAATGAATCAGATTGTTTCTTAATTTTTTGCCCCTTATAGTTTTTCTAGCATCAACCACTGTGTGGAAAATCAAAATTATTGTCAATGAAACTGATAATAAGTTCACATACGTTATCACCACAGCTTCTTCTTTTGGTATATATGTGTTCCGAAAAAGGTAGTATACCTTCAATCAACCCTGCTTCATAATTATCTATGGACAAACAAGTTCTAGCATTCCATTTTTTAAAATGTCCTCCCCAGCGACATTTCCTGGCATGAATTACTATTTTATTGTCATCTTTACGAACTATTTTGCTTTTGATTCCGAAAATCCGGTGCATTGCCAATAGTACATATGCACATCCTTCCAGATCTCTTTTTAAGCCCAGCATCTTCAGAATTTCTGTTGATTGCTCAAAGCCAATGTTATACATAATCTCATTTAAGTTGCTTACACCGTCTTTTCCATATTTCTCCTGCATCATTTCCAGAGCGCCAAGATATATCATCCCAATTCCACTGACAGATTTTTTCCATCTCAAAGAATAGGGGATTTTATCCCATACAATCAGTCTCTTCAATAGAAAACTTTTAAAAGACATGCTACTCCTCTCAGTTTGGAATCTGAATTTCCCAGAATGAATATCAAATAATTCATGAGGCAGTCTGACTAGATCATTTCAACCTGCGTTCAACATGCCAATATTAGATTTTGAAAAATTAACAATTTTAGATAATTGGTAATGATTGCTGTTTTGAAAAATATTGTGTAATTTATTCAGCTGAAAATGTAATACAACCAAATCTCACATAATGCAGGTCTCATGACATATAAACAATGAACACTTTAAGTAATGAATACTTTCTCTAATATTATTTAGCTTAGAGTAATGTGTTTTCCAGCAAAAGAGTTATCGCTATCGTTTAAAATATTGGAAAAACGAGTTGCTTATCAAAAATCAAATTGCGGGCGGCCACCCCACTCTAAAAATGGGGTATGCTTCGGGCCGCCCGCCCGGTTACTTGGATACAGATAATTAAGTATTCTTTAACAAGGTTTCCTTAATATAAGTGATTGAAATTTTGACCTCGGTTTCCTATCCGATTTACTATCTATATAAAAGGAAACTACGGTTTAGATATTCAAAGAGAAACACGAAGAGGAGAGGGTTCACTTCATCCCCAACCTGAAGGATGGGGTATTCGTGACCCTCTGCGCTCCCGTAGTAATAAATCTCAACTTATCTTTTCACGTAAAATAGCTGTTTGAATTTTATTGTTCCTAACTTTTGTTTTTTACTTAAACTTTACTTAATTGTGATTCCACGGAGCTAGATGCGTGTTCCTCTACATGATTTATATCTAACCGAAAAAATAAAAAGATAAAATTCTAGTATTTAATCAGATTGTCAATCAAGTTCTACCGTACTGTTAGTCAGCATTTGGTTTAAAGATTATATTTTTCAAATCCGCCTTTAAAGTAAACAAAAACTTCAAGTTCGCACTTGCCTTTAAGGAATTCCCTTATTCTGCGGTCGTATACGCTTTGAACGTGTTTAAGGTCGTTTTTTTGGAAGTGAGCCTTCACAGCTTCAAAAAATCCGATAATCTGTCTCAGGTAAGCCTCTTCATAAGCTCTGGTATCCTGTGCAATTGCTTCACACTCGGAGTCATCAAGTTCGGAATAATAGCTCCCATGCTCGTTTAAGCCGCTCATCTGGCGCCAATCCACATTACCGGAGTCATCAGCTTCTCTGTGAAGCATATAAGGATAAACTCTGCAGATTGAAGGACGCCTGTCATAAATTGTACAACGCTTATTCTCAAGGAAAATACAGGAGCCATCAGGCTTTGTTTTCAGGGCATAGCCTGAGACATAAAACCTACCCTTCTGGTCGCAAAACTCGTAATAAGGAGCAGGAGTAACTGAATCCGGATTTATCTGCCTTATAACAGCAAGGTCCGCATCGAGCAGGAAAACGTGGTCGTTAAACTCTTTTGTGCAGCAGCGTGCGCAGAGTTCACACCTGAACCCCAGCTCTTTAATAATACCCACAAATTCAGAGTCAGGAAATTTCTTTACGTCTGCGAGTTCTTCCCGTGCGTCTGCAAGCCTTGTTTCAATGTTATTCTTTTTTACGCTAATCACCTTTTTAAAAAAAGAATTATGCAAGTATACCTTATTTTAATTCTATGTCCGTAACATTTAATTACTAGCATTTCTTTTTATCATAAATCCAAGGCTTGATGACATTTATAATTTCGCACTTTCAGGCTTCAAGGAATATCAGATATTCTTCAATCATCATTGAGAATTATCGATTTAACGTTATAGAACCAGGGAATACCTGTTAAACCAGGGAATACCTGTTAAACCAGGGAATACCTGTTAAACCAGGGAATACCTGTTAAAATACCTGTTTATTGAGACTCTGCCGAGGAAAAATAAATCCGCGGCAACCGGCAGTGTCCAGCAATAAGCGAATACCTGGATATATTACGTGATAAATTACAAACAAATTCAGAGAAAATTAAGATTAAACTTAACGAGGAATGATAATGGGCAAAACCGGCAGCATTGATTGGGTAAAAGTAAAAGGCAGAAAAGGCAGAGTAATTAAGGTCCAGAAGTCACAGGCTCAAAAAGCACACCCAGGACCTGCGCAGCGCTTCAGTTCTTCAGGACATAAGAGGCGCTTCATCAGAAGATCTGCAAAGGCTATTGTAAAGTGATTTTAAGAGCTTTTTAATTTACTCTTTTTAATTTACTTTTGGCATGAAAGTACGTGATTATTTGTTTTTCACGTACTCTCTTGTTCCTTTTTTCCCATAATTGCGATAATACCACTAATTATTGTTATCCTTTCATCAACCGAGAATATCTCGGTTTCCACAATCTTCCTCTTTTGAACTTCTCCTTTTTCATACCCTGTTTCATCTTGGTACATCTCATCCTTTGTGATAAGATGCCATATTATTGTTGCAATTTTCCTTGCCAGGGCAATAATTGCCTTTGCATATCCAATTGACTTCTTTTTCCTGTTAAAAAATTCTTTTAACCTGCTATTCTTCTTTCTTGCTGCTGCTTGAGCAATCTGAGTTAGAATCCACCTTGCTACTTTTGATCCTCTCTTAGTGATTCTTCCGTTATGGTATTTATCTGCAGATTGATATACATTAGGAACTATTCCAAGCCACGAAGCAAGCTTATCTCCCGTTGGAAAATCACTAAAATTTCCTATTTCAGCAATTAGAGTCGCTGCACCAAGTTCTCCAATACCTGGAACTGACATTAAAATCTCCATTTCCCTTTTATGCTTTTGATAAGCATAATTGAAAATTTCCCTTTCTAGAGTCTCAATCTCATCATCTAAATGTTTTATAAGGTTAAGGCATATCTGAAGCCTGATTGCAGCACTCTGGGATATTTCTCTGTCAAGAATATCTCTTATCTGAACAGCTTTTTTCCGAACATTTGGAGAAAGAGATTCTATAATCTGGTCAACGTTTTTACCTGAAGATATTCCTGCTAGAATTGCTCTACCATTTTTCCCAAAAATGTCAGTAAGCACATCACCCAGATGTAACATTTCGGAAGAAAGAATAGCATGAGATTCATTTTTAATATCTGTTCTTTTTCTTACCAGAGTTAACCTGAGCCTAACATATGACCTGAATTCTCTATGCCTTTTTGGAAAAACTCTCGATGGTTGAATCATTTTATTCAATGCAAGTTGTGCAATTACTTCTGAGTCTATTTTATCAGTTTTTTTATGTGTAAATGCCTTCATATCCCGAGCATTTCCAACTATAACAGGCAAATGATCTGTCAATGCCCCATAAATCGGAACCCAAAAATCACTTGTTGATTCACAGGCTACAACGTCACATTTTTCTGATGTTACCCAATTTTTAAGGTTTAAAATCCCATCATCATCTCTGGCAAAACGTTGTTGCTGTTTTTCACCGGATCTACTCAGAATTGTAGCAATAAAAAAATGTTTGTGAATATCTAAACCACAAGATTTGTTTATTTCCCCTTCCAATTTAGATTACTCCATCATTTCAAGGACAGTAGAATTGCCTCAAAGGCAATTTGGCATTCGTGATCAAAGTCACATCTGGGCCTTCGATGGCAATTCAAGGGTTAGTTTTTTGACGGTTTCGGAGAACCAAAGTAAAAACAACCTTCCTGTCCAAGGTAATGATGGAGTTAAATTCTAAAAAAGGTAAGGAAATAAGACTTTCATTCTCTGGGCATGTTATTCGAAGAATATCATGTGTGTTTTTTAAGTTACTTCTTTAATTTGCGGTTTTGAATTTACTTTAAGGTTAATTTTTGAGTTTTACTTTTGAACTCTGATTTTGAACTCTGATTTTGAACTCTGATTTTGAACTCTGATTTTGAACTCTGATTTTGAATTCAGATCATAGCACTGCACATTTTAGACCAGAATACTTTAGACCAGAATATTTTGCTAGCTCTCTCCGTTTGATTAGCCTTTGAAGCATAAAACTTCATATAAGAAAAAGTGAATCACTGGACATGAAGGAAGAAAGAAAGTTCGTTCATTATTTTTGACTTGCTTTTAAAAATGAAATAAAAACTGAAACGTTTTTTCATTAATCCAATTTAAGGAATATAACAATAAGGTAAAAGAAGATTAAAAGGTATTTTGAGAGAATACAGGAGCGTTATTCGATTAAGAAAACATCTACCTCTTCTCCTTCTTCATACCCTTCAACGTTTTCCGGCACAAGTACATACCCGTCAGCTTTTGCAACTGAAGTCAGAACTCTGTCTCCGTTTCCGGTCAGAGGGCGCACCTTATCTCCTTCAAAGACAACGCGGACGAAATTAACATATCCTATTTTCGAACTGATTTTTGTAGCCAGGCGTTTTTTGAGAATAGGTTCAGGAATCTCTGGAATTGCCGCCAGTTTCCGAATTCCGGGACGGACAAAGAAATAAAGGGAAACGAGCCCGGCAACCGGATAACCTGGCAGGCAAACTACAGGGATGTTGCTTATAATCCCAAGAGCTGAAGGTTTACCTGGGCTGACTCCTATACCATGTACGAGCAGTTCTCCTAGAGCTGCTACAACTTCAGAAGCATGATCTCTTTTTCCTACTGATGTTCCACCTGAAAGAATAATCATATCGGCATCCAGGTTTGCTTCTATGGCCCTTTTTATACTATCCGGGTTATCAGGAACGATGTTGAGATACCTAGGAACTCCTCCCCATTTTTGCACATAAAGAGACGACATCAGCCCATTAGTCTCAAGCACCATGCCAGGAGGAGGTACATCTCTTTTCTCCTGACGGCTTATAAGCTCGTCCCCTGTCGGAATAACTGCAACTACAGGCTTGTTGAAAACCTTGACCCTGTCAAGTCCAAGCGAGGCAAGAACAGCAACGTCACATGGGCGAAGAAAATGCCCTTCCTCAAAAATCATATCTCCTTTTTTTATGTCCTCTCCGATCTGTCCCACATTCCTGCCAGGATATACCTGAGCCCTAATCTCTACAAGGTTTCCTGCGGTTATGGTATCTTCAACCATTACGACAGCATCAGCTCCTTCAGGCACTGCAGCTCCGGTATGGACCCAGGTTGAAGTTCCTTCCTCTACTCGGTCAGAAAGCTGCAGCATTACCGGATTTGAAGGAGAAGCTCCCATAGTGTCGGAAACCCTTACAGCGTATCCATCCATAGCTGCACGCCGGTAATGTGGCACATTCCTTTCCGAAAGCACGGTTTCTGCCAGTACCCTACCTGTACAGGTTTCGAGTGAAATTTCTTCTGTTTTCTTTATAGTAGAAATACGCTCAAGAAAAAGTCTCAAAGCTTCGTCAACCGAGGTTCGTTTTTTGAATATCCTGCCCATGATCGTCCTTCCTGAAGAAGTTAGCCCCCTGAAACCGGAGGCAGGACTGCAAGCTCATCAGTGTCAGAAAGAAGAGTATCGAGCCCTTCAAGATGCCGAATATTATTTCCATTTATAAGGACATTGATTGAACCGCATATAACCGGAGCTTTGTTTTCTCCTTCGGGCTCCTCAAAAATAAGGTGCTTTAACTCGGGATATTTTTCAGAAAGGGATAAAAGGACATCAATAACCTTTTCTCCGGACAGCTGCAGTTCCGATATACCGGCCTTTTCACGCAAATTTGCAAATAACTTGACTTTAACCTCAGCCATGAGAGAGATTATTTCATCCTATCCCTTAAATATACCTATGCCCATTAAGAATCAGCTATGATGGAAGGTTTGGGGAATAATGCAGCAAGATCAGGATTACAACACTGAGAACTCGCCAGAACTTTCTGAGAAAAAATACAAATTGCTCGGGTTTCTGATCATTCTTTTTGCCCTGTTAATAAGATTGTTCGATCTGGGAGAGCGAGTACTTCATCACGATGAAAGCGTACATGCCAGTTTTACCCTTAAACTTCTCGAAAGCGGGCAATATAAATATGACCCTGCCTATCACGGCCCCTTTCTATTCCATTCTACTGCTGTTGTCTTTCACTTCCTGGGAATAAACGATGCGACATCACGCCTGATCCCTGTTTTCTTCGGAGTAGCAGCAGTTCTTCTGCTCTTTTTACTTAAGAAGGAGCTTGGAGAAAGGGGTGTACTCTGGTCGGCTTTCTTGCTCTCTTTTTCTCCAAGTATGGTGTACTTTTCAAGGTTCTTCAGGAATGATCTGATCATTGTTTTCTGCACCCTGGCAACGGTTATAGGTGGAATTCGCTATCTTGAGAACCTTCACAGCTCAAAGAGATACGCTTATCTTATCCTTGCTGCTTCCTCTCTTGCAGTTGCCGTATCCTCAAAAGAAAACGCTTATCTTGTTATCCTTATGTTCGGAGCCTATGCATTGATTTATTCTTTGTACGGATTTTACTTTGACTGGAAAAAAGAAAATCTGAGCTTTAAAAGAACTTTTATTCTCAAAATTTCAGCCGTTTCTCCGTTCATACCAGAAATTCTGATTTCAGGCATTCTTTTTGTTTTTATTGTAATGTTATTTTATACAAGCCTTTTCAGAACCCCGGAAACTCTCTATTCAATTGTGGAAAGAGCTTTTTCTCACTGGATGGAGATGCATAGAATTGAACGTATAGGAGGCCCTTTTTACTATTATATTCCTATCCTTCTTGTATACGAAAGTCCGATTTTGATCTTTGGGACTGCAGGTATAGTTCATTTTCTGAGAAAGAAAGGAAAAAATGCCTCCTTTTTCCTGTTTGTTTCTTACTGGGCAGTTTCGAGTTTGCTACTTTACTCCTATCTTCAGGAAAAAGTCCCCTGGCTTGTTGTGCATATTGTCCTGCCTTTTGGGATTCTGGCAGGGGCTTATCTTGGAGATTTCTTTTCCGGGATAACAGGTCGAAGACAGAAGAATTTACCCGAAAAAGAAAACATGAGTTTCGGAATAGACAAAACTCCCGTTTCCTGGATAAAATATTCCAGATCCTATACCCTTGTTGCAGGGATTCTGGCACTTACACTAATAATATCACTGGCTCAGTGCTTCTCCGTAAACTTCTACAGGAGTATGGAACCTGATGAACTGATGACGTATTCACAGACATCTCCGGATATCAGGGAACTTATGGAGAAAATAGAAGGATTTAATCTCGGGCCTGAAACTCTAAGGATATCCGTTGTGGACCCCGAAAGCCTTTACTGGCCTCTCCCATGGTACCTCAGAGACTATGAGAAAGCAGCATATTATACAGAACCGCCAGCAAAAAAAAAGTACGACGCGATAATCGTACCTTCAACATATAGTATGTACGATCTGATTTCAGAAGAAAAATATTCCTCATATAATTTCTCCTTACGTCCTGGAAAGAAGTTTACTCTTTATTATAAAAAAGAACTTGAAAAAAACATATAAACATATAATAGACCGGAAAAAGGAAATTTACATATTAAGTACTGGAGAATAATAGTACTAGAAGAATAGTATTAGAAGAATAGTATTAGAAGAATAGTATTAGAAGAACAGTACTAGAAGAACAATCTTTAAGTGGGAGATGGTATGGACAGAACATTCAGTCTGAAAAATAGCTTTTCAGGAAAAAGTACCTCTCAAGGAAACAAAAAAGGAGAGACTGAAGAGTTTCCGAAGCAGAGAGGAAAACAACCTGACAAACGTCCAGGCTTTCCAGACTCCAGTCCTCTTTCCAAATCGATAGACGACAGACTTGGGACCTGTCTCTGGATGACAATTGACGAACTTATGACCAGAGAGATCGTAAAGGTCTATGAAAATACATCAATTGAAGAAATTCTTTCACTTTATGGCAAATATCCTTACCACATCCTGCCTGTAGTGAATGATAAAAATGAGCTTGTGGGTATTATTGATCTTGATATTATTCTTGAAATTCTTCTTTTATGTTTAATGCCCAGAGAAAAACACACCCTAACTACTGCAATCCGATCGCTCGGAGCAACAGCAAAAGAGATTATGATTACTCATCCTATAACGATCTCTCTAAATGCCACACTTAAGAATGCTTCTGACCTAATGATAAAGTACAGGCTTGACCGTATCTGTGTTATTGAAGATGGGAAACTGGTAGGAGTAATATCAAAAAGAAATCTTATAGAAGAGATCTGCAAAAGAAGAAAGGAAAAGCTGAAAGGGGAAACAGACTAAAAATTGAACTGTTGCTGATAGCAAATATTAAAGTTCTGACAATTCTATAAAAATACCTTAGATCATATAATAAATTTTTAGGATTTATAAAAGATTTTTAAGGTTTTATAATAAATTCTTAAGATTCCAGTTAATTCTTAAGATCTTAATCAACTCTTAAAATCCTAATCGATTCTTAAAATCCTAATCAATTCTTAAGATCCTAATCGATTCTTAAGATCTTAATCACCTTAGAAAAGATAGATTAGAATTTGGAAGGCAAAATATTCGTTTGATATATTAGAGTTATAAAAACAAAGTGAGAAAGAGCAAAATGTGGGGGGCCAGCAGTAGTGAGTGCTCTACTTCAGTTACTGTTCTTGATTTTCAGCGTCAAACTTCTCGGAGAAGCAGCAGAACGAATAGGTATACCTTTAGTTGCAGGAGAAATTCTGGCTGGAGTTTCACTTGGCGTACTTTTTCTTAATATCGATACCGACATAATAACTTTTTTTGCCAAACTCGGATCGATTTTTCTACTTTTCACTGCCGGATATAAAGAAGTAAACCTTAAGAACCTCAAATTTGATTCAGTAACAGCGCTTGTTCCAACACTTTCCCAGATAGTCTTTGCTTTTATCTTCGGATTCGTTTTTGGAAGGGCCTTTAATTTCAGTTTTCTTGAAAGCCTCTTTCTGGGAGTAGCTTTCAACCCAACAAGTATAACAGTAGTGCTCGGAACTCTTATAGATTTAAACTACCTCTCCAGCAGACCTGGGACAGCAATACTTTCGTCTGCGTTCTTGGATGATATTATAGCACTTTTTTTCTTTTCAATTGTTATTAACTTTGTCCGTTTTAACCGTGTTCCTCCAGTTATGGTGATTCTTCTGATCGCAGGAAAAATCCTGATTTTTCTGTTCATAATGTATATCCTTGGAACTTACCTCTTTCCCAGGCTTTTTATATATGCTGAGAAAATGCATGCAAAAGAAGCTGTGTTTTCCCTGGTTGTTGTGACTGCTCTTTTTTCTGCTTATCTTGCAGAAATATTCGAACTTCATTCATCAATAGGGGCGTTTACAGGGGGTATAATGGTGTCGGAAATTCCCCTTGCTAAACTCCCGGATATACAGAGCAAAGTTGATGGACTGGCTCATGGAGTTTTGATTCCTCTTTTTTTCGCTTTTATAGGATTTTTAATTGATCCATACACCCTAAAAAACACTGGCAGCTTTACCCTTCTAATTATCCTTGCAGCACTTTCGGGGAAATTAGCAGGAGGCTTTATCGGATCAAAAGTTATAGGTTTCGACTTTTACGAAAGTTTAATTTTCGGCACAGGGGTTATGCCGAGGGCAGGAGTTGAGCTTGTGATACTCACTATAGGAAGAGAATTACAAATAATCAATCAGGAAACATTTTCGGCAATGGTCCTGATGGTAGTTGTATCTATTCTAATCTCACCGATCTGTGTGAGATGGGCTATTCAAGCCAGGCAACGAAAGAACGGGTAAATCAATCAAAGTTTGTCTTTTCTTTAGTTTTCCCCTGAGAACTTTTTCCTGAGAAATATTTTATCAGTTCCATTGAGATAAGCGTGGTAGAAGCAAGAGGCAGTATCACTCCCCAGTCAGAGAGAGAAAGCGGAACAGTCCTAAAGGCAGTCTGGAAAAAAGGAACATAAATTACTACCAGTTGCAGGATTATTGTTGTCAGGACTGCATAAACCAGAGACCTGTTTGTAAAAATTCCCAAGGAAAAGATTGAATAACGGTCGGACCTCCAGTTGAACGCATTAAACATTTCTGAAAAAACAACAAGGGTAAAAATAAGAGTCTGGAGTTTCTCAATAGAGAAGTTTCTGTCAAGGGCCCAGGTTAAGACTAGAAGAGCCTGAAAAGCAATCAACCCTCCAATTCCCAGCCCGGCTGCGATTTCCCGGCGAGTGATAAGACCCTCCTCAACATTTCTTGGCTTCTGTCTCATAATGCCGCTGTCAGGAGGCTCAACTGATAGAGCCATAGGAGGAAGCCCGTCCGTAATCAAATTAATCCAGAGGATCTGAACCGCAATCAGAGGCAGAATCTGCCATCCCAGAATAGAAATAAGGACTATGAGCACCTCACCTATATGGGCTGAGAGCCCGTAAGTAATGAAGTTTCTAATATTTTTGAATATATTTCGGCCTTCCTCAACCGCTGCAACAATTGATGCAAAATTATCGTCCGTAAGGATCATGCTTGAAGCTTCTTTACTGACATCCGTGCCCGTAATCCCCATAGCTATTCCCATATCTGCAGCTTTAAGGGCAGGAGCATCGTTTACTCCGTCCCCGGTCATCGCTACTACATAGCCTTTTTTCTTAAGGGCGTCTATTACCCTCAACTTATGGGTAGGATAAACCCTGGCATAAACCGAGACTCTTTCAACCTCGCCTTCAAACTCGGCATCACTGAGGCTATCAAGTTCCGAGCCTGTAAGAGTAAGATCGTTTTTCTTCAAAATCCCCAGTTCCTTTGCAATTGCAGATGCCGTAACCTTATGGTCACCTGTTATCATTATGGTTTTAATGCCTGCGTTTTCACATTTTTGGATTGCAACCTTTACTTCCTCTCTTGGTGGATCTCTCATGCCAGTTAAGCCTGAAAAAACCATGTCTTCTTCAATTTTCTCAGAAGGAAAATCTCCTGAAGAATTATTTTCAATAAAGAGTTCCTCATCCAGAGGATGGAATGAAAGAGCCATAACCCTGAGGGCCTGATCAGCCATTTCCCTGACTTCCCCAGTAATCAACTGCTTCATCTCTGGAGATAAAGATTTTATTTCACCATCAAGAAAAATCTTCGTACATGAGCCAAGAATTACCTCAGGAGCTCCCTTTGAAAAAGCAACCAGCCCTTTAAGAGGAAAGCTGCCAGAATCAGCTTCCAGTTTACTGATAGTGGTCATTCGTTTTCTTTCAGAGGAAAAGGGTATTTCCCCAAGGCGAGGATATTTTTGATCAATATCAACTTTATGAAGCCCTGCCTTTGCAGCAGCAACCACAAGAGCTGCCTCCGTAGGATCTCCTTTGATCTCCCATTTTTCATTTTCCTTAAAAAGGCCAGCGTCGTTACAGAGAACAGCTCCCAGTAAGAGAATCTGAAGATGGGAGTCATCCGTAGAAACTTTATCACTTCCCTTAAAGAACTCTCCTTCGGGAGAATATCCTGCTCCCGTAACATTCAAAACCTGCTTATTAACACAAATTTTTTCAACCGTCATTTTGTTCTGTGTAAGCGTGCCTGTCTTATCCGAACAGATAACGTTTGTTGCTCCAAGAGTTTCTACAGATGGCAGTTTTCTTACAAGGGCATGCCTTTTGACCATACGTCTTACTCCGAGTCCAAGCCCTACCGTAACAACTGCAGGAAGAGCTTCAGGAATAGCAGCAACCGCGAGAGCAACTCCCCATAAAAACATATCAAGGAGAGGAAAACCATAAAAAACCCCAAGCATTGCAACAAAAGCCACAATTATAAGAGTCGCAATACCAATCCATCTGCCGAACTTATCAAGGCTTTCCTGTAAAGGAGTTCTGGATCTCTCTATTGTCCCCAGAAGCCCGGCCAGCTCTCCAAAAGCCGTATTCATTCCGGTTGCGGTAACGATTGCACTGCCTCTTCCGTAAGCAACTGCAGTTCCTGTATAGACCATATTTGTCCTGTCAGCTTCAGGAGTTTCGGAGGGCAGGGCTTCAATGTTTTTCTGGACAGGCACGGACTCTCCTGTAAGGGAGGACTCATCAATTTTGAGATTGAACTCTTTAACGATCCTGGCATCCGCAGGAATGCGGTCTCCGGTTTCAATAAGGATAAGATCCCCAGGAACGAGATTGTTTGAGGAAATATTTTTTTCAACCCCATCCCTTATAACAGTAGCTTCAGGTGAAGTAAGGGACTTTAGAAGCTCAATTGCTTTTTCGGCTCGATATTCCTGCACGAAGCTGAGAATCCCTGCAAGAAAAACCGTGAAAATAATGACTATTGCATCAACTACCTCCCCGAGAAGAGCCGAAATAACAGAGGCCGTAATCAAAATAAAAATCAAGATACTTTTAAACTGTGAGATAAAGAGTTGCAGAACCGATACTTTTTCCTTTTCTTTAAGTTCGTTTTTGCCATATTTTTCAAGTCTTTTTTCAGCTTCTTCAGAACTCAAACCTGCTTCCGATACTCCAAGCTCTTCAAAAACGGAGTTGACTTCCTGATCGTAATACACCCCTCTATCCCTCAAAGTCCCCGAATAATCCGGAGCTATTCCTCGATTAATATATCTGCTTATCTAATATAAGTTTCAAAGCATATATAGCAGTTAAGTATATCGATAGGTTAAGGGATTTTTAAGGAAATTTCAGTAACATGGACTCTTGTAGAAAAAGAGATATAAAACTTTAGCTGTTTTTATATCAAGACAGGAGTGTGGAATCTATTTGAATCTGGCTGAAATCTATTCAAATCAGTTGAGACCTATTTGAAACTGTTTGAATCTGGTTGAAATCTATTTGAATCAGTTGAAACATATTTGAAATTATTCAAATTTAGTTGAAACCTATTTGAGTCTGGTTGATTTCTTAAGAGTTACCAAAGTTCTGTTCGAAAAATAAAACAGATAAGGGAAAAGTTGGGTATGAAAATCGTAATAGTAGGGAGTGGACTTGCGGGGTTGTCAGCTGGGTATAAGCTCTGTAAATCAAACGAAATTGTTATTTTTGAAAAAGATGCAGAAATCGGGGGGATGGCCGCAAGTTATTGCCGGAACTTTGCCGGAAAGAAGTACTTTATAGAAAAGTACTATCACCACATATTCAGGAGCGACTCGGAACTTCTTGACCTGATAAGGGAGCTCGGGCTTGAAGGTCAAATGCTGTGGCTAAAGGGAAAAAACGCCTACTTTGTGGACGGTAAAAACTATCCTATGAATACTCCTGGCGAAATTCTGAAATTTAAACCTCTTTCGTTTACGGATCTGGTAAAACTTGGGCTATTGGTGCTCAGGATAAAGCTAATAAATAATACGATTTCCTATGACAGAATAAAAGCAAAAGACTGGATTCTTGATACAGCGGGACAATCCGTATATGAAAACTTTTTTGCTCCTCTTATGAAAAGTAAATTCGGTGAAAATGCCGAAAATGTTTCTGCTGCCTGGCTTATCGGGCGTGTGAAAATAAGGTCAGACCGGGGAAAAGAAGGAGAAAAACTGGGGTACCTGAAAGGAGGATTTAACTCCTTAATAGAAGCTCTGGCAAGGGAAATCACTGCATATGGGGGCAAGATCTTACAGAACGAAACCGTAACGGAAATCGTAATCAAAGATAATGCAGTGCAGGGAGTAATTGCAAACGGGAATTTCATTCCCTGCGAAGCCGTAATTTCAACTGTTGAACCCAGAGTACTTGATATCCTCACGAAAGGCAAACTTGGAGCTCTCCATGCGACCCTGCAAAGCATTCGATATCAAGGAACTGCATGTGCCCTCATAGGACTTGACAGAAAACTTATGAAAGACGGAAATTACTGGTTGAATATAAAAGCTAATGTGCCTTTCGGAGCTGTAATTGAACACACCAACTTTATGCCTTTTGAAGACTATGGAGAACATCTTATCTATGTAACTTCTTATTTTCAGGATGAAAACAATGACCTCTGGATAAAGAAGGAAGAAGAAGTTCTGGATTCTTACCTGAAGGGTCTTGAAAAGATGTTTTCCGATTTCTCAAGAACCGATATCCACTGGGCAAAACTCTTCCGCAGAATGGATACTGCACCTGTGTATGAACAGGGATACCTTGAAAAAGTTCTGCCGTTTTCTCCAGGCCCGTCCGGACTTTATCTGGCAGGAATGTTCTCATCAACCAATTATCCGGAAAGAAGCATGAACGGCTCTCTAAAAGCCGGGTTTGAAGTTGCGAGCTTTTTCATGAAAAAAGAAGAGAATTGCGAAGTTTGCTGGCTCGACTGAGAAAATGAAGTCCTGTACTTTCATTAAAAGTGTTGTGTACCTGAAGAGTTCCCAGACTTAACATAATCTTTAAGGACGAACTATTATATAGTCTCAGGGATGATAATATACTGTCTGTATCCGCATGCAGAATTTCTTTCTGCATGATTACCTGTCCTTCCGGATTTATCATTCAAGGGGATTTGAGCAATGGTGAATAAGGAAAAGGCAGTAAAAACCTAAAAAATCTAGACTTCTGCCGTTAGTCGGCATTTTGGGGGCATGCTGGCCAAGTCCGCATTTGCGGGGATGGCACAGGAGAAGTAACTTGTTTTTCCTTGAGCCTGGCTCTCAAATAAATCCCGGATGCTGTAAAAAAGCTGCCCTGGCCTCCGGGTAGGGGTATTGGCAGCATAAAATAAGAGGAGTGGTAAAAGATGTTATTCATGGACGTTAGTACCTGGGACCCTTCGAACCGCGATAAGATCCTTGAGCATTTTAAGAGATTGGAGATTCCAGACGGAATTGATGTCATTAACCAGTGGATTGACCTTTCCGGAAACCGCTATTACATCCTTTACGAAGCTGAGAGTGCCGAAGCTTACGGAGCTTTCAACCTACCCTGGTCAGATATCTGTGTAATTGATAGCGTACCGGTTATGGAAGCTTCTGAATTCATGCAGCTTCTACCTAAATACCAGAAGAAGTAAATATAGAGTTAGTAACTCTTAATTTATTTATACGGTTATCAGGAAAAGTCCGATGAGCTGCATATTAACTGGCTCATCGAAAAATCTTTATTTTATCAGTATCAAACTTCAGAGCTTTCTCGTAGCCTTTCTTACTCAGTACGTTTTTTACTCAGTACGTTTCTTGCTCAGTACGTTTCTTGCTCAGTACGTCAGGTTTTTAGCAGTATTAGTTCATGTTTTCAACATCACTGTTTTTAAATCAAGGTATTCGGAAAGAGAATCAGGCCCGTTTTCTCTTCCTATTCCGCTCTGCCCGGTACCTCCAAAAGGAACTTCAGGAGCAATCTTAAGGTGCTGATTTAGCCAGATAATTCCTGCATTTAACTGTTCGCATCCTTTATGGGCTTTATCAAGATTTTTTGTCCATAGAGAGGCTCCAAGCCCATAACAGGTATTGTTAGCTTCTTCAATCGCTTCATCAAGATCTTTTACCTGAACTACAGGTAACACCGGGCCAAATACTTCCTCTTTCAGAAGCCTGGACTCCCTGGGCACATCTGTAACAAGTGTAGGCTCGAAAAAAAATCCTTTACTGCAGACACCGTTCTCAGGAACTCTGCCTCCTGTAACTATCCTGCCTTCATCCTTTTCTTCGACATCTTCGACAAGCTTTTTTATATATTCCCACTGCCTGCGGTTGTTAAGGGGTCCCATATCGATGTTTTCATGCATCCCGTTTCCAACCCTTAAATTCCGGATACCTGCTTCAAGCTTTTTTATGAACTTTTCAGCTACGGTTTCAAAAACAAACAGCCTCTTTACAGCAGTACAGGTTTGTCCGCAATTGTAAAATCTTCCCCTTAGAGCCCCTAAAACTGCAGCCTCAAGGTCAGCATCATCACAGACCAGCATGGGATCACTTCCTCCAAGCTCAAGGGTTACTCTTTTCATCCCACAGGCTGCAAGTTCGGCTACACGTTTTCCGGTTCTTGCTTCTCCGGTAAAGGATATTTTCTTTACCTTCGGGCTTTTAACCAGGCTTTCTCCCACAATATTCCCAGGGCCTGTAACGATATTGAGCACGCCTGGTGGAAGCCCTGCCTCACTCAGGATAGAAGCCAGGGTAAGGTTAGTGAGGGGAGTGTTGCTTGCAGGTTTCAGGACAAGCGTATTTCCTGATATCAGGGCAGGACCTATCTTCCATGCCATTATAAGAGCAGGCATATTCCAGGGTATTATGGCTGCACAAACACCCAGAGGCTTTTTTACAGTAAAAGCGTATCCGTTTTGAGGAATCGGAACAAAGTCTCCGTGAGAACTACTTGCAAGCCCGCAATAGTACTCAAGGACATGTGCAAAACCTTCGATTTCATTTTTAGATTCGGCTAAAGGTTTACCTTGCTCCCTGGTGAGCAGGACGGCAAGTTCATCCTTTCTCTGTCTTACAATTCCCGCAGCTATGTAAAGAATCCTGGCTCTTTGCTGCGGAGATGCGGAAGCCCAGCCTTTAAAAGCTGAAGATGCAGCTTCAACCGCCACCTCCACGTCATCTTCCGTGCCTTTCGGAACTCGGTCAATAAGTTCACATGTTGCTGGATTTATGATATCGAAAAATTCGCCGCTGTGCGCTTCCACAGCATTTCCGTTAATCTGCATTTTCATATCTATCAGTACTTACAAAGACCTATTTTAAGATAACAAGGTAATCTTCTGGAAGGAATAAAATAATGTTCTGGAAGGAACAAGGTAATCTTCTGGAAGGAATAAAATAATGTTCTGGAAGGAACAAGGTAATCTTCTGGAAGGAACAATATAAGATTCGGGGAAAATGAAGTAAGAAAAAGAATTAAATAATTTTTTCTACGATAAAAAATATAAACCTATTTACAAAATACATATTATCAGCACTTCTGTCAGGTAAATAAAAAGTACACTTCAAGAGAGTGGGGCTTTGGAAAGTGTACTTTAACAAATGATTTTAAAGGGAAGAGAGCGGTGTTAGAGTATCTTTACGTAATTTTTTGGTTTATTTTTATTGAAATGCTGGGCCTGATTTCCATGCCTCTTGCCGGAATAGCTGGTGATCGGCTTGCTGATAGAGGATATTCTGCAGCAAGAACCCTGGGAATAGTGCTCGTTACGTATCTTGCCTGGCTTTTTTCCTACGTATGGGGCTTTAACAGACACACGATCCTTATCTCAGTACTTCTACTTTGCCTTATATCGGGAATTGTCTATCGAAAACAAAGGATTTTACCGAAAAAGAACATCCTGTTTTCAAATGAGCTTGTATTCGCTGCAGGCTTCTTTTTTTTTCTGCTTATACGCATGTATCTCCCTGAGATCTACAGGCATGAAAAGTTTATGGACTTTGCTTTTTTGAATGCAATAACAAGAACTTCTTCTTTTCCTCCGGCAGATCCCTGGTTTGCAGGAGGTTCCCTTGAATTTTATTACTACTTCGGATACCTTTCTGTGGGAGTTCCTGGAAAACTACTTTCTGTCGAACCATCCATGCTTTTCAATCTGGCTATTGCGCTCACTTTCGCTCTTTCCTTCAATCTACTTTTCGGATTTGGATATAACCTCACTAACGGAAAAATAAAGTACGGGCTTCTTACTGCCGTATCCGTGATTCTACTAGGAAATCTGCAGGGACTTAAAGAATTCATATCCATGTACCTTACCAGAGAGACGGTTCCAATGGGATACTACTGGAGCAGTTCGAGAGTTATCCCGTATACGATAAATGAGTTTCCTTACTTCAGTTTCATACACGGGGACCTTCATTCCCACATGCTTGCAATTCCGTTCCAGTTACTGGTACTTGCTTTCCTCCTGAATATATATCTAAGGAAAGATAGTGATCGTGCCTTTGAAGGTATACTGTCCTTTCTTATGTTTTCAATATCCATTGGCTACTTATTTCCTTCTAATTCATGGGATTTCCCGATATACCTTGGCCTGACATTTGCAGTTATTTTTGCTTTCTACTACGGGCGCTATATTCATAAAAAAAGCTTATCAAAATTCATTACTGTGTTTTTTGGAACAATTTTTTCGATTTCCATTTTTAGTCTTATTCCGTACTTGCCCTTTTATCTGTCATTTAAACCACAAGCTGCAGGTGGATTTGATTTTGTTCCGCCAGAACTTCGTACAACAATCGGAGAATTCCTGATCCTGTTCAGTCTCTTCCTTTTTTTGACTTTTTCTTTCCTCGCGAATCACCTGGAACTCAGAAGAAAAAAACAGTACTTCATCTTATTGACAGGAATATCGTTGTTTCTTGCCAGAGAATGGACTATTTCCCTGCTTGTAATCCTTCTCCCTTTACTTACTCTTTCGCTTTATTCTTTCATAAAAGACCTTCCTGAGAGAAGTAGTACAGGATTCGTCTCGCTTCTGATCGCAATGGCTGCGTTCATAGCTCTTATCTGCGAAATCATCTTTCTCGACGACCCTATTTCCGGAAGTTTCGCCCGTATGAATACTGTTTTCAAATTTTATATGCATTTATGGATTTTTCTAGCTATTGCAGCTTCTTATTCTTTCTATTACCTTTATTTCCGCTACAGAATTCCTCTGGAGAATAGTCTTCCTACAAATAGGGTCTATGGAAAAAAAGTCTGGACATTCTCACTTATGCTCCTGGTCCTCTCATGCAGCGTGTTTCCCGTAGTATCAACCTTTACGAGAATAGAAGATATGAATGCAAAACCTGCTCTTGACGGCATGGAATATATGAAAAAACTGGACAGAGGGGATTATGATGCCATAAAATGGATTCAGGAAAATGTAAAGGGAGTTCCGGTGATTCTTGAAGCTTCCTCAGATGACAGCAGTTATCGTTATACCTCGCGTGTCTCGGCAAATACCGGGCTTCCTACGATTATCGGATGGACAAGGCATGAGAGGTTTTGGGGAAGAGACAATAAAGAAATCGCAAAAAGGCTTGAAGACGTAAATATCATTTACAGTACAAGCAGTGAAAAAAAAGCTCTTGAGCTTATGAATAAATATAACGTAAGCTATGTGTATATTGGTCAACTTGAACGGCAGATGTATGATATAAAGGCGGATAAGTTCGAGGATGAAACTTATTTTGAACCGGTTTACCAGAGTTCAGTCCGGATTTACAAAGTAAAAAAGAAATTCTGAGTTTTTGGTTTTTAGGTGTAACCTTAAACCCATGATTATATAATAGTCCATTTATATAAGTATAGAAAAGTCCGTTTATGTAATTTATAGATTCGCTCCTAATACTGGAATGAAAATAGAGGGGTCTTATCCATTACCAGCGTATCGGTAGTTTTACCAGCTTATAATGAGGCAGCGAATATCAAGAAGGCTGTCTTTGTCACAGCAGAGACACTTTTTAAAATAACGGATCAGTTCGAGATCATCATAGCAGAAGACGGCAGCACGGACGGTACGGACCGGATAGCTTCCAGACTCTCGGAACAGCATGCTTATGTTGTCCACCTGCACTCGGATAAACGGCAGGGTCGGGGAAAAGCTCTTAACCGGGCTTTTAAAGTCGCTTCAGGAGAAGTCCTTTGCTATATTGATGTGGATCTTGCAACAGATATGAAGTATCTGGAAAAACTGATCAAGGCTGTGAGCACAGATGGTTATGATTTTGCTACAGGCTCAAGAATGATGCCCGATAGTGATGCAAAAAGGCCTTTTAAACGGGAGTTTGCAAGCAGAGGATATAATTTTCTGGTGAGACTTTTTCTAAATTCAAAGCTTTGTGACCACCAGTGTGGTTTTAAGGCTTTCAGGAGAGAAGCTCTCTTTGAGTTTCTTGATGAGATCGAGAATGAACACTGGTTCTGGGACACCGAAGTACTCGTAAGAGCCCAGCATAAAAGATATAAAGTAATAGAATTTCCGGTTTACTGGAGGCATGGAGAGTCAAGTAAGGTTAATCTGGCAAAAGATGTCAAAGGAATGGGGTCTGAGATATTTCGTCTCTGGCGGGAACTCTCATCCCCGCCCGGAGTTTCAGGCAAAGGAAAAATCTTCTTAACAGCTACTCTCGCAATTCTGATCCTTACACTTGTTGCAACCTTCCTTGGCGCATCCGATATTCTGGAAAACATGAAGCAGGCATCCCTCAGGACTTTGATTATAGCTGTTCTGGTATACTGTGCTTCCTGGCCTTTAAGAGGAGTACGCTTTCAGCAGATCCTTAACAGGCTTGGAAATCAATACGGAGTTGGATTTCTTACAGGCAGCATTTTTATCAGCCAATCCGCAAATGTAATTCTTCCGGCACGGATAGGAGACCTGAGCAGGATGTATATCCTGAAAAAAAGCAAAGACCTTGACTTTACAACTAGCTTTTCCTCACTAACTGTAGAAAGAGTATTCGATGTAGTTGCAATTACTTCTATAGCAGTACTTGCATCTTCAGGGGCTGCTTCCCATTTTGAACTTGCACCTTGGATGAACTCTCTGATAAAGCTGTCCGGACTTTCAGTAGTGATTTTCTTTTTAATTCTATTTACTGTATCTTTCCGAGAAAGTACCAATATAAAGATATTGGAAGTGGAAAATGTTCAGAAAGGACTTTCTGGAAAAATGAAAGGCTTTGCATCTACTTTTCTCCATCAGATAAGTATCGTTGCCGTACATCCAAGCTCGTTTCTGGCTGTGACTGCATCGTCTCTTCTTATATGGGGAACAGATATATTCACCTGTTTCTTTGTTTTTAAATCATTTCCGGCAGTCGGGGAAAGTGTCTCGTCCACATATATGATATCACTGATTTTCCTGGCTGTAGCCCTTGGAAATATTGCAAAAATCTTTCCAATAACACCTGGAGCTATAGGAACATATGAAGTTGCCCTTACTGCAGTCTTCGGGATTGGAGGAATAAGCCCGGAAATAGGATTTACGGTTGCTGTGCTCGATCATATTATAAAAAATTCAATTACTTTGATAGGAGGCGGTCTTGCTCTCTCGGAACTTGGACTCAGATGGAGAGAAGTGCTCTGTACTGAGAAGGATATTTTAAAAGGATAAAACAGGATACTCAAGATAATAAATAGAGTAAACAAAGTAAGAATAAACAAAGTAAACAGAATAAACAAAGTAAACAGAATAAACAAAGTAAACAGAATAAACAAAGTAAACAGAATAAACAAAGTAAACAGAATAAACAAAGTAAACAGAATAAACAAAGTAAACAGAATAAACAAAGTAAACAGAATAAGCAAAGTAAACAGAATAAACAGAATATGCAGCAGAAAGAGTGAACAGGGCATAGCCAGGATTTGCTGAGTAAACAAGTAAGCAAGGTAAGCAGAATAGTTAAAATCAGACCTGATATATAAGTCAAAGAGTTTAAGAAATAACCGAAGCATTAATACAAAGAGTTAAAAATAATAACCACATGCTTTACTCGAATTGATAGTTAAGTGGAAGAAATGTCTGAAAAAAAATTAATCAAAGTAAAGGATTCATATTGTCTTCCGGAAGATGTACTTGATGCTGTGAATGCGGCAATGAACGAGGATGTGGAAGAAATCGTTAATCTGCTTAAGGTTCTTTCAGATCCGACCCGCCTGAGAATTCTCAAAGCTCTTGAAGTCCAGAGTCTCTGTGTCTGTGTCCTTGTTAACTGCACAGACCAGCAGCATTCAGCCCTTTCGTACCATCTTAAACTATTAAAAGAAGCAGGCCTGGTAAACTCACAAAGAGAACGGAGTTTTCAGGTTTATGAACTCACAAAATTCGGAAACCTGCTCCTAAAACATATTGAAAAACACTTCGAAAAGGTATAAATATAAAAGTCAAGAGGGATTTATTCTCTTTGAAGTGAAGTATTTTCCCTCTAGAAATCTTTTATTTTGAGTCTTTTCTTTAGAATCTTTTATTTTGAGTCTTTTCTTTAGAATCTTTTATTTTGAGTCTTTTCTTTAGAATCTTTTATTTTGAGTCTTTTCTTTAGAATCTTTTATTTTGAGTCTTTTCTTTAGAATCTTTTATTTTGAGTCTTTTCTTTACTCCATTCTTACCTTCTCATGACTGTTCAAAACAAACACTTAGAGAAGATCAGATTTGTTCGTTTGATGCTACAGTAGTAAGCTTTGAGAATTTTACCCCTTTGAGGGCCATTATAGCTTCGGCAAGCTCCTTAATTTCTTCACCTTCCCCATCGAGAACAATTACTTCAAAGCAATTGTCATGATCAAGGTGTATATGCACTGATGATTTTATCAGGTGAGAGTAGTGGTGCTGAATATCTGCAAGGGCATTCGAGAGACCTCTTTTTGTATGGTCATAAATAACCGAAACGGTCCCGACGCGGTAACCCTTAATGTCACCCATCCATTCGTAATAAGAAATGTAACTTCTAATGGCATCTCTTATGCCTTCGGAACGAGAAGAATAACCTCTTTTTTCGATAATCTCATCAAATTTACCCAAAAGGGTGTCGGGAAGGGAAACTCCTATCCTCATAAGTTCTGTTTCCATAATATCACCGGATAATCTTGGATTTGTTTACGAGTTAATACTTTAGTATATTACACGTAGCACTATATATGTTTTTTTCACATAGCCACTAATATAAAAGAGTTTCTAACAAATATTCGTTCTTTACTAATATTAATCTTTGGGAATAGCTTACGTCTACTAACCAGAAAATATATAGGCTTTTTTATTTTGGAAAAAGTAATTATTCAGTCTGAAGAAAATAATATTAATAACTATTAGTAGTATTTGGAAGTCAAATTTGTTTCGAATTATTTTTCAGTTATTTTTCAGTTATTTTTCAGTTATTTTTCAGTTATAACTGTTGATTGTACTTCATCTGAGTCCATTAATACGTGGCCAATTCTATTTGTCAAGGAGAAAACGACATCGTTAAACCAATTTTTGATTAACTTGACAACATATAAAAGAAAATATAAAAATAAAATAAAAGTAGAAGAAGTTTTAAACAAATTATTTTTTAATAAAATTTAAGAAAATTATATGTAAGATCGATTCCAGGCACGAGTACATTTTCCAGATAAGCCCACTTTCTCAATACTAACGTTTCAACATTTTCTGAATTATCTCAGCGTTTTTGAGTTTTCTCAGAGCTCTTTAAGTGACTTTACACTTTTAAATCGTTTTGGCATTTTTCTGTGTCACGGTCTTTTCTTATCATCTCTATCGCCTGTCCACAAGCCTTTTAGGCCTGCCTTTTATTCTGTTAAGTTCGAGACCCATAGGGCCCGTGAAATTGAATATTATTTTGAAAGTACCTTCGGCATAAGCCCTGGAAAGCGGAGGCTTATATTTAAGAAAAGTGCGAAGAAAGTTCTCCTTTATACGATCCCGGTCGCACACCTCAGGACTTTCACATTCCATACTTACCCTGAGTACGGTTTCTCCTTCATCCTCTGCGCCATAAAGAAAAGCCTCATATTCTCCAGTTAGATAGTCCATGTTTTCGCGCTGAAAAACGCCTCTTTCCACATCTACACGGTTAAAGGGAGCTCCTTCTACCCACACAGTTTCAGCCTCCCGCTGAGGAGTCATAATCTTCATATGCGTCCTTCCGCAGGGACACTGTTTGCGCGTGAGCACCACAGTTGTGTCTTCGGTATCATAGTTTAAAAGAAGGGTGCCCGCTTTCGCCCCAACAGGCAGCAGTGTACTCAGGATAACCCTTCCGCATTCTCCGTCAGGTACATAATTCTCCACATGGGGATCGTAAATATCAACGTGGACAAGGTCTTCAGGCACATGCAGCCCTGATACCTCATCACACTCACCACACATCGTACCTTCCGTGCTTCCATAAGTATTATAAACCGGACAGCCCCAGATTTCCGAAAGGTAGTTCCTTGACTCTTCAGCAAAGGATTCTCCTCCCACGACAAGTTTATCTACACCTGACTCCCGAGGGTCAATACCTTCTGCCTGTAACCTTCTGGCGAGGTTAAGTAGTTTGAATACACTGCCTACTATACCTGTAGGCCTGTAAGCTTCGATAACACGCAGGGGAAACGTGCATTTACCCTCAGGAATAATACTCATACCAAGCTGCCTGGCCGCAAGGGTCATGGTGTTTGCCCCTACATTCATTCCATAAGAAGCACAGACAACAACCCTGTCTCCAGGACCGAAGCCCTGTGACCTGAAAATACGTGCGTACTTTTCCGAATACCGTTCCCAGTCTTCCCATGTAAGGAAAAAACTCTTTGGGTTTCCGCTAGTTCCGCTAGTCTCATGAACTGTGAAAACGTCCTCCCATCCCACACTCCTGAACATGAATTCGTTCATTTCCGGAGGTTGGTTTTCACGGATAGTGTTTCCCGAGATTATGGGAAGGTCCAGAAGGTCCTCATGGGTTTTAATCTCAGCCGGATCCACGCCCTGCTTTTCAAACCATTTTCTGTAAAAAGGAGAATGTTCTGCCGCATATTTTACCGTGTACCTTACCCGCTCCTCTATGAGAGCATCCAGTTCTTCCCTGTCCATGGTTTCGATTTCAGGATTGAAATAAGGTCTTGAGTTGTCCATAGAAAGCACCCCCAAATAGAATAAGATCAGAAAACCTGTTATTTATTAGCTTCAAAGATGAAATCTTTTCTGCGATCTTTAAATTATTAACCTTTTTGAATATTAAAAATAATAAAAGGAGTAGAAATAATAAGAGGAGTAGAAATAATAAGAGGAGTAGAAATAATAAGAGGAGTAGAAATAATAAGAGGAGTAGAAATAATAAGAGGAGTAGAAATAATAAGAGGAGTAGAAATAATAAGAGGAGTAGAAATAACAAGAGGAGTAGAAATAACAAGAGGAGTAG
Organism: Methanosarcina barkeri 3; assembly: GCF_000970305.1. Lineage (GTDB taxonomy): Archaea > Halobacteriota > Methanosarcinia > Methanosarcinales > Methanosarcinaceae > Methanosarcina > Methanosarcina barkeri_A. The sequence continues at coordinate 4,004,324 of NZ_CP009517.1, forward strand.
AAATAACAAGATGGGTAGATAAGATCCTGCCCTCTTTCCTTCTATCTTTTTTCTCTTGAGGCTGCATTTTTATGGATCTGTTTTATTTCACCTTTTTTAGATTTTTCTATTTTTATGTGTGCTTTTATTTTTAGATTTATATTTAATGCATGTTTATATTAAAATTGATATTTATATTATATTTTGTTTATCTTCTTAAGGGTAAACATACTTTTCTTTTCATATCTTCAATTTCCCTGATAGCTACATTTACACCATAGACTGAAGACATCATCTTACTGGTTACAACGGTTTCGACTTTTCCTGCTGCAACCAGTCTACCTCCGGACAATGCTGCAGCTCTGTCACCTAACAAAAAAGCATGATCCGGCATATGTGTATTCATAACAATGGACATTCCAAGTGAAGCCAGTTTCTGGACAGTTTCCAGCACAAGGATCTGGTTGCCAAAATCAAGGTGAGAAGTTGGCTCGTCCAGCAAAAGCAGAGCAGGCTTCTGGACAAGAGCCCTGGCAATAAGCACCATTTGACTCTGTCCTCCACTGAGCTTAGCAACCGGTCTTTCTGCAAGACCGGAAATTCCCACCATTGCTAGTGATTCTTTTGCAAGTTTAATATCCTCTGTACCAGGGGATGCAAACATGGAAAGATGAGGAGCACGGCCCATAACTACAAAATCCAGCACAGTAAACGGAAAAACCACTTCATTTTGCTGAGGTACATAACCTATATTCCTGGCAATTCCTCTTACCCCAAGAGAAACTGTATCCTCTCCCTGAATATAGATAGATCCGTTATCGGGTTTGAGAATTCCCGCAATACATTTGATAAGTGTAGATTTTCCTGCCCCGTTTGGGCCCAAAATGCACATGATTTCGCCTTTTTTCAGCGAAAAAGATACATTTTCAAATACTGGCCTGTTTCCATAAGAGAAAGCAAGGGACTTTACTTCCAGCATCAGTTCCATCCCATACGCCCCTTCTTGATAAGGTATGCAAACACCGGAGCTCCTACCAGCGAAGTGAGAATTCCCAGGGGAATTTCTGTAGCTACAATGGTCCTTGAAAGATCATCCACAACCAGCATAAACGATGCTCCGATAACCATGCTCATGGGTAAGAGGCGGCTATAATTGGGACCAACAATCATTCTTGAGATATGAGGTACAACCAGTCCTACCCAACCAATGACACCACTGATACTGACTGCTGCTGAAGTTACAAGGGTCGCACAAACAATGATGATCAGCCGCATTTTTTCCACGTCCATTCCAAGAGCTTTAGCTTCCTCGTCGCCAAGGGACAAAATGTTGATACGCCACCTGAAAAGAAACAATACTAGAGACCCGACAATTATAGGCGATAATATATAGAGCAGATCAACGTACCTGACAGTAGCAAGGCTTCCCATAAGCCAGAATACTATTGCAGGAAGTTGATCATAAGGATCTGCTACATACTTTGCCAGTGACGTAAGAGCCGTGAAAATAGAGTTAACAATAATTCCCGAAAGCACGAATACAAGAGTTCCAGTACCTTTGCTGACTTTACCCATACTTATAGCAATAAACATCGCAAGGAGTCCGAAAGCAAAAGCCATCAACTGTATTATAAGATAATTGTTCCAGAGCAATATTGCAAGGCATGCTCCGAAACCAGCCCCTGAACCTACTCCAAGGATATAAGGGGACACAAGAGGATTACGAAAGATTCCCTGGAAAGAGGCTCCAGATATGGAAAGAGCTGCACCTACCAGTAAAGCTGCAAGTATCCTTGGTAACCTTACATTAAATAGTACTGTGTGTTGAGTGGAAACCGAAGCAGGAGTGCCGAAAAAAAAGGATGAAAAAGTGCTAATGCTCTCATCCACAACTGCCGACAGTGGAGTTTGGTATCTTCCGACAAAAAGGGAGATTATGAGTAACACGAAAGGTAACAGATACACCAGGGTAGTGCGATTAAACTTGTAATCAGGCATGAGTATCCCTCATCACATGCCTGGGCCATATGCCGGAAGAGGGTCTGTGAAATGACCTGTTAGGCTTTGCTTCCTCAAAAGGTATACCGTAAAACCGTAGATAAAACTCATTTGCTTCTTTTTTCATGTCAATTGTTGAGTTTTCTGGGTTCAGTTTGTCTGCTATGTACAGGAGTCCCAGTATCCAGCGAGGGTTCCCGAAATCCCAGGACGGCGGAACTTCATAGACACGATGCTTTTTTACCGCATCTGCAGATATGCCATACTGCTGGCACAGGCTATAAAACTCATCGAGAGGGCGAGAAAGAAAACCTGAGATAAAAATTGTCATGGGATTCTGCTCACTTATAAAAGAGGGAGAAACATTTACACCCGGTTTGCCTTCTTTTTGAAGCTGTTTGTTGATGCTAACTCCCCCGGAAAATGTTACAAGATTGTTTTCCATTCTTCCGGCGTTTAGAGCAAAAAGAGGAGAGCCCATACAATAATACACCTTATGACAGCTATTTTCCGCTGCAAGAGATTTGACAAGTTCCAGACGATTAAGAGTAAAGGAAATAAGTTCTTCACCTTTTTCCGGCACATTTGCCTTCTCAGCAATAAGCCTGATAAATTCAAGATAGGAGTACGGCTGCTGTACCATATGATGTATTCGATTCAGGGTTTCGGGATTGGAGACTTTTCCCCATATTTCAATTAATCTGTTGTCGTCAAGTATTCCCAGGCATGTAAGTACTGCATGGACCATACTGAAAGCTCGACTTATCCTGTAACCGCCCATGAAACCTTCCTCATTGAAACTTTCATTCGCAGTTATCCCTTTAACCGGGGTATCCTTACCGCAATTACAGGTGTAACTTGTCCAGGGTTTTAGAAGCCTGGAACCCATGGGCCCGTAAAATTCCCTTTCTGCAAGAAGGCTGCCGCATTCAGGACAGTACGTGTTTGACAATTCCGTACCTGGAGAATTGAAGAGATAAACATAGTCTATATGTTTACGCAGAGCAGCACACAGGTTCTCAGCCTCTCCGATAGAGGGTTCAAGCTCAATTGGGGCATCCCCGAAAGGAATGAACCTCATGACCTGAACCGGAATGGTAGGAGAGATATTAGACAACGTTTTTACAACCTTTATCACATCTTCTTCATTTCCCCGTGAGTAAACGATCGAAGTTTCAACATGTACACCCATGTCGAAAAGCCTGGATATGTTGCGGAAAACAGGAGCTGAGGACGGGACTCCGCAGCTTATATAGCTCTTATCAGAATAACCCTTAATTCCAATGTTCATGAAATCTACAAGCTTTCCAAGTTCTTCCAGTGTCTCGTCTGTGAAATAGCAGTTTGTGGAACAGCCTGCAAGTAAACCTTTTTCTTTTGCCTGCACAGCAAGGTCCCTGAAAAGATAATAGTTTGCAGCAGGCTCATTGAGTGTGGAAACTACACCCAGGCACTCCTGCTGCACTGCTTTTTCCACTACCTGAGACGGGGTAAGTGCAGGAAGGTCAAGCGATTTCCCTGAAGCTAACAGGCGAGCCACGCAGCCTGAACACTGGAAATTACATCCAGTACTGAAAACCTGAAGGAACTTACCTGAGGGATAGTAATGAAGTAAAGGAATGGTTTCTATAGAAACAGGATATGCTCCAAGATATCCGATATCAGGGTCCTGGATGATATTACCGCCAGCACATATGTAGTTCCCACACCTTCCCCTGCTGTATTCATCGATTTTACACCTGAATTCACACACATTGCATTTCATTTTTCAACCTTCCTTGCTTAGTACCATCCAGAATCCCGATTCATCCTGAACTACATGATAGGGGATTTCGGTCTGTTTTCCAGCCTCCTCTATAGCCTGAAGGTTTTTAGGACTGAGGCGTTCTTTTGAACTTGCATGCCAGTCAGGATCTATTTCAACCATTTTTTCAGAGATCTGTGCTCTCAACTCTTTTGTGCCAAAGCCACCTCCTACCCATGCCTGCCCACCCGGAGCAAGAACGCGAGCAATTTCCTTAAAGGCCACAGGCAGATCATTCCAAAAAAATACAGAACCCCGGCTTACTATAAGATCTGCACAATTGTTCCTTAAAGGGAGCAGATGTACATCGGACTGCACAGGAGCAACTTTACCTGAAAGGTAGTGACGGAAGGCTTTGTTTCTTGAAAGCCTGCACATTTCAGTTGAAATATCGATACCATATACCTGCATATCCGTTATTTCCGCAACAGCAACTCCCAGGGATGCTATACCGCATCCCAGGTCAAGGCATATACCTTTCTCTATCCCGCTTTGCTTGACGATATGAGCTGCTATTACAGGGTAGATGGGGGCAAAGATGTTCTCTGCAATATAGGGAAAGCCCGGAGATTTATCCTTCTCGCTCACGTCTTAGCCTCTGCTGAAGGGTTAAGTAGAGTGTCCAGTTCTTTATCCGTGAGATCATAGTGGAAGAACTCCGAGTAGAAATCACGAGTCAGCTTGGGCAGGTCCATATTTGCAAACCGGTCAGGATACAGCATTTTTGCAGTCCAGGCAGTCCCTATGATAAGGTGAGGGCCCTGTGGCCTGTCAATCCAGCAGAAAGGATTCTGAGGAGCAAGGTATACTCTTTTGTTTTTCACAGCATCTAGGCTTGACCAGAGAGAATCAGAGTAAACCGTCGAATAGAACTGTGGATTTGAAGTGATAATTACCTGAGGATCCCAGTTTATAACCTGCTCGATTGAGACCTGCGTCATACCATTCCCTGGAGTAAGCTTGCAGTCTGCAACATTAATACCACCGCATATATCAATAACTTGAGAATGTTGAGAACCCGAAGGGTCAGTCATCAGCCCCTTTGGACCTTCGGCATAATAAACGCGTACTTTCTGGTCCTCGGGAATGTCTTTTACAGTGTTATTGATCTCGTTAAGGATTGAACTGCGGAAATCAATCAGTTTTTGTGCCTGGTCTTCACAATTAAGAAGTTTACCCACATATTGTATAGTAGGATCAGATTTGTTAACGAAGATAATGGAATCATTAACAGCTACTACAGGAATGTTTCCAAAGTTTTCCTGTCTGCGCTCTATAGCTTCATGGATTTCCCCATCAGTAGTATATCCTTCAATTACGATATCAGGATGCATGTTAATTATAGTTTCATAGTTTCCGGTCTGTGTTCCGAACCAGCCCCCTATTACAGGCAGATTTGAGTAGTTTTCAGCCATAAAAGGTTGAGTAAAGTTATTTTTAAAATTCCAGCCTTCAAGTTTGTCCGGAGCAAGCATATACACGAGAATAGTTGATGGCGGAGAAGTGGCTACAACTGAAGAGACTTCCGTCGGCACAGTTAACTGCCTGCCCAACATATCGGTTATCTGTACTGTGCTTGAGTTCTGGACAGCCTGATGCGTATTTTCTGCACACCCACAGGATGCTACAGCCAGAACCAGAATAGAGAGTAGTAGTATTGTACCTATTTTTCCACGCATAGTAATACCTGACAGACTTTAATAGGTTAGTTGTTATGTTTGCATGAACATAATGATATAAATATATATTCTTACATGAATAAACTGGGAAAACGCTTTTGAACACGCTTTCTAGAAAACTTATTCGTTTTCGTAGTTGACTGATTGTTTTCATGGCATATACATAGGAAACCGGTAACCTATTTCCCATTAGGTATTATATATAGCTTTGCACTCAGAAATTTATAAATTCTTCAGCCTATTTTGTGAAGTAAATTGGGATATATCTATGAGGTTTCTTGTTGGCGATTTTAAATTTAGCACGAGTTTATTGAATTTAGGTGAATGAGGTAAAAATAGCAAGATGAGGTATTTAGATACAAAAACGACAGCTTCAATTTTATCAATTATACTGAATTTCAAATAGTAATAATAATAATAATAATAACAATAATAATAATTTGGGATTATTTCGAAAACGCTAGTGGGAGAAATAAAAATTTCCAAAAAAACACTGCGGAACTCAGGATGCAGATAAACATTATTAAAATTACAGTTATGTCTGTTTTACATAACCAATATTGCTGTAAGACTTTAAACTAAAACAAAAACAACTATTAGAGTATTACTAATCTCCTTAGAGAATATAAAAAGAAAATGAGAATAACTTTACTATGCTTCATTTCGCTTATACATGAATAGCATTTGGAACAGCAGGACTTTTTGGATAGGTTCTAAATGAACTGTATAAATTAGTAAGTTATATATAATAAATCGCATATGAGTAATTTGATGGTAAATAGAGTTAAGCGCAGGGTATCGTGCCTTCCAAAAGCTGCATATTATAAACCCAGGAAGGTTTCTCTCTGCGATCTCGAAATTATTAACTTATCCATAGGAGAACTTGAAGCCATCCGCCTTTGCGATCTCGTTCATATTGGCCAAAACGAGGCCGCAGATATGATGGGCATCTCCAGAAAAACTTTCTGGAATGATCTGCAAAAGGCTCGACAGAAAGTGACTGAGGCCCTTGTCAATGGCAAAGCAATAGAGATTTCCGGAGAGTATATAAATAATGGAGAGTGCAAAGTTGAATTTCTCTGTAGCGGGTGTGAGTATAGATGGGAATTAAAGTGTGATACTGAGCGCCCAGCTATCTGTCCGATGTGCGGTTCCGAAATCGTATACCCAATCGGCGGCAACGAAAGAGAATAAAAATCATTGAGAACGAATACTGCTACCCCAGAAGCAAGGTAAAGGCAGCAGCGGTAAATGTTAAAGGAAGTGTGAAAAGTGACAAAAATTGCTATACCATCAATGAATGAAAGTGGACTGGAATCTGACGTTTGTTTTCATTATGGCTCATGCGAATATTTTACCATCGTGGATGTAAGCGATAAAAATATTGAGAGTGTTAAAACAATAAGTAACCTGTCTCCTGAGATCGAGCACAATTGTGCTGCTCCATCAAAAATATTAGAATCACATAATGTCAATGCTGTGCTTGTTGCGGGTATCGGTGGGAGACCACTGATGTCACTGGCAGAAAAAAATATCAAAGTATTTGCAGGAATAACGGGTAAGGTTTCCAACGCAGTTGATGACTATAATAATGGGTTACTGCAAGAACTATCTATGAATGGTACCTGTAATTGCTCTCATCACTAAACGAATTAATTAGCAATGGTTGGATCGGAACATCTGAAAGAGGTGAAACTGTAAGCCGACTAAAAACTAATTACTTAATAGACCTTATTCTGACAACTCTATTTTTTGCTGTTGCAGGTACAGGTTTAGTTATGTACTTTTTAATACCTTCAGGAATTCCGAGAGGACGTTATATAGTATATATGGGATTAACGAAAGCTAACTGGATTTGGATACACAGCAGAGCAGGAATCTTGATAGTTTTTCTTATAGTTGTCCATCTTATCCTGCATAGTCAATGGATAATACGTACCACAAAGAGCTTTTGCAAAAAAGAAAACAAAAACACTATTTGTGAGAGAGATACAGTGACTGATAAAGTCCGATAAGAAAATTATTCAAAATAATCTGAAAATCGGAGTTGAAAATATGGATGCAAAAGAGATAAATAAATATGGGCAAGAACTTGTAGACTGCCTGAAACTGAATACCTCTCCTGTTGCAGTAAAATTAATTCCTAAAGGAGAAGAAGTTCCTGAGGGAATGAAAAAAGTAGATGAGGCTATGAGACACTGCCAGCTGGTAGACAGAGTGAGACGAACAGGTGAGGAGTTTTATACACTTGGTGAAGACCAGATGTGCAAAGGTGGGGCCGGCGCAATGGGCCTTGGCGAAATGCCTCCAAAAGTTGCAAGTGGAGAATTTTATTTTAATAAACTCAAACAATTCAGCACCCAGGGCGCTGCCAGGCGCACCCTTGAAGGAGTTACCAAGCTTCCCCCAAATTCAACAGAAGCTATCCTGTACTCTCCCCTGGAAAAAGCCACATTTACTCCGGATGTTGTTGTAGTTATCTGTACCCCCAAACAGGTTATGTTACTTACACAGGCGATGATGTACAAAACGGGCGGCAGAATCGAAGCGAGTTTTGCAGGAAAGCAGAGCTTATGCTCGGATGCGGTTGTGAAGACATATAAAGAAGGCAAAGTGGGAGTCACAGTCGGTTGCAGCGGCAGCAGGACATACACCAAAATCGCAGATGAAGAAATGATTATGGGAATTCCTATAGAACATCTGGCTGATGTAGCTACTGGCCTTAAGGCAATTTCGAAGTAACTTTCAAAACGGGTATTTTTCAGCTTGTAGAGTTCCTCCGACATAGCGAACTCCACTAACTTGAGAATAACCTGATGTACTTGTTTGTTCGTTTCATCATCTTGAAGTTGAGAGATAGGTTTTATAGAAAAACTGTCTCTCCTTCAAACAAAGAATTACTTCAAAAAAAGAATAACTTCAAAAAAAGAATAACTTCAAAGAAAGAATAACTTCAAAAAAAGAATAACTTCAAAAAAAGAATAACTTCAAAGAAAGAATAACTTCAAAAAAAGAATAACTTCAAAGAAAGAATAACTTCAAAGAAAGAATAACTTCAAAAAAAGAATAACTTCAAAGAAAGAATAACTTAATATACAGTTCTTTTCATGAAGTTTTGTTTTACTAATATATGAAAAGGTTATCAAAAAAAATACGTTTTTGTAAATATTGAGTTACTAAAAATTAAAAGTTTAATCTTCATCCTGAAATTTATAGAATAAATAAGATGTAAGTCTTTTTATTATTTACTCTCAAAAGGTACAAGGTACACACCATCTGCTCTTTTTTGCCCTTTTACCAGCTCGCAATGCCTCAGGAGAGCAAACTGGTTCTCGGTTTCAAGAATAGATATTTGGAATTTTTTTGCAATTTCTTCCTTTTTTACCCCACCACTGGAGACGATAAATTCATAGATGGCTTTTTGCAGTTCAGTTAAGCCTTCCGTACCTTCAAGCCCGGCTTCCTTCCTGAAGAGTTTCTTGGAATAAGCTGCCCAGGGATCACAGGCCTGAATCTTATGGTGAGCTTCTATAAAACAATCTTCACAGAAAAACTTGCCTTCCTCTTCTATACAATCTTCTTTTTCCAGTTCACACCCACAAATGTGGCATTTGACAGGATTAGTTATCTCGTCGGTCAATATTTCACCTCATTTCTTCAAACATTCAATTCATCCAGAATTTTAAGGACTACCACAGATCCATATGCTACCGCAGGCCCACCAGCCATTACTATGGCAGTACTGACAGCTTCCAGAATTTCCTCACGAGTTGCTCCCAAACGTACAGCTTCAGGAACGTGCTTCCATAAACAGTATTCGCAACGCAGCGATACTGCGATCGCAACCATCATGAGTTCTTTCATTCTGGCACTTAATGCCCCATCCTTAACAACTTCAGAATGGAGACCAGATAGCGCATTCATTACTCCGGGAAGTTGGCCGGCCATATCTTTTAGCTTTTCGTCCATGTCGATTTTTTCGGTCATGTTTTAACTTCCTAAACAAATATTTTCTGTCAGGTTCTCACATTTTAAATAAATATGTTTTGAGAATAAATTAAGAATCAAAAGGTACAATACATATTTCGTCTCCTATCTGCCGCCATTTCACAAGCTCACAGTGCCTTAATATTGCAAGCTGGTTCCTTGTTTCCTGGGGTGTAAGCCCAAAAAGTTTGGAGATTTTTTCAGGCGTAACCGCTCCTTCCGTTTGTATAAATTCACAAAGTTCTTTTTGAATGTCTGTTAGACCTTCTGTACCTTCCAGACCATGACTTTTTCGAAAGAGTTTTTTAGAACGTACGGCCATAGGATCCGCAAACTTGATTCTCTGGTGCTCTTCCAGATAGCAGTCCTCACATATTGCCCTCCCGTTTTCTACAATATACTCATTTCCGGGAACTTCCTTCCCGCACACAGGACATACTATAAAGTAGGAAATACTTTGATCGAGCTCCCGGTTGCCAGATTTATTCGTTTTTACCAGGCCGTGAAACTCCAGATAACTAATGATTTCATATACTGTCGATCTGGATAATCCGTATCTTGCTTTTGCCTTTTTTATAACGTCTCGAATATGAAATCCACAGTCTATATGGGTTTCTTTTATGCATTCAATTATCCAGATTTCTTCTTCATCAAGTACAAGTTTCATCGAGTTCTCCCGTCAGACAACAAAAAACGGGGTTTTGGACTTTTCATGAGGTTTTAGATTTCCCCTTATTACTATGGCGAATTTTTGAATTGTGTTTTTCCAATTGATCTGTTTCTCTATAATGATGTAAGTAATAACATATTAAGTTATCGATATTTATATATAGCATACTTTTTTCTTACAAGATAAGAAAATTAAATATAAGAAATAATATACATGAAATTCTTGTTTTAATATGTTTTATATCCTAATCTTGGCTCCAAATTTCAAGTAAATGATATAGTACTGTATGCCGTGTGTAAATTATGTTAAATTATTAAGGCTTATAATACAGATTTTAGTGTAATCAAAACATATGAATCAAAACTTAATCCTGCTTACATAACGCAAAGGCGAAATGTATGGGGCTTTAGTGTTTGGAAAATCCCGGATAATAAAATGCAGCGCTCTTTGTGAAGATAATAGAAGTTATTTTCTTCAAATACAGTAAGTCTGTTTCTCTAATAGAGTAAGGGACTTAAATAGATCAGGCATTCAAAAAAAAACTTCACATATGTGATATGCTTGGATATAAAGAACACAAGACAGATATTGAAAATCACTACCTTTTCAAATACCTTAAACTCCGTTTTAAACGGATATATAACGCAAGTAGAAAAATTCTTAATTTTATAATATTTTAAATTTGGATACAAAGTGTTATAAAGCTTTAAATTCGGCTTCGGATTTTTATTTAATAATATAAAAATAAGTATGTTTATATGTTAAAATTTCCCAGTGGGTTTCGATTACAAGTAACATATAATTAAATCCCATCTAATACGACAAAATATGTAAAGTGAATTGGATAAATCAGTTTGTTTCTCATATTAAGTCTTTTAGACTGGGTATTTAAAATCGAATTTAATCTAGAATAAATAAGGAGAATAAACAATGCGAAAAACTATGTTAAAGACATTATGTATTTTCACTTTAGTCTTTTTTGTCCTGTCAATGACAGGAGCAGCATGTAGTAACAGCTGTAAAACGAAAACCGATGCAAGAAACGATACATTTACATGTAACTGTAAATCCAAGTCTTGTTGCTTTAATGTACTGAGTAATGACAAAGGATGCAACCTTAAGGTCGTAAAAACAGGATGTTTTACTACAGCAAAGGGTGGTAAGGTCTGTATGCAGAGTAATGGTAAATTCTGCTACACAAAACCAGCAAGTTGCAAAAACTCTTGCACTGACAGTTTCAAATACTGTGTAAAAGGTAAGGATGGAAAAACCGATTGTGCAACTGTTACAATTGCAGTTAAATGCTCTAGCTGTTCCAGCTGCACAACCTGCTGAAAGTACTCAAAAGTACTTGCTTCAGTAGGAATACTTTTGCAACCAAGCACATTAAAGGGAAAAGGAAGTATTAATCTTTCGGGATAAAATCCCAAACCCCTTTTAATGCTTTAACTTAATGATTTTACTTGAGTTATAATTTAGAGGTCAGGGATTACCTGTTCAATTAACCCGTGTTTACGGTTCTTTGCAATGTATTTTAAAATTATGCATAAAACAAGTTGATCCGAATTCCTTCATTCCTTCAAAAGAAAATTAAATTGAAAGCAATACTACTATGAAGAGTGATTTAGTAGAACTTAACAAAATACTATAAAATAGAGCTATATTTTCAATTCTATGATTACAATATTAAGAAACTTCCCTTTACAGAGAAGCAATGAAATAGATAACAATCAATAAAAGTTTTAGGTAGCTTCTGTCTGTAGCTGGCCATGTAGGTGAGATTTAGGTGGAGACTTCGAAGTGTTAGAATTAATATAAAATCATCCAGAATATAGCTATTTTTAACTTTGTTCAGCACCTTTACTTTCCTTCTTTATCAACTGTAAAAAACTAACTTTTCAAAAAGGTAAAGGAATGTAAATCAATATAAAAACTAGAGTTCTTCTGAACCCTATTCAAATCCTGCAATTACATCTTCTTTCTTTAAGGAGCCTGACCTGTTCTTCATAAGAGTCCACAAACTCGTCCTGAATGGTTTTTCCTGTCGCGAGGGCAGGATCGAGAGGAGTATGGTGTTTGTAACCTCGTTTTGTCATTTCCTCTACCAGGGCTTCATGCCTTAGATAAAGAGCTTTAAGCTTTCCCCTCCAGCGCATTGTTTCCGGATGATGAGCATAGGCTTTTTTATTGTTCGTGATTATAGACCAGAGAGCATGTAACTCACGGTGTTCCCCTAAAAGATGCTGCCTGCACATTTTCTCAGGAGATATGTCCCAGATTCTCATAAGATGAATTTCTAGCACATCTAAGAAAGGGTTTTCGGAGATGAAAAATAGTTCACTTAACACGAAAATTAAGACCTATGTTCTGTGTCTGATTCTTTATTCTTATACATATTTACATACTACACGAGAAGATATAGCCCATGAAACGTGGGACGCTCTGGTTTTCGGGAATTATTTTACTGGTCGTTACATACTTTTTATCCGCTCCTGCGCTTGCCCACGTGCCAATTTTCGGAGGGGAAGGCAAAAGTATTGAAACGGCAATCCAGATTGAAGATCCTTCGAAATCAAGAGTATTTTATGGGGAATTAGGTTCCGGGGATTTTAGGTATTATGGTTTTATTGTGGAAAAAGGAGAGAGAATTGTACTTGGGCTCACTATTCCTGTTGAAGATGGAAACAAGGGTTTTACCCCGCACCTGATTCTTATAGGACCTGGGCTTAAGGATGAAGGAAAAGTACCCGATAAACTGAAAGTGCCAGAAGGATACGGTGCAAAAGTTCTTTCCTACAACCTGCCTGAGAGCCCTGTGTATGAAGGATTTACCCCAAGCGCCTTTTACTCACCTGTTAAGCTCGATATCAAAGCTCCGGAAAGCGGAATGTATTATGCTGTAGTAGGAGCGCCACAGGAAACAGACTTGAGAGAAGAAAATGTGATATATGGAAAAGGTTTACAGGAAAGGGAAATTCCAGGGGAAGGAAATTACGGGCTAATTCTGGGGTACAGAGAAACTTTTACCTTGAAAGAATGGTTATCCATACCTTTGAATCAGATAAAGATATATCGTTGGGAGGGTCAAAGCCTGTTTTTGATTTTTACCCCACTTGCACTAACCCTTGCAGCCGGACTTTTAGCAATTTTCTTAAAAAGAGAAACTGTAGCAGAGTACAGTCCTGCACGCGTCTCAGGAATGCTTGCAGGCCTCTTTTTTTTGGGTACAGGAGTAACATATATTTGTCAGATGCTGATTTCGTTAAGTAAAAGTTCATATTCTTCAGGAATTGGCATTACTCTTTTTTTGATTTTGCTAAATATAGGACTTGGAATTATCGCAATAGCTTTAACCCTCAGAAATGAAAATTATGGTAAAGGATCAGCAAGAAAGCGACTTTACTTCTTTGGTCTGGGAATACTCGGGCTTTTATTCTGGGCAGGATGGTTTATAGGTCCTCTTCTGGCATTTGAAGCAGGATTGTTGCCCTGGAAGCTAAAAAGATAAAGCTTAAAGCCAAAATTAAGAAAACATCAGAGAAGATATTAGAAAAAATACTAGAGAAGATATTAGAGAAAATACTAGAGAAGATATTAGAAAAAATACTAGAGAAGATATTAGAAAAAATACTAGAGAAGATATTAGAAAAAATACTAGAGAAGATATTAGAAAAAATACTAGAGAAGATATAGATAAAACGTGTCCTGAAGACCTGAGAGGAAAATGGGTAATCACCTATTTTATCCTGGAGATATCACGCCAGGTTACAGTCTTGGCACAGCCTTGAGGCAAAGAACTGAAGACAAAGTAAGGACAGAAAAAGTAATATAAAAAACAAAAACTAAAGAAATAAGAATAAAATTATTAAAATTTTATTTTAAAATAAACTTGTTAAAAGGAACAAAAAGTAATATTATTAAAAAGGAACAAAGTAACCTTATCTTAATTTGATATCCAGCATTCTGAAAAAAATATGGCTGGTTAAGGCCCTTTCACAGTATTAACACTGCTAAGGAGTTTATTAATTTATTATTTAGTGGTGTGTCGTAGCCTCACGAGTGTGATATGTGTCAGCTCTTGTAGCGAAATAAATCGTATAAAGCGCTGCAAGCCCAACAATTATGTACACAATTCTCGAAAGTGTACTTCCTACCCCGAAGATGGCATCCACAAGGTTATAGTCGAAAAGCCCTATAAGCCCCCAGTTTAATCCACCTATTATAACAAGTATAAGTGCAATTAAATCCACTGGATTTCTTACTGCCATATATATCACTCCATTTTTATTTTATTTTTTTATATTTTATAATAGGAAGAAATATAATAACCCCGATATTAAAATTAGATGTACTTGTATTTATATGTGACTATTATAAAAATCTAGAACCTTTTAGAGAAAAAAAATAGAAAACTAGAAGTTAAATCTCACTATAGCCATGTCCTCGAGTTCAGGTTAAATAACCCATCCCCTTACAAAGGCTCACTGGTGAGTATCAGAACGTACCGAATAGACCAAATACTAAATATATAGAGATTACGTAAAAAATTAAATTTATAAATATTTTACCAGCTTTATAGTCAGAAATAGCTTGATACTCATTTTCATATAGCTCAACGTATAACCTGTACTTTATTGATTTTCGATTCCAATTATCAATGAACACACAAAATGATCCTACTAACATAATAAAAAAGCTAGACTTTGTTGCCAAATTGACAACAGTCGGATAACTTTTTATTATTAAAAAAGTAAGTATTATGCCGTCAAGACCTACGAAATATTTATAATAATTATCTAGAGAAAAGTAGTGCTGATTCATGTTTTTACACCGTATAAACTCCTATAATAAAAATAAAAACATCTAGATAAATATTAACTTAATGCTCCAATGCGAATTATGTTTACCTGCTGATTGATAAGTTTGAAGGCCAGTCTATCTAAAGAACTAGATCCGTTTTAAGCTCGAAGTCTAGAAGCATGAAAAGCACTTCAATCGTCTGGGAAAAATGCAAATCTAAGCTTCAATAAATTTGCATACATATCGACGGAAATTAACATTTTGACTACAAAATAAAACAAAAGTTAGTGTAAATTTTTTGGACAAAATTGAAAATTTCTACAGAGTCGAATATTTTGCAATATATGATTTAACGTCGAACTTTCTTTTACTACCTTCATAACTCATATATCTGATTTTTCCAAAAATTTCTCTTTCCTTCCAGGGACGGTCATGTACCCCTCCGATACTCCAGGCGATTCCGACATATCCATTCGGATCTCGTCCATCCAGTTCGTATTTATCATTCAGATAGATTGCAGTCTCGAGGGCCTTTTCTGGAGATTCGCTCCACTCGAGAATCTTCTTTGCCCAATACATCCGCATATAGCTGTGCATTTTTCCTCTTCTGAGGAGTTCTATCTGGCTGGCATTCCAGAGGGGATCGTAGGTCCTTCCTGTTTCTAATTCTTCCAGTGTAAAAATATGACTTCTTTGATCATGCCTGTGAGAGTTAAGGGTTTTCTTTGCCCATTCAGGAAAGCCATCAACACTATCATAAGAAGGATTATAATAGCAGAAATTATCGGCAAGCTCTTTACGCAAAAGGAGCTCATCGAGAAATACCCTTTTTGATTCCATGTCAGCTTTTGTTTTTTCTACTTTGAGAGCTACCCTTTGAGCTGAGATCTGTCCGAAATGCAGATAAGGAGAGAGATTGGATAAGGCATCTTTAGTTGGATCATTTCGCAGGGTAGAGTAAGAGTCAAGCTTATTAATAAGAAATTCATCCATAACTTTTCTTGCAGCTTTTTCTCCAGCTTCAAAAGGTACGAGTTCAGGTAAGAAACCGGCTTTTTCTTCAAGAAATTCCCCCGGAAAAAGAGTTCCACTTCCATTTTTTGGAACTTTTGGAAACACTTCAGATTCTCCTGAACTCGCGGTAATTTCAGGAAATTCGGGATTTTCTTCGAGCTCAGGATATTCCGTAAGGAATTCAGGAAGGAGCTTTAAGAACTTAGGACGAAAAGTATGGGCAGCGTATTCCTGCTTATTAGAAGCTTTCCAGCAGGGAACGACATTATGGGCATCAACCTCAAAGAAGGGTACATTAATGCCTGATGCAACTTTTTCCGTCCATACCCTCTTAATTCTCAGTGGACTAAAATCAGTAACAAGAGTTCCAATCTCATATCTCTTAACAAAATCCGGTATTTCTTCTTCAGGATCTCCTCGAAGGAAAAAGAATGGAATTTTATTCCTTGCAAGAGTGGCTTCAACTTCTTGCAGCCCTTTGAGCATAAACTCATATTGTCTTCTTATAGCTCCCAGAAATTTATCTACCAGACAAAAAACAACAAAAACAGGCACGTCGGCTTCCAACGCTATTTTTCGGGAAAATAGAAGAGCCCAGTTGTCCTCAACCCTCTGGTCACGGCTCATCCAGTAAGCAACAGGTCCTTTGCCTGGTTTCCCGGATAGAATGGTCCGAATACGTTCAGGGTTCATTACTATTTTTTGGGATCCGGAATATATAGAGCTAACATAATGATAATAAAAAGAAAGATAATTTTAAACAAAGATCCCGAATCAATTTAAGCAGGAGTTTTAGAAAGATTTCATTGATAATTAAAACCTTAAAAATTTTAAAACTCAAAAACCTGCCCATCATATCCAAGGGGCAAAAATAAGGCTTCGATATGGTGAGGACGAAATAGGTGACTGAGATGAGTCAAAGCTACTTCTTTTGCATTGAGCTGCTCTGCAAGTGCCATAGCCTCTTCTGAATTCATGTGTTTTTTGATATGGATGTTAGGAGGTACTATAGCATCGGCGACAAGAAGGTCAGGATTTTTCATAAGCTCCAGGCTAGCTTCAGGAATTTCTGAGTTTGTATCTCCTGTGATCACTATTTTTTTATCGCCTTCCCGAATTATAACCCCTGCCGGAACTTCCACAGGGGGGTGGTTAACCTTAAAAAGAGTGAACTGCAGCCCGATTAGCTCGAAAGGCTCATAGAGCTTCACATAATGATACCTGGGTTTCAGGAAGGAGACGTACCGGTTTATATATTCAAGGGTTTCCCGAACCCCATAGACATCAACCTTATTTTGAACCCTGTAGAACTCTCCAAATCCGGAGTAGTGGTCGTAGTGTCCGTGTGTCCAGATCACTCCGTCTATACAGGACAGATTTTGTTTGAGAAATTGCTGCCTTAAATCAGGGCTGGTGTCAATGAGGATCTTACCTTTGTCGGACTCTACAAGGATAGAAGAACGAAGACGCTGGCTTTTTCCACCATTTCGGGCGTCTTCACAGGCAGGACAATTGCATCCGATCTTAGGAGTTCCAACCGCATCACCGGTCCCAAGCAATGTTAGCCTCATCTTACTTCTTCCTTTCGTACTCTTCGGATTTGAGGCCAGCCCTCTCATTGAAAGAGTCTACGGCGTCCAGCAGGTCCTGCTGAGTAAGTATTTTACGCTCTTCAAGAAGAGCACTCAGAACAGCTTCCCTTATAACTACGCGCAAGTCCGAGCCTGAATACCCATCTGTCAATTCTGCAATTACCCCTGTATCATAATCCCCTTCAATATGTCGAGTTACGATATTCAAAATATCTTTACGCATCTCAAGGTCAGGGAGAGGAAAATGAACAATCTCGTCAAAGCGTCTCCATGCTGCGCTATCAAGCATGCGGGGATGGTTGGTCGCGGCAATAAGAAGAACTCCGTGATCCACAAGGCTGATTTCATCTATGGCCTTCAGGAGAGTATTTACTGCCCGCTTGATGGCAGCATTCTCGTCAGACGTTCTTGCTTTTGCTACGAAATCCAGCTCATCTATGAAAAGAATGCAGGGATTCAGCTTCTTTGCGAGCAAAAAGACTCTGTCAATGTTCTTTGCAGTCTCACCAAGGTACTGGTCTGTTATCATGGAGAGTTTAACTTCCACAAACGGGATTGAAAGCCGTTCTGAAAGTGCACGGGCAACAGACGTCTTTCCGGTTCCTGGTGGACCGACAAACAGAAGTTTTCCGATATCATGAAGGCCGATTTCCCGCAGGTATTCCCTGTGATCGATGGCTTTCGTAATCTTTTCAACTTCGTTCTTTTGTTCTCCGGTAAGCACAAGGTCTTTGACTTTTTGCTTTACATCCTCAGGGGCAATAATGACCACGAGTTTCAGCATATCTTCGCCTTTGTCTTCTTTCCGGATATCCGCTACCAGGGACTCTATCCATTCCCTGTCGACTTCCTTGGGCCTTATTTTCGCCTTTGCAAGTGCATAGTTTGCAGTCTCACCCTGTCTTATTTCTCCAAAGTAATAAGCCAGAACAGGGTTACTTTCAATCCTTTCCTGAGAGCCTTCCTGCTTTTCAAACCATTCCGCAGCAAGTTCGAAAGCGCTCAGACGAAGTTCAAAGTGAGACTTGTCAGTACTTATGAAGGGGACGTTCCTTACAATTTTTTCAACATCCTTAAGCCCGTACAGTTTTTCAATTCGGATAAACGTGGCTGTGATGGGTTTGGGAACTGTTTTTTCTGTGCTGTTCCAGTAATTTTTTCGAATGTTCTTTGGAAGATCATTTACATCCAGCTCTGGATAGCGATTATAGATCTCTGCGGTTAGCAGTAGTTCTACGATATCTAATATAGCGCCTGACATGTTTTTACCTGTTGCGTGCTTGGATTAATCCACTATCAAGTGTTGGGCACTCAAATGCGGTAAGTTCTTAAATCCTTCTTTAATTTGTTAAACCTAGTAATTGGTTTTCTTTAGTGATAAAATTTACGAAGCAGTCGGCAGTAAAAAGAAAAACCGACTGGAGATGATAACTTTATCTAGCAGAACACGTTATCATCTACTCTATCTCTTTTGGGAGTCAAAGCATATTTCCGGAAAAAGCATCTGCTGTCTCCGGAAAAGTGTCTCACTTTCAGAGAGTGATTGTGAATTCTGGAAATAACCGAATTATCCCCATGAGATGTACTCGTGTACTAGAGAGGATCCGACCTATATAGCTTATTTCTGGAATGCCACGGCATTATCAAAACTTCTGCATTATCAGAACTAGTATATTAAAACTATCATTCCTAAGATCTCTCTATCTAAGGAAATCCAGAATTATCCCTAGAGAGGAATATTGTATGACAAGAAAACAGCTCTATTCAGGGAAAGCAAAAACTATCTATGAGACGGATGATCCTGACACCCTTATTAGCGAATTCCGAAACAGTCTGACTGCGTTCAACGGAGAAAAGAAAGGGGAAATGGAGAAAAAAGGGTATTACAATGCCCAAATCTCAAAAAAACTCTTTGAGATGCTCGAAGCCGAGGGAATAAAGACTCATTTTGTCGAAATGCTTTCTGACATTGATATGCTTGTGAAGAAAGTCGAGATTATAAAAATCGAGGTCATTGTCAGGAATATTGCCGCAGGTTCGATTACAAAAAGATACCCAATAAAAGAAGGCACGAACTTCAAGTCTCCGGTACTTGTTTTTGACTTCAAAAACGATGAATATGGAGACCCAATGCTGAATGATGACATTGCTCTTGCTCTTGGACTGGCAACACCGGAAGAACTTGCCACACTCCGGAAACTGGCCCTGAGAATCAATAGCCTGCTTGTGCCCTACCTGGACAAAAAAGGTATCTTACTTCCGGATTTCAAGCTAGAATTCGGAAGGAGGAACGGAGAAATCATCCTTGCAGACGAGATTTCCTGCGATACTTGCAGGTTCTGGGACAAAAAGACCGGGCAGTCCATGGATAAAGACGTCTTCAGGTTTGACAAAGGCGACATTTCCAAGGCTTACGAAGAAGTTGCACGTCGCATAGTGCCTGAAATATTCGAATAAATATGAAAAAGGCCAGGAAACTTAAACAAGCCGGACAAAAGGCTTTAAAGTTTTCCTACCTGTTTATTTTTGTTTTAAATAACAAGTCAGTAATCTAACTCTTATTTACGTTACTTCTGTTGTTACACAATTTTCGGTTAGCACTGTTTCTATTGTTACGCAATTTTTGTAATTACACTGCCTTTATTTACACTGACTATGCTTTGACACTGACTATGCTTTGACACTGACTATGCTTTGACACTGACTATGCTTTAACACTGACTATGCTTTAACACTGACTATGCTTTAACACTGACTATGCTTTAACACTGGCTTTTGCTTTTAATTATTTTTTAAAAAAGAAGTCCAGAGTGGTTTGAAAGCGAAAATCCGAAAGCATCTTTGCCTGCTGTACCCATTCGGATTTTGGTGTGTTTATCCTGCCCGTTAGATCTGAAACTGCAGATTCGAGAGAATCGAATTTTTTTGGAGGATTCTGAAGAGCTTTTCTCATACCCTCCCTGACGACCCAGACTCCGAGAGGAGCCCAGTAGTCCGGAGTTATCTCCCGGAGTACGAAGACCGAGGCTTGCCTTTTGATTTCTGTCAGATATTCAAGTACAGGCAACCTTGAGGCATAATAACCCCCAGCCAGAGAAGAATAACCCTTTTTTCCATCATAACCCTCACTGTCCTCTCCAATCCAGCTTGATTCTCCAGACCAGACTGCTTTTGGGAGCCAGATTTCCATAAGTTCGAAGGCATAAGCCCGTGGAAGGACGAGGACTTCAAAATGGTTTCCAAAATGAGTCCCGCTAAAAAGCTGAATCTCCGAGATCCAGGGAAAATCCTTTATGCGGCCTGCAAGTTCCTTTCCTGCCATATCATCCACAGCTGTAATTGACCAGCGTGTTGGCACGATTTTTCTTTCTTTTCCGAGAAGGCCGATTGAGAACAGGCGAGTAATATGTTCAGCCGGAATATCCCCTTTATAGAGTTCAAGCACGGCATCTTTTGCCAGGGCATCAGTGTCGTAGACAAGGTAATCGACTTTTTTCGGAACGTTCGGATTTTCTGCAAGCTCAAAGTTTTTGACAAGCCCTGATGGACCCATAGGCGTCAGTACGGCATCGAATTTGAGTTCCTGTTTAGGGGCTTTAAAAAACCAGGCTTCTGTATCCACCGGTTTTCTGGAGAGGGCAAGTTCCTGAGCCTTTACAAGGAGAGGGTTTTCTTTGCTGCGAGCATCTTTTACACGAAAGTTTGTGTTTGCCCTGACCATACGGGAACGCATGGAGATAATGTCTTCAATCTGCATATTTGCCCAGGCTGAGGGGTCTTCAAAAAGCGAGGCTTCGCTTTCTTTTGCCAGAGGAGGAATGAGCGGGCCTGCCGAAACCCTGGGATAACCATAGCTTCCGACAAAAATAGCTGGGGGAGATGCTCCAAAAACCGAGTCTCCTGAGATTGCAGGAACAATCGACTGTAAGGACTTGAATTTTTCAAGAATCGGACAACGGGGACGTCCACAAAGTCCTTTTCCTTTACATTTAATACATAGCGTTCCATTCACTTTAAATCCGTATCCTCGCAGATAATACAGGCTTTAGCTTCAGGAGCGTTCCTGTATAGCCAGCCGGATTTCTGAACAAACCTGCAAACATTGCACATGCCTTTTACCTTTTCCTGAGAGGATAAGTCTTTATTTACAAGCACTGATGCAAATTTCCGAATTTCGTATTGAGTCTCCTCGGAAAAACCGACTTCTGCCCCACGTTTTTCACTCACGTACTGGGATACCGCAGCCCTTGAAAGTTCCAGGATGTCCGCTACATCCTGCTGCGTGCACCCATGTTCAAAGATCATTGTTCTGGAAAGTTCTGCCCTAATTGCAGGCAAGACTTTCTGTACCATAATTTCACATGTTGTTTTCATGGGAGACCAACACCGCATAAACCAAGTAAATTTACGAAAGATTCTCTTAACCAGTTCATATTTATAGATTTCTTATCAATTATGTATCCTTATACTTTTGTTTTTGAGTAGAAGTATCTCGTAATTTACCTGAAACGCATGCTATTAAAATACCGACAAAAATATATGCAATTCCAGACCTGAAAATGTTATTGTTACTTCTCAGATCCGGTTTATTCCTGAGGCTCGTCAGGGTTTAGTTTTTAATCTGTTCAGCAGAGAAACCCTTTTCCATGAGGACTTCTTTCATGCGGGTCAGGTGATTGCCCTGAAGTTCCACAGTATTTCCTTTTACCGTACCGCCGCATGCAAACTTTGATTTAAGATAAGTGGACAGTTCGTGAAGATCTATTTCACTTGCGTCGAAACCTTCTACAACGGTAACTTCTTTGCCGTATCTTCTTCGGTTAACTTTTACAGTAATTCTCTGTTGCTCTTTTGCAACTTCTTCGCAAATGCAAAGTTCTTTTGGAAGCCCACATACTGGGCACATTCCGCTGCTCATTTGTTGATATATCCTCCGAATTTGTAATCATTGTATATGTAATTTACATCTAAAAATAACTAAATAGATATAAAGTACTTATCAATGAAGGTATTAAAGCCTAATGGTATTTTTCAGGCATTTTATATTGAATTACAGATAATAACCTGAACTTCTTGACAATATAAAAGGCCAGCCAGAGCTTTATTATTTTTCAATTTTTTTATATATTAGTATATTCGTTTAATATTCGTTTAATATTCGTTTAATATTCGTTTAATATTCGTTTAATATTCGTTTAATATTCGTTTAATATTCGTTTAATATTCATTTAATATTCGTTTATAATGTTCATTTATAATATTTATTCATAAAGTAAGTTTAATAATTATATTCTTAGTGAATATTGCAGATTGGTAAAAACTGCAAACGAAAAGTGGAATATTTAAAGGAAATTCAAAAGCTTAACACTTTGGAAACGCGGATCTAAGCCGAAAAATTGAAAAAACTAAAAAGCTAAACAAAGCTTAAAATCACTGATTTTTCCGGAAAGAACCTTTCACACCCAGCGATAAATTAGATATATCTTGAATTCCATCTCTTTCTTTAACCTTCATGGATATATATGTACTTCTATTATATAAATATAGCAGTATAAAAATATGAGTTACACTAATAAATCGGGGGCACCTGATGAACGAATTAAACGAGTTAATAGGTTTCGTAAACGGAAACAATATAAGACAAAAAGTACTCTCCTTACTTTCTTCAAAAGGAGAAATGGAAGGGAAAAGAGTTTCAAAAACCCTGAGAGTTGCACATCCCACCGTTGCAAAAACTCTCGACGAACTTGAACAGAAAGAATTGATTGCAAAAAAGGAAGAAATGTATTCCCTTACTGAATCCGGAGTAAAAGTGGAAAAAATGATCCAGCAAATATAACCTTAAAATATAGCTCTTTTACCCATTTTTATTTTAAATCCTTTTTTACCTTTAGCTAATCCAAAACCGGTTTTATTCTCAATCAATAAAAACTCCAGGATCATTCTTTTCTCAAAAGGTCTGCGAGCACGCAGATAGAGATTGAAGATAGATATTAACTTAGAAATCTAGGGTTTTCGATCAAACCTTTTCTCAAAAGGTTTGCGATCAAACTTTTTCTTAAAAGGTTTGCGGCCAAGCAGTTTTTTGAAAAGGCTTGGGTTAGAAATGTTTATTTAATTCTTATCCCTTTATGTCGACATAGACTGTTAACGCTAATACTAAAACTCTTGAATTTAATTGAATAATCAAAAATCAATAATCTATTAAGAAAAACCAGAGCTTCGATATTCAAAAAAGGATTAAGCATCAGAGGCAAGGCAATGTTACCTGAAGAAGACCTTAAGATTATTAAAGAAGAATTAGGGCGAGAGCCCACCCTGGTAGAACAGGGCTGCTTTTTAAATTTATGGAGCGAACACTGTTCCTATCGCTCAAGTGCTCCTCTCCTGAAAACTTTTACCAGTACTGGTGAAAACGTGATTATTGGCCCGGGGGACGATGCTGCAATTATAAAGTTCGATGATGGCTATGTACTTGCCATAGGCATGGAAAGCCATAATCACCCTTCATATGTCGACCCCTATAATGGGGCTGCTACCGGAATAGGAGGCATTGTAAGGGATATAATATCAATGGGAGCTCGCCCAATAGCCCTTATGGATCCACTCTATTTCGGACCTCTGGACACTCCAAAAAATATGTTCCTTTTTGAACAGATAATTAAGGGAATTGCAGGGTATGGAAACTGCATAGGAGTGCCAGTCGTCAATGGCGAAACTTTCTTTGATAGAAGATACAGTGGAAACCCTCTTGTAAACGTGGTTGCAGTAGGGCTCTGCCGGGAAGAGGAGGTCATAACTGCCCGCTCCCAGAAAGCCGGAAACAAGATTGTACTCGCAGGTTCCAGCACAGGAAGAGATGGACTTGGAGGAGCTTCCTTTGCCTCCAGGGATCTTTCCGAATCAGCCGAAGCTGAAGACCGCCCAAGTGTTCAGGTGGGCGATCCTTATACTGAAAAACTTGTAATTGAAATGACGCTGGAAGCCATGAGGAAGGGATATATAAAATCCTGCAAAGATCTAGGAGCTGCCGGTCTTGGAGGGGCAAGCTCAGAACTGGCTGCAAAGGGAGGACTGGGAGCCCATATTATTGCAGATGCAGTACCCCAGCGCGAACCCAATATGAACGCGTATGAAATCTTACTTGCAGAATCTCAGGAACGCATGGTCTTTGAAGTAACTCCTGAAGACGTTGATGCCGTACTTGCTCTGGTAGCAAAATACGACCTTAATGGGGCTGTAGTGGGATACTTGACAGAAGAGCAAAATTATACGGTTGAATTTAAAGGAGAAATCGTTGCAGATATCCCGATTAATTTCCTGACAGGTGGAGCTCCGACCTGCGAAAAACCGTCAATAACTCCTATTTCCCCGATTGAAGAAAATAAAGCTCCCGAAATTCCGGAAGACCTTAAGGCAGCCTTCCTGAAAGTTCTCTCTTCTTACAATATTGCCTCAAAAGAATGGATCTACAGGCAGTATGATCACGAAGTCCAGTTGAGAACAGTTGTCAAACCCGGAGAAGACTCAGGTGTGCTCAAGATAACCGATAAAAAAGGACTCGTACTTTCTTGCGGCTGCCAGCCAAGAGCTACCCTGCTTGACCCCTATAACGGAGGAAAGATTGCAGTAATTGAAAATGCCATGAACCTTGCAGTAAAGGGGGCCGACGGGCTTGCTATTGTAAACTGTCTGAACTTTGGAAACCCAGATCGCCCAGAAATTTACTGGCAATTCAAAAACGCTGTACTTGGGCTTGGAGATGGAGCAAGGGAACTCTCAATCCCGGTCGTTGGAGGAAATGTTTCCCTGTATAATGAAAGCGATGAGTTTAAGACCGCAATTCTTCCAACCCCTTCGATAGGAGTAATAGGAAAAGTCAACCTTGAGACTCCTCTTCCTTCAGGCTTCTTTGCAAAACCCGGAGATACCATCATCCTTGTAGGAGAGACAACTGCGGATATGGGAGCTTCAGAATACTATACCTGTTTCGGGGCCCAAAATGCCGGAAAAGTTCCTTCTGTCCCGAAAAATGCTCCTGAGATAATAAAAGCCGTAATTGAAGCAGTAAGAAGCGGAAAACTCAGTTCAGCACACGACCTTTCACTTGGAGGAATTGCCGCAGGACTTGCGAGGATGTGCAAGAACTCCGGTGCAAAGGTAGATTTGAGTGAAATTTCAGAATTAAAAGCTGAAGAATTATTATTCTCAGAAGCTCCGGCAAGAGCTCTACTTGTCACAGGCGAACCCGAGGCTGTGCTCGGAATCCTCAAAAATGTGCCTCATACGATAATCGGCAAAGTAGAAGGCAATTCCCTTGAGATTAAAGGAAAAGACCTCAAGATTTCCATCTCCCTCAAAGAAATCTCCGACGCATATGGTAGCCTTACAAGGTTTATGATGGGATAAGAGATTCCCTCTTATTTTTTAGATTTCATCCCATCTTTTATTTACAATTTTTTTTCAACAATTCATTCTGAAAATTCAAAAATTTGTTTTTGATCTGTTTTTGATATATTTTTGATCCGTTTTTTGACCTTATTCTCAGTATTTTTGTTCATTGCAAGTTTTAGAATTGACATAAAAAATAGTTTTGAGTTAACCAAAACAATAGTTTTTAGTAGGTTTCCATACTAGATTACTGTGTTATGAAAGCTGTATGCATCTGTATGGGAGTGCATCTGCCTTACAGTCCCAAATGGTACTGGCCTGTAGAAGGGTTTTTCGGGGTGCCTGAAATGGATCGGTATTTTGACCGGAATAATATTTTTTCAAAATTTTTGAAAACAAGCCGACAGTTTTTACGCCTTAATGATATAATTATGGAGTCCATAGAAAAAGGGGGAAAATATTCCTTTGATCTATCCGGGCCATTCCTTAGACAGTGTCGATGGGACCCCGAACTTCTTGAATCATTCCACGAACTAGGGGAAAATGGGAGCGTAGAATTTACAGGGAGCTGCAGTTATCACTCCCTGAGTTCTCTGTATCCCGATCTTTCATGGTTTAAGGAAGAAGTGCTCATGTACAGAGAAATGCTTCGGGAATTACTGGATATCACTCCTGAAACCTTCGTAAACACAGAGCTTCTATACACCAAAAGAGTAGGGAAAATTCTTACAGATCTGGGTTTTAACTGTCTCATCACCGAGGGGTCCAGGAACCTGATGAACGGATATGACCCTGTACATGTCTTTGAAAATAACCTTCCGACTTTGTTAAGGCATATAAACCTTAGCGAGGACCTAGAACTGCGCTTTTCGGAAAAAAACTGGCAAGGCTATCCTCTTATTCCGGAAAAATTCGCGGACTGGATTGCCAGCATGGAAGGGGATATCCTTACCCTTTATTTTAATTATACAAGCCTCTGCTTTCACTATAGAAATAAAAGCATGATAGACGATTTTATAAGGATGTTTCCAGAAGCCCTAAAGTCCAGGGGCATCGACATGCTCACACCTTCCGAAGCTGTCAAGATATTTGAACCCTTAAGACTTCCTACCCTGGGAACCGAACAGACAATCCGTTATGGAGTGAATAACGCATTAGGTAATCATGCTCAGCAGCTTTACTTACGAGAACTGGTAAGAGTTCAAGAAGAACTCTCAGAGCTTAAAGAAAATAAGAACTATCGAGAACTTAAACAAATATTTGGTTACCTTCAACAGAGTGAAATTTTTTTCTCTATGAACTCCGGGAATATCAGGGAAGGGTATGAAAGGGCTGTCAATTACTTTTCCATCCTGTCCGATTTCAGGAGAGCTGTGCTGGAGGAGGGAGTATGACTTCGGTTTGTATATATTTTCAGGTACATCAGCCTTTCAGACTGCGCAGGTTCTGGCCTGATGACCGAACAGGTTTTTTCCGCTATTTTGACGAGAGAAGCAACAGGGAGATCTTTGAAAGAGTAGCCCGGAAATGCTACATTCCCACAAACAGACTCCTCCTGGACTCTCTTGATGAACATAAAGGAGAATTCAGGTTTTCTCTCTCGGTTACCGGAACCCTGCTCGAACAATGCGAACTCTGGGAAAAAGATACCCTAGAAGGGTTCAGACAGATGGCAGAAACCGGAGCAGTAGAATTTCTGGATGAAACATTTTATCACTCCCTTTCAAGCCTTTTTGAAGACAAAACTGAATTTATTGAGGAGATAAAAGAACACAGGGAACTTATGTTTGACCTTCTGGGAGTTAAACCTCAGGTATTTCGGAATACCGAATTGCTTTACAATAACACCGTAGCGAAGCTTGTTTCGGATCTCGGGTACAGGGCAATCCTTACCGAAGGAGCGGACCATATGCTTGATGGAAGGTCTCCCAACGTACTTTACAGGGCAAAAGGTTCGGGACTTCCAATTATCTTCAGGAATTACAAGTTGAGTGACGATATAGGATACAGGTTTTCTGCAAGGTGGTGGGAAGGATATCCTCTCACTGCAGAGAAATGGGCCTCATGGGCTTCAGGGAATAATGAAGATTGTGTTAATATTTTTATGGACTATGAGACTTTCGGAGAGCATCAATGGGAAGAAACCGGGATATTCTCCTTCCTGAAAGACCTTCCCGGAGAAGTGCTAAAAACTCACCTGGACTTCAACACCCCTCTTGAGCTTGTAGAGAAATATTCACCTGTAGCTGAGATCGATGTTGGGGACTTTTCCACAATTTCCTGGGCTGATATGGAACGTGATACAAGCGCGTGGCTTGGGAACGATATGCAAAGGCGCTGCTTTGAAGAAATAAAACTACTCGAACCATTTGTAAGGAGGACAGAAGACCCTGAAATCCTGCGTATATGGAAGCATCTGCTGACTTCGGACCATTACTACTATATGTGTACCAAATGGCTCGGAGATGGGGATGTACATTCATACTTCAGTGTTCACTCAACACCTTTCGATGCAGCGGTTAATTTTATGGCTGTAATTATGGATTTCAAAGCACAAATATTCAGAAAACTTAGCATAATAGCTTAACTAAAGAACACATACTAACTCATGGGAGTCAGGTCACATGGTAAGAGACTTATTCACGTTTGCAGGTTTCAACGAAAACTCGCAGATTGTATGGTTTAAGATAATCTACTCGAAAGAACCCGGATCTCTGTCTTTAATAACTGATTTTCTCGAAAAGAAGAATGCGTTTATTATTTTTGGTCATCTGGATAATATCACACAGAAAACCGGAGAATACTCGGTATTTACCGAACTCAATAAAGATGTTGATCCTGAGGATTTCGCTCTAAAAATAAAAGAACTTGAAGTTGTAAATGAGGTAGAGTACGGGATTTCAGAGTACGGGATGGTTTATTCAGTGGACTTCCCTCTAAATGTTATAGGAGTCAGGGGAGTTATGGCAAGGGCACTTACAATTGTTGATATCATTAAAACTCTCAATCAGAGTGCCCCGCATGCAGAAGGACTTCTCACTATTTCAGGACTTAAAGGTGGAACTCACGCTGCAAAGTATTTCAAGAGTATTCTGGATCTAAATGACAGCAACTTTGCAAACGTGCTTGCAGAACTTTTTAAAGGTGTAGGATGGGGAATTCTTGAAATCGAATGTGATCCCAGAACTTACGAAGGAAGAATCATTGTGAAAGACTCGTTTATAGCTGATGTCTACGGAGAATCAGACCAGCCGGTTTGTACCTTTATGAGTGGTTATTTTGCAGGTTACCTGACCGAATATTTCGGGAAAAACATAAGTGTGAGGGAGGTAAGCTGTAAAGCTACAGGAAAAGAATTCTGCGAACACATAATCTCACCGGCTCCATCGGGCGGTACAAGCCAGGAATACCAGCTGAGAGGGGAGATGCGGTGATAAAGCAACCCAATGTCATTCTTGGAAATGACGAGCTGCTTGTAACAATGGGAAAAAAAGGAGACATTATAGGTTTTTTTTACCCCCGTAGAGACCATGCTCAGCATGTCGAGGAATCCTTAGCCTGTATTCATACAGGAGAAAGGCTTCTCTGGACCAATGATAACGAGTGGAGCGGCATCCAGAATTATGTGGAGGACACAAATATTGTGTCAACAAAACTTTATCATGATTCGGGAATCCGGATTTCCATTCTTGACCTTGTACACCCTGATGTGCCTGTCCTTATCCGCAGATTTAAAATTCAGTCCCAGAAAAAGCTTTCAGGAAAATTTTTTTATTATTCGAACTTTAATGTGGGAGAAACCTCCAAGAAAAACTCCGGATTCTGCGATACCGACACTCACTTGCTCGTACAGTACTGGCAAAACTATCATATAGGGATATACTCCCAGCCAGAATTTACCGAATGGCAAATCGGAAAGGCAATGGATACTATATGGTGGACGAACTCCAAGTATGATATGGAAGATGGAAAGCTCCAGAGGAATAAAGAAGACATAGGAAACATTAATAACGCGGCTGGTTGGGATCTTGAACTGGAGGCTGACGGAGCAAACGAGTTTGTCATTCTTATAGGCGCCGCTTCTTCCCGACGCCTCCTGTATAAGAGAATGCAGGAGCTCTCAAAATTACCTCTTGAATATATTTTTGAAAAAACGAGGGAACACTGGGTTATGTGGCTCTCCAGAAAGCAGGTTATAAAAATCCCAGGGTTAGAAGAGTACGATAACCTGCGTCAGGAGCTGTTCAATGCATACAATCGGGCTCTTCTCATGCTTTACCTCCTTAATGACCGCGAATATGGGTCTTTTGTAGCTGCTCCCGAATTTGACTCAAACTTCGAGAAATGCGGAGGGTACGGATTCTGCTGGAACAGAGATGCCGCAGAAATCGTACTTGCACTAAGGCACTCAGGTTATCCAGAATACTGCGATATGTTTTTTAAATGGTGCATCCAGACTCAGCTCTCTGATGGTTCATGGTTTCAACGTTACTGGTTAAATGGAGATATTGCTCCCTCCTGGGGCAATTTTGAGTACTCGACTCAGATTGACGAAACCGGATCTACGCTATATGCTATGGATGTTTACTATAGGATTCTCGAAGGCCTGAAAAAAGCTGAATTTCTGGAAGAGGTCTGGGTCTCGGTTCTCAGAGCTGCCGAATATCTGATGAAGCGGACAAAGTCAGGAATTCACGAAAGCTGTATGGATCTCTGGGAGACTTACTACGGAATTTTTACATATACGAATGCTTCAATTTATGCCGGGCTCATGGGTGCTTCCCACCTCGCTGAAGAAAATGGGGAAGCTGGCATGGCAAGGCGCTGGAAGAAGAGAGCGGAGTTCATAAAACAGGCTACAATTGACCGTTTCTGGCTTCAGGAAGGTTACTTTGCAAAAGGAGTGATTAACGAAAAACTGGACAAAACTATTGATGCAAGTATTCTCGGTACCTATGTTCCTTTTGGAATGCTCTCTCCAAAAGATCCGATTGAGAAAGAAATGATCCAGTTCATGATAGATAACATTCAGAAAAAACTCTCAGTACCCGTAAACCACGGTTATGGTATTAAAAGGTATGAAAACGACAGTTACATAAACGGAAATCCGTGGATAGTAACTACTCTCTGGCTTTCGGAAGCGATGTTCGCCTTTGCCCTTGACCTTCCCTATGAAAAAACAAGCTTTGCCCCCACTCTCCCCACACATGAAAATTCCTATGAAAAAGGAGAAAACCCTGAAGAGAAAGTGAAAACACTGACCAATGAAGGAATTAAATGCCTCAAATGGGCTCTTGCCGGAGCAACCAGTACAGGATTACTTCCTGAACAAGTGGACCAGTCTACAGGCAACCCTGCATGGGCAATCCCTCTCGGATGGAGCGCATCTCTAATACTTAACAATATTCTGCTCCTGGACAAAATCTGCAGGAGAAAAGCAGGAAATTCAGAATAAAGTTGAGAAGTAACAAAAGGGAGAGAACCTAATAAGTAGAGAGAAGGATTGAAAGGTATAAAAAGTAGGAGCGCAGGAGAGCATTGAAAACCTGAAACCGGTAGTGGGAATATTAGGGCTTCTGAAATGAACGTAGTAAAAGTGCTTAATTATTTTAACACTAATTTTACTATGCAGACCTATTCTAACCGGTACTTGTTTAGTTATAAAGCTCATCCATATCCTGAGTTGGTTAAAATTAGGAGAACTGCATAGAAAAGTCCCCCGCTCCTCTTTGTCCTTGAACTTTTCGTATTCAATTTAAGGTTTTATTTGCTTTCAGAATATGTCCCTGATCTACACTCATTTTACTATTACATAACCTGTTTTCGTTACTGTATTACTGCCTGCAGTATTGCTTACAGTAAGTGCAACTGTATAATTCCCTGCTTTGGAATATTTATGCATTATATTCTGCTTGGTTGAAGTTGTCCCGTCTCCGAAATCCCATTTCCACTTCGTCGGTATTCCTGTACTTATGTCAGTGAAAGCGACATTAAGTGGTGCTTTTCCTGATGTAACACTACTGGTGAAGTCTGCAACCGGTTTTGTTACAACTTTTATATAGTTTGTTTTTGTTACCGTGTTACTACCTGCAGCGTTTTTTACTGTTAAGTTTACAGTATATTTTCCTGCTTTAGAGTATTTATGAACTGGATTCTGGTTGCTTGAAGTAGTTCCGTCTCCAAAACTCCATTTCCATCCAGTAGGCTTTCCTGTGCTTGTGTCAGTAAATTTAACGTTTAACGGTACTTTTCCTGATGTAACACTGCTGGTGAAGTTTGCAACAGGTTTTGCTGTCACTTTTATGTAGTTCACTTTTATTGTTGTATTGCTGCCTGCAGCATTGCTTACTGTCAGTGTTACTGTGTAATTTCCTGCCTTAGAGTATTTATGGGTAGGATTACGCTGTGTTGAATTTGTTCCGTCTCCAAAATTCCATTTCCATGATGTTGAGTTTTTAGACAATTCTGTAAACTGTACTGTTAGGGGGGCATAACCACTGGTTACGTTACTACTGAAGTTTGCAACAGGTGTTTTTAGTTCTGGTTCTTCTGAGATAGTAGCCATATAGATGTCTGATGCTCTATAGCGCCCATATGTCCATACTATCCTGTTATTATAGATAGCAGGATTAGTTGCTAATCCACTGGCTGTGACCTGAGTTTCTTGGGAGGTATAGATATCGTACATATAGATATCTGGGCTTCCATTGCGATAATCCTCCCATACTATCTTATCACCGTAGATTTTAGGATTGTCTGCTGATCCACTGGTAGTAACCTGAGTTCCTTTGAAAGTGGAGAGATCATACATATGGATGTCCCCATAATTCCCATTGGGATTCAGCCAAACTATCTTGTCGCCATATATAGAAGGACTGATTCCTTCAATAGTAATATTGTTTTTTCCATTAGTAATCAAAGTTTCAGTTTGAGTGGAATTGTTGTACATAAAGATCTGGGGATATCCATTGCGTCCATCCTGATATACTACCCTATCACCGTAGATAGCAGGATTAAATGATGATCTCCAAGTGCCGAGTTGAGTTATATTGTGGAGGTAACGAGTGGAAATGTCGTACATGTAAATGTTGACGGTATTTGTACCATCTTCCCACACTATCCTGTTACCATGGATATCCTGGCTGCCAGCGTTACGTGGTGGTTTAGTGATAAGAGTTTCTTTTCTCGTAGAGAGATCATACATGTAAATATCCCAAGAGCTAATATAATTGTCATGGTCTTTGTGTCCATTGCGACAATCTGTCCATACTATCGTATTACCGTAGATTGCAGGACATGGATGTGGTCCACTGGCACCAAATTCAGCTTCCTCTTTTTTCGTGGAGAGATTGTACACATGGATGTTAGATGCGTATTGATTACTGTAGTCCTCCTCCCAGACTATCTTATTGCTGTAAATATCAGGTCGAGTCGCTATTCCACTTGTTGTGATTTGAGTTATATTGATATTGGGCGAAGCACTTTGCTCAGTAGCTGCCGATGCCATAGACGAAACAAGAATTAAAAACGAGATCAGAGCTACTGACACCAAGCACAATGAATGCAGTTTTTTGTTAGTTATCATTATTCTACTCCTTAATTTTTCATTTACATTTTATGCAAAAAATGATAATACCGTGAAAATACGTCAATTTATAAAATGTCTCTTTTTAGTCACAATGTTGTAAAAGTATTCGAATTAGAAAAAATATATTAATGAAAGAATCTAATTGAAGTTGATTAGCTTGAAATAACAGCATTTGAGCACAAAAATGTAAAATTGAGATATCTAAATTCAGAGAAAAATTTAGAAAAAAGTTAAGAAATCAAATAGTGAATGTCGTTATTGAAATCATGAGTATGAAGAAAATTTCCAATTGTAGATAAATAGTAATTTCAAACCCAAAATTACTTCTCTTAATCAAACTATTTGAAAATTACTTGATTTTCGGAGCACAAAAATAGATCTGTAATTTTATAGATAAGGAATAAAACTATTTTTGGGATAAACTCATCCAAATTAGATATAAATTAGGAAAGAAGATAGACGCTAATAGCATGCAAAGCACTGAAAAATTGCGTCCTTAAATTTTTCTCCTACGATTTCTAGTGTTGATAGTGGTTTGGGATATTTTTGGAAATTCCCATACCTTCTATCTAAATATAGACTTTTTTGATTTAAACTTTGGTTTTCTTAGTTTAAACTTTGACTTTTTTGGTTAAATTTAATCTTCTTTTATAATTTCTTTTGCCCCACCAAGGTATGGCCTGAGAACCTCAGGGATTTCCACGCTTCCATCTTCACGCTGATAGTTCTCGAGTATAGCAACGACAGTCCTCCCTACAGCAAGGCCTGAGCCATTAAGGGTATGGACGAACTGAGGGCCTTCAGGAGTCCTGAAGCGGATATTCGCCCTTCTGGCCTGGAAGTTCTCGAAATTGGAGCACGAAGATATTTCCCTGTATTTTTCCTGTGTGGGTACCCACACTTCGATGTCATAGGTCTTTGCTGCTGAGAATCCCAGGTCTCCAGTACACAGGTTTACCACGCGATATGGCAATTTCAAAAGTTTAAGGATTTCTTCCGCATCAAGAGTAAGCTTTTCCAGTTCTTCATATGAGGTTTCCGGCTTTACGAACTTGACAAGTTCAACCTTATTGAACTGGTGCTGGCGGATGATGCCTCTGGTGTCCTGACCATGTTTTCCTGCCTCACGCCTGAAACAGGCAGTATACGCTGTAAGGAAGACAGGCAATTTTTCAATGTACTCGTCCATATAGAGATTGGTTACAGGAACTTCTGCAGTAGGTGCAAGATAGTAACCATCAGTACATAAGTACATATCTTCTTTAAATTTTGGTAACTGGCCTGTACCAGTCATCGCTTTTTCGTTGATAAGTACAGGTGGAAAAACTTCAAGATAACCCTGCCTTGAATGTACGTCCAGCATAAAGTTTACGAGCGCTCGTTCTAGTTTTGCACCCATACCTTTATAGACGGTAAAACCTTGACCTGCGATCTTGGCGCCTTTCTCAAAGTCAAGTATGTCCAGTGCTTCTCCTATATCCCAATGGGGCTGTGGAGTAAATGTGAACTTTCTTGGCTCGCCAACAACCCTTACAACTGGATTATCATTCTCATCCTTACCTACCGGAGTTGTTGATGAAGGGATATTGGGAATTCTGAGCATTATTTCATGTATTTTTGACTTGTAATCACGTATTAAATCATCGATTTCCTTTATACGGCTATTAATGCCTTGCATTTCCTCTATCTTGGATAAAGTATCTTTATTTTCTTTCTTTAGCTTCGCTATCTCACGGGTGACCACATTGCGCTTATGTTTTAGCTCATCACCCTCGGCGAGACATTCTCTCCACGCTTTATCATACTCAAGAAGATTGTCTATAAGCTCGGTGCTCATATTCCTGTTAATGAGAGCGTGTCTAACTACATCGGGACTATTACGTACAAATTTAAGATCCAGCATATTAAGCCCGAGATATCCAGCGTGTGAGAGAATATATATTTTGTGATTTTTCGGGTGTAACGCTGTCATAGAAAGTTACAAAGTTGAAAAAGAAAAGAAGAAAAGGGGGAATATTAAGAAAAATAAAAACAAAAATAAAAATAAAAAATATGAAAAAATTAACTGCTCGCAATCGAAACTATCCACAATCGAAACTATCCACAATCGAAACTATCCACAATCGAAACTATCCACAATCGAAATTATCCACAATCGAAACTATCCACAATCGAAATTATCTTAGTCAATTATCGATTCTGTTAGTAGTTCAGGCAATAAGTTTTCCATATGGACTTTCTTCAAAGGAACTGACTAACTGTTCGGCAGTCTCATTAGACCTTCCGGAGTCCGAACTCAAAAGCAGCCTTGAAAGACTTGCTTTGTTCATATATTCAACTTTGGGTTCCCCTGATATTCCTCCAAGTTCCGCAGCCTTGTCAATTGCATCATAAAAGTTTCCAAAGCCGTCCACAAGCCCAAGTTCCTTTGCCTTGGTTCCGGTGTATATGCGGCCATCAGCAAGGGATTTTACTTTACTTTTGGACATGTTGCGCCCTTCGGAAACTTCGGTTATGAAATTTTCGTAACTGTCCATAACCACAGAATCAGCATACTCTTTTTCCTGATCAGTAAGTCCTCTCCAGGCGCTTCCCATATCTTTCATTTCTCCAGACTTTGCAACGTAATAATCTACACCTGTTTCTTTATAAGAGACAGACATATTCTGGAAGACCCAGATCACTCCAATAGATCCGGTATTCGTAGAGGGACTTGCAATAATGTAATCAGTAGGTGCAGAGATGTAATATGCAGCACTGGCTGCAAGGTCCCCCATGGATACAACAACAGGAATTCCTTTTGCCTGGGCTTTCTTAATTTCTTCTACAATTTCTTGGGCTGCTGCTGGAGATCCTCCAGGACTGTCAATTCTAAGCACAATTGCCTTGACTCCGTTATCTTCGGCTGCCCTATGGATATCTCCTGCAATCTCTTCTGAAGTAGCATAACCAAGTCCTTCAGCAACGTTTCCGGAAAATATAGTACCCTGAATATAGATAACAGCTATCTTATCAGGATTTCCCAATCCTCCTCCTATACCGAGATTGGAGGAGATTACCGTAAGACTCATCAGTATGATAGTTATAAGAGCCAGTATGACCAGCAGGTAGGGTATCCATCTGTACTTTCTTTTCTGTGGATAAGAATTGGGATTCATGCTTAAACTCTTGTTTTTAACTTCTTTATTTTCAGAGATCTCAGCGTGAGTCCCGTGATCAGCTATTTTCTCTGGACCATCAGGAGCAGAGCTGTCGAAGGAGTCATCACTCTTACCGTAAGTTCCATTATCAGGAACAGAGTAATCACTATCACTGTGAAGATTGCTTTGTAAGTTGTCATCTACAGATAGATCTTTTGAGTTTGTGCCTTCAGGATTTATGTTTCTATCGCTCATATATTGTGGAACCGTATATCTAAGATCGTATATTTTAGATTTGCCGCATTCGTTTGCGGTCTTGAGCATTGTTTAAGTTTTTAATCAAGAGAATATATACTATTGTAGCAAGCTGTGCAAGAAGAATAACTTACAAAGCTCGCGGGAAATAGAATTTATTTAACAGCTCATTTGTCGGAAGCTATTGTTAATCTGTCTCTACACTCCATCCTTCTTTATATATAATTGTTGACTATCCCTCAAATAAGTTACCTTGCAAAACACAGTAACAAAACAAGTAAAGAAAGAAGTAAAGAGAGAAGTGAAGAAAAAGTAAAGAAAAAGTAAAGAAAAAGTAAAGAAAAAGTGGCGAGATATAATTTTTAAAATATGGCAAACTTTTTCAAAAAAAGTTTGGTCAAAAAGTGAGCGAAATATATTTTAGAATTGCAGCAAACTTTTTCAAAAAAAGTTTGATCAAAAAGTGAGCGAAATATATTTTAGAATTGTAATCGTCGAAGAAGAATATATTCGTAAAAATTATATGGAGATAAAAATGCCAGAATCATTCAGTAAACCCGTACTTGTCACCTGTGGCCTGCCTTATGCTAACGGCAAGGCTCATGTTGGGCACCTCCGGACTTATGTGCCCGCTGATATTTTTGTCCGTTCCTTGCGAAAGGAAGGAAGGGAGGTTACTTTTGTCTGCGGTTCGGATACTCACGGCACCCCCATTGTCGTAAACGCCGAAGAACTAGGGATCACCCCTAAAGAACTTGTGGAGATATATCACAAACATTTTGACGAGACTTTCAAACAGCTTGGAGTTTACTTTGATGCTTTTGGAACTACGGATGATCCAGAAAATCACAATCGAACTCTGGATATTGTCAACAAGCTGATTGAAAAAAACTATGTGTACCCAAAAACTATCGAAATTGCTTATTGCCCTAAATGCAATCGTTTTCTCCCTGACCGCTACGTAGAAGGGTTGTGTCCTCACTGTGGCGAGATTGCAAGAGGAGACGAATGTGACCAGGGATGTGGAAAACACCTTGAGCCCGGAGAACTTCAGAACCCTGTCTGCACTATTTGTGGAGGGCCTGCAGAGTACAGGCAGCAGGAACATTTCTTTTTCAAGCTTTCCGATTTCAGCGACTATCTGATGAATTATCTCTCAAATGATCTTGGCGGAACCATCAATGCTAGAAACTACGC
Organism: Methanosarcina barkeri 3; assembly: GCF_000970305.1. Taxonomy (GTDB): domain Archaea; phylum Halobacteriota; class Methanosarcinia; order Methanosarcinales; family Methanosarcinaceae; genus Methanosarcina; species Methanosarcina barkeri_A. The sequence goes on from NZ_CP009517.1 coordinate 4,042,418, forward strand.
ATTGGGTTGGGTAAAACAGGGACTTACAGACTGGTGCATCACCCGAAACCTGGAATGGGGAGTAAAATTTCCAGGGCATGACGACCTTGTTGTCTATGTCTGGGTAGATGCTCCTATAGGATATATCGCCTTTACCGAGGAATGGGCTGCAAAAGCAGGAGATTCCTGGGAAAAGTTCTGGAAAAATAATGGGGAAATTGTCCATTTTATAGGAGGAGACATTACCTATCACCACTGTATATTCTGGCCAGCTATGCTTAAAGGCGCAGATTATTCGACTCCTACAGCTGTTGTAGCTTCAGGAATGGTAAAAATTGAAGACAAGAAATTTTCTAAAAGTAGGGGTAACGTTGTCTGGGTAGGAGAAGATTACCTTAACCATGGGTTCCATCCCGACCTGCTGAGATATTACCTGGCAAGCTATACTTCTCACACAAAGGAGCTGAACTTTTCCTGGCGCGTGCTTCAGGAAAAGATCAATACCGAACTTGTTGCCGTGCTTGGGAATTTCCTGTACCGGACAATGTTATTTGCTTATAAGAACTATGGAGAAGTTCCCGAAGGAGAACTTGAACCTGAGGTAAGGAATGAAATCGAAAAGACCTTAAAGGAAGTAAAAGCCGCGATGGCTGAATATGAGTTCAAAAAAGCCGTTGATTCTGCAATGTCCCTTGCATCTTTCGGAAACACCTACTTTCAGTCTCACGAACCCTGGAGCCTGATAAAACAGGATAAGGCAGCCTGCGGACAGGTGCTTTACAACTGTCTCCATCTGGCAAAAGCCCTATGTCTTATCTTTGAACCAGTAACCCCAGGAAGCATGGAGACAGCCTGGAAAGAGCTAGGGCAGGAAGGAGACCTGCACACCACCCTGTATGATGAGGCACTCGTGCCTCTAAAAGTAGGCACAAGGCTTGCAAAACCCAAGATCCTCTTCACCAAACTCGAAGATGAAAGAATCGAGGAAATGGAAGAGATTGCAAACCAGAGAGTAAAAGCCGCAGATGCAAAGAAAGCCTCAGGAAAAGGTAACGGAAAAGAACCCTCCAAATCAGAAGGGATGGGTCCTGAAGAGGAAGCGAAACCAGCCGAAAAAACCGGAAAAGCAGCAAAACACGCGGAAGAAGAAAAAGAAAGACTTCCCACGATAGAGTACGAAGACTTTGCAAAACTCGACATCCGCGTAGGAAAAGTTTTGCTTGCCGAACCTGTGAAGAAGTCAAAAAAACTTATAAGAGTTGAAGTAGACATCGGCGAAGAAAAGCCCAGGCAGCTTGTTGCAGGCCTTGCTTCGTATTACGCTCCTGAAGAGCTTGTAGGGAAAACCGTAATCGTACTCGCCAACCTGAAACCTGCCAAACTCTGCGGAGTCGAATCAAACGGCATGATTCTTGCAGCCGATAACTGTGAAGATAATATTGTAGCAGCCCTGATGCCGGACAAAGAAATGAAGCCAGGTTCAAGAATACGCTGAAACAACTTTCTTTTTATTTACTTTGGCATGAAAGTACGTGATTATTTGTTTTTCACGTACTCTCTTGTTCCTTTTTTCCCATAATTGCGATAATACCACTAATTATTGTTATCCTTTCATCAACCGAGAATATCTCGGTTTCCACAATCTTCCTCTTTTGAACTTCTCCTTTTTCATACCCTGTTTCATCTTGGTACATCTCATCCTTTGTGATAAGATGCCATATTATTGTTGCAATTTTCCTTGCCAGGGCAATAATTGCCTTTGCATATCCAATTGACTTCTTTTTCCTGTTAAAAAATTCTTTTAACCTGCTATTCTTCTTTCTTGCTGCTGCTTGAGCAATCTGAGTTAGAATCCACCTTGCTACTTTTGATCCTCTCTTAGTGATTCTTCCGTTATGGTATTTATCTGCAGATTGATATACATTAGGAACTATTCCAAGCCACGAAGCAAGCTTATCTCCCGTTGGAAAATCACTAAAATTTCCTATTTCAGCAATTAGAGTCGCTGCACCAAGTTCTCCAATACCTGGAACTGACATTAAAATCTCCATTTCCCTTTTATGCTTTTGATAAGCATAATTGAAAATTTCCCTTTCTAGAGTCTCAATCTCATCATCTAAATGTTTTATAAGGTTAAGGCATATCTGAAGCCTGATTGCAGCACTCTGGGATATTTCTCTGTCAAGAATATCTCTTATCTGAACAGCTTTTTTCCGAACATTTGGAGAAAGAGATTCTATAATCTGGTCAACGTTTTTACCTGAAGATATTCCTGCTAGAATTGCTCTACCATTTTTCCCAAAAATGTCAGTAAGCACATCACCCAGATGTAACATTTCGGAAGAAAGAATAGCATGAGATTCATTTTTAATATCTGTTCTTTTTCTTACCAGAGTTAACCTGAGCCTAACATATGACCTGAATTCTCTATGCCTTTTTGGAAAAACTCTCGATGGTTGAATCATTTTATTCAATGCAAGTTGTGCAATTACTTCTGAGTCTATTTTATCAGTTTTTTTATGTGTAAATGCCTTCATATCCCGAGCATTTCCAACTATAACAGGCAAATGATCTGTCAATGCCCCATAAATCGGAACCCAAAAATCACTTGTTGATTCACAGGCTACAACGTCACATTTTTCTGATGTTACCCAATTTTTAAGGTTTAAAATCCCATCATCATCTCTGGCAAAACGTTGTTGCTGTTTTTCACCGGATCTACTCAGAATTGTAGCAATAAAAAAATGTTTGTGAATATCTAAACCACAAGATTTGTTTATTTCCCCTTCCAATTTAGATTACTCCATCATTTCAAGGACAGTAGAATTGCCTCAAAGGCAATTTGGCATTCGTGATCAAAGTCACATCTGGGCCTTCGATGGCAATTCAAGGGTTAGTTTTTTGACGGTTTCGGAGAACCAAAGTAAAAACAACCTTCCTGTCCAAGGTAATGATGGAGTTAAATTCTAAAAAAGGTAAGGAAATAAGACTTTCATTCTCTGGGCATGTTATTCGAAGAATATCATGTGTGTTTTTTATTTCTTTGTTTCCCCTTTGTGTTCGGGCTTTTTGCTTTCTATTTCTTTTTTTACGGAAAAAGTAGTTTGAAGTCAAACGTGGCAAAAGCCAGGTAAAATGCAACCATATACAAGAGTAAATTTCATTTTTCCGATATAAAATAAAACTTTTATAGCTTTGCATACATTTTATAAATATAGTGAAAGTGTTTTAAATAGATCTTTCCACTTCATATTTTTATATTTAGTTTGGAATAAAATTAGATTAGTACGCTTTAATAAATTAAAATCAGACAATTATTACATAAATCATGATAAGTTCAATCAACATTTCGATAACCTACTCATTACAATTAAGTAAAGAACAGGAGAATTTTTGATGAAACACCTGAATTTGTTTTCGATACTCTTTATACTTATATTGCTTTTTCTGGTTCCAAATCTTGCAGCAGCAGCGATTGATGCAGAGGCTGCCAAAATACCTTATCAAGTAAACAACTCTGACCGAATAATTATTGGTACAGTCAGCAAGATTGACACATATAGCAGCTATACAATTTATACCGTTACAGTTAAAGAATGGCTCTATAATCCCATTCCTGCAGAGACTATCAAAATAAGAAGTAAAATAGGAACTAATCTAGCTGTGGAAGACGAAGTCGAGTTTACCCAGAACGAATCTGCTCTTTTGATGTTAAATGACGGAAATCTCGATGAACTACTTTTTAGAGTACCTTTGGGAATAAAATATCCTGTTTCAGACAGGGATGCAGTAATAGAGGAGTTGAAAGCTCAGGGTAAATGGCAAGGAGAAAGTCAAACAGAAAATAAGACAAATGACACCGGAATGACAGAGAAAGCAGGAACAGCAGGAGAGCAGGAAGAAAGTTCCAATAAGACCCAGAAACCAAATAATACTCCTTTCATGAGTCCTGTAAGTGTGATTGTAGCATTGCTTGGAATAGTCATATACTTAAAAAGAAAACGATAAAAGGTTTAGGAAGAAAAGTTTATGTAACCTTTATAAATGTCGTGTCCTCAAATCACTGACTCAATTTGATAGGATTCACGCGATTGAACTGGGAAATCAATAGCATTAAACCTCTACTACATGAAATACCAAATCGGTTACAACTAATATGTTTGGTTTTGGACTTCAAATGCGTATAGTAACTAATTCCGATTGTAAAATCATACGTAATTTTAAGGCAAGCTCTTGTTTAACCTGTATGAGTTTTTACAAAAAAATTCTGAGTAACGTTTGCTTGATTCTGAGAGTATGTTGAAGGTGTAAATGTGTGCTAGTGTCACGTCAATCCTAAAGATAAATAATTCTGAATCATTTTTAACCAATTATATACTACATTTTAATGCTGGTGCGACACTAGTACTGCAATTCTAAAGTATATCCATAACATTTGACTTTCGGAGCTATTCATTGATAATGAATTTCTACAAAAGAAAAAACTTATTTTGGAATCGATGCACCAGGCATTATCAGTCCACACGTACAACTCTTACAAGAGACTGAATCGGAATATTAGCAATCATATCTGCACCTTTTTTGTCTACCAGTACAACTACAAGTCTTGGTTTTGCATCCATTTCTCTTAGCCGCTCAATCACTTCCATACTGGTTGAACCGGTGGTAATAACATCATCCACGATAATGCAGTTTTTACCGGCAACAGACCCAAAATTCCTGCTTATTGTCCCTTTATGGCCTGCGTGAATGCTCTCCTGCCCTTTACGGTGATAAATAGCTAAATCTGCACCTAATTCATATGCTATCATGCTTGCCAGAGGAATACCATTGGCTGCAACGCCAACAACCACATCTACTTCAGCATTTATTTTTTCTAAAGTTTCAAGCACCATGTCGCAGAGTGCAAGCGAGATGTTGTGGAGACGTTTAGCACTTTTTCCTATACTGTTCCAGTTTACAGAAATATCCTTTGGAGCAGGAGTTATTTCTTCTTTTTTAGAACGGGTTAAAAGCCAGACAACGGTTTCCCTTGAAACATTGAGTTCGTCGGCGATCTGGCCGGTTACAAGCCCATTATTTTGCAGTTCCACAGCTTTCTGTATTAAATCTTCTATATCCTTCATGTCTCCATAACCACCTAAAATTTTTGTCCGGATATATACCGGGTCTCCAAATTAAGGTAATATTATAATATCAAGTGTTATATCCCTTTCTTCAGCTTAAGATTGACTCTTTTTACAAGTTCTTCATTTTTGAAGAGAAATGATGACAAATGAAGATAGGGAAAACCTTATTTTTCAGCACTCCTCATCCAAGGATAGCACTCTTCATCCAAGGATAAAACGTTGCTCAGTAGACTGAAAAATTTTCTGCAACTTTAACTGAACTCAAACTATTTGATTGTGTCCATGAGTCATTGATTGAGAGTCATTGATTGAGTATGAAAAATGAGTATTTAGTATTTAATCCATTATAGGAAAAAATAGAGATTTTCATGATATGAATTTCAATAACTCATGGACATTACCGATAAAAAGAGTAATACTAAAAGTGTCGAAAGATTGGTATTATACATTCACCAAATGTATTAACTTTTAGATGTATTAACCTTTAGATGCATTAATCTTTAGATGTATTAGCCTTTAATGCATTAGCCTTTAATGTATTAACCTCTATTTTTCTCCAGTACCATCTCAAGATAAGAAATCCGAATAGAATCTTTTTCCTCTGCGCCAAACTGTTTTAGCAATTCAAATAACTTCGCCCTTGAAGCTTCAAGCTCTTTTTCACTATCAGCCACGATTTCGACTTCAAGAAATTCTCCAAGCCCTTCTACGATGTCGAGGCAGACAGTAATTTCTCCTGACCTGAAGACTTCCCTTTTTTTACGTACCACTCCAGCTTCGGAGAAACCAAGGGCATGCAAGATTTGTATTGTAGTTTCTTCGTCTACAGGAGTTTCGAATTCTTCCCGAGTTTTGGAGATCCCATCGAGTTTGGGGCCTTTATAAGTTAGCACAGCCTGATTATTCAGGGAACGGATCCTGAGCGCCTCGTCAGTTTTTGCAAAATCCCTATGAGGAGCCGCAAAATAGACGTCAGACTGGTTCTCAACTCCAAGTTTTACTGCCCCTATTTTCTTGAGAACATGGTGGGCCTTTGGATGGTCCGCTTTGACCTTGACCTCGATTTCAATCATAGTTTTCAGGCATCTCCGATAAAATCTACTTAAAATTGGTAAACATTGTGACCTATTTATAGCTAGTATCTATGACTTATGACTAGACACTTTGCCTTGCTAAAAGCTCACTTCAGTAGTCTAAAAAAATGGGGTCCGGAAAATCCGGACATTTTATTCATTTTCAGGGACGAACTTGGTGCCATAGTAGATCATGCCACCTTCACCGTCCTCTCCAAGCTTGCGGAATACGGATCTTACCCTCATTCCAATGTGAATTTTCTCAGGATTGCCAATTACCTGTGAGGTCAGTCGTGGACCTTCATCAAGCTCAATTATCGCAAGGATGTAAGGTGTCTGGTCTTCAAAACCTTCAGCAGCTGTATGGATCACTGTATAGGAAATTATTTCGCCAGTGCCTTTGAATTTGTAAGGCTCAATATGGCCTACACGCCTGCAGTTTACGCAAAAATTGCGCGGGGGATAGAAATATTCCCCACATTCATTACAGCGGGTACCTTCAAGGTTATACCTGCTGCCAATGCCTCTCCAGAATCTTGGAACCGAAGCCATAGGATATCACCTCTCCCTCGAGAAAATATGCACTACTGCTGTTGCCCCTGACCCTCCTACATTATGGGTCATACCGTACTCTGCGCCTTCGACCTGACGCTGGCCTGCTTCTCCGCGCAGCTGGGTTACAATTTCTACAGCCTGTTTTATGCCTGTTGCCCCCACCGGATGTCCACATGCTTTGAGGCCACCTGAGGTATTGACAGGAATCCTACTTCCTATTGCAGTTTCCCCGTTTGCTGTGACAATTCCACCTTTTCCTTTTTCTGCAAACCCGAGATCTTCAATTGCGCAAATCTCAGCAATTGTGAAGCAGTCATGCACTTCCGCAAGGTCGATGTCTTCGGGCCTTAGTTTTGCCATAGAGTAGGCCCGTTTTGCAGCCATCACGGTTGCATCGAGGGTTGTTATATCTCGCCGGTCATGAAGCGCGATAGTATCACTTGCCTGAGCCGTTGCCCTGATGTAAATGGGAGTATCCGTATACTTGTGCGCAATATCCGCTGGAGCAAGTACAACAGCTGAAGCACCATCAGTTATAGGAGAACAATCAAAAATGTGTAAAGGGTCAGCTACCATAATAGAGTTTAACACGTCTTTCACAGTAATTCTGTTTTTATACTGAGCAATCGGGTTTAAAGAGCCATTTTTATGATTCTTTACGGCAACCTCGGCAAGCTGCTCACTGGTAGTCCCGTACCTGTGCATATGCAACCTTGCAATCATTGCATAAAGCCCTGGAAAAGTTGCTCCTGTCATTCCTTCCCACTCGCGATCAGCCGCTGCTGCAAGAGCTGAAGATGCTTCCTCAGAGCCAACATCAGTCATTTTTTCAGCTCCTGCTGCAATCACTATATCGTTATAACCGGAAGCTACAGCCATGATAGCCTGCCGCAGGGCAAGCCCTCCCGATGCACAGGCAGCCTCAACTCGAGTAGCTGGAACATGCAGGTTCTTGGAAAGTCCTGAATAATCCGCTATAAGAGCACCTATATGTTCCTGATCAATAAATCGACCTCCACTCATGTTTCCTACATAAAGAGAATCGATTTCTCTACCGCCAACATCTGCGTCTTCAAGCGCTCCTGCTCCGGCTTCTACTACTATATCCCTCAGGGACCGTCCCCAGAGTTCTCCGAACTTGGTATTCTTTACTCCGATAATTGCTACGTCTCTCATATTTTTCACTCCGTTTTCATGACCTGCGAATCTTCCCTTTATGTTTGGCATATCTTGCATAGTCAATATATATAGGATCTTTAATCAGTTCGGAAACCGTCGGAGCCTTGTTTCGGATTTCCTCGATCCTGTCCGTAACTGTTATACTAAAAGCATCAGATCCTGCACCAGACCCGAAGGCAGTAGCAAAAATCCTGTCCCCTGGTTTTGCCTGGTCGAGAGTTGCAGCAATTCCCATAAGACAGGAACCTGAATATGTGTTCCCGATTTTTGGAACTACAAGTCCTGGAGCAATCTGAGCCTTGGTGAAACCCAGGGTTTTTGCAGCTTTGGTAGGGAATTTTCCATTTGGCTGATGGAAAACTGCATAATCGTAGTCTTGAGGCTTCGTCCCAAGTTTTTCCAGAAGACCTTTTGCGCCATTAGTCACATGCTTGAAGTAACCTGGCTCTCCTGTAAAGCGGCCTCCATGCTCAGGATAGGGCATTCCTTCCCGTCTCCAGAAGTCAGGAGTATCAGTAGTAAAAGAGTAAGTGCCTTCAATGATTGCGGCAAGCTCGGATTCGTTTTTCCCAATGAGGCAGGCAACTCCACCTGCAGCTGCGGTATACTCGAGGGCATCACCCGGAGCTCCCTGGGAAACATCGGCTCCTATAGCCATGCCCAGGTCGACCATTCCTGAACTTACCAGTCCCATACAGGCCTGAACTGCAGCTGTCCCTGCTTTACACGCAAATTCGAAATCTGCTGCAGTCATGTTTGGAGTCGCTCCTATAGCCTGGGCGACAATTGTGCTTGTTGGCTTTACAGCGTAGGGGTGACTCTCCGAGCCCGTATATACTGCCCCGATCCTCTCTGGATCAGCACCGCTTCTTACCATAGCGTATCTTGCCGCTTCCACAGCTATAGTTGCTGCGTCTTCATCGATGTCAGGCACAGATTTTTCATATACCATAAGGCCACTTTTAAGAGCCTCTGCATTATCACCCCAGACTTGGGCGATTTCTTCAACTTTGATACGATATCTGGGAACATAAGCACCGTAAGAGACGATTCCAATAGTCATATTTCCACCTGTTTTTGAGTGTTTCAGGGTATCAGAGTTTAGGGGGTTTATTCCCTGGCATAGTATTGACTGTATTTTCTCAGTAGCTGGATAATTTGATCAAGATCCATCGTAGTTGCGACCAGAGGGATACGGTCGACTTCTGCCATCTTGATTGCAACAGGTTCGACCTCTTCTTTTCGAAGTCCGTGAAGTACCACGGCACCAGGCTTAAGGTTGGTAACGCGGATGGCTACCATTGGGGATTTCCCGGTGCTGACCTTTGTAAAGATCATGGCCCTGTCAGTACTCCAGCCATAGAGCTTCTGAAACTCGTGGGAAGAAAGTTCCAGGATTGCTTTCTGGCTGTCAATGACAGAAAAACCGTAAAGAGGTCTTTCAACTCCTTTATAGACAATATTTCCTTCGATAATGTTGACCAATTTAGCAAGCTGTATCGGGATCGTATACTCGTATGTTGAGTAAATGGATTTCGTACCGCTTTCTAAGGTAAGTATTGACTCATAAGCGTGAATTTTTTTACTTCCCCTGTCCATATCAATCTCAAGGAGGCACTCAACAATTTTTTTTATAATTAGTGTTCCTGGAGATTTTCGTCTTCCACTTTCATAATCACTGATTACTGAAGGGGAAACTTTAAGATAATTTGCAATGTCGGTCTGGGATATCTCAAAATTGGATCTCCATTTTTTGAGTGATTCTCCCGGTTTTTCCGAAAGAGTTATATCTCCAGCCATTTTTTCCGCCAGACGGTTGCGTAGATTTTCTGAGGATTCATTAGATGTCATGACTCACGTACTCTAAGAGGAAACATTACCTTATATATCTAACGAATACGAATTCGTCAATTGTCGCAGAACTTTTGAATCAATGTGCTGCAAATGCCCTTAAAAAAATTTATAACATTTGTAAAAGAATTAGTATATGATGTCAACCGATTCGTCCAATCAGGAGATAAATGTCTCAGACCTTCTTCTATATGTCAACTGCCCGAGGAGAGTATACTTTGTCAGTCGAGGCTTTGAATTGTTTTCGGAAGTGACCGCCTCCAGGCTCGAAAGAATAATCTTGAAAGAACTCTCCCTGAATTATCCCGAAATTGTGAAAGATTGTTCGTTAAACGCCGATAACCTCCATAAAGAGCTTGAACATTCCCTGGCAAAGGTATGTACAGACCTTCCACTCTTGTTTCCACGAGAACTCGCAGGTGTTGCAAAGGAGATTTTTGAGGAAGGAAAAGCGCGGGCAAGAGCAAAAATTCCCGAAATTGCATCCAACCTGCTGGGAGCACTTGAAGAATTTGGGAGAGAGCCTATGCTTGCGGCACTTACGCCAGTTAAAACCGAACCATTTCTTTCCTCAGAAAGGCTCAACCTTAAAGGTGTTCCATCAAAACTCGTTTGCTTTGAGAGTGCTCAGATTCCGTCAATCTTAAGGCCAGGAAGCTGCCCTGAACAAGGAGTATGGGCTTCTGACCGGATACACGTTGCAGCTTTTGTCCTGCTTCTTGAAGCCGAAAATGGAAAGGAAGTTCCCTTTGCCTTTGTGGAATACGTAAGTTTTGGCCTGCTCAGACGGGTAGCTATTCGAAGCTCGGATAGGAGAGAAGTTCTTAAAATCTGCAGAGAAGTGGAGAAAATCAAAGCCGGATTTATGCCTGAGAGAAAGGAAGAGAAATTTTGTAAGGAGTGCAATTTCTCAGAACACTGCATTTCAGAACCTTCCCTTATGTCGAAATTTTTCTGAGATGGAATAAATTTAAAAATTCACGGAATGGACTTGACTTAGGAGTCCTTATCAACTGTACTTTCAGAACTCAAGAGAACACAGGAGAAGAGCTATCTAGGAAAAGAAGAGAGAGACCTGATTAAGAAACTATGTAAAAACTGTAACATCCTTTTGAGACTTCGAACCCCAGAAAAGATACATGCGATAATGCATATCCACTTTTCCAGAAGAAAAAAATAAAACACCTGGAGAAAAAAACCTTTCGATAATGATTTCCTTATATCGCATAATCTTAGGAAGTCACGATTTTTTAGAAAGTTCTGTATAATCTACTAAAGTCTTCATACATTTTGTCCATATCAGCAAATATATTGCAAGTTGCTTTCTCATAAGCAGCCGAACACTCTGGAGTTTTATTCTTCGGTTTGTCAGCTACTTTCTTCATCTTACGAGCATATTCACAAATACGTTCAAATAAAGGCAAATCTAACATATCAGCTGCATGAAATTTCACGGCAACAACATTTAACAGACCAGCATACCGATCAAGCTTATTATCCATTTCAGCCATTGTAGTAAAGTCATTTCGAGTTGCCCAATCTACACGACATCCCAACAGAGCCTCTTTCACCGTTGATATTACAAACTCTTCCTTTTGCTCGTCAACCATTTGTTCGTCCATCACGTGGTTTAATTGATTGAACAAAACCGAAATAAAAGCCTCTATTACCACGTTTCGACCTCACATTCCCAGTAACTTTCTTTTCTGTACTGTAAACTCTTCTTCGGTAAGTATTCCTTTGTCTCTGAGTTCAGCAAATTTACTAATCTGATCAGCGACATCTAAGTTTTCCTTTGAGACCAAAGAAGATTCTTCTTTGCATCTTGCAATATAAGATTTTACAGATTTTACAAATTCTTCTATTTCTTCATCCCCCATAATCATATCCAATTCAAAACTATTGGCAATTGTATTGATTTTTACACTACCACCCGTAAAACCAGTGCTGAAATTTATACTACTTATCATATCCAAAGGGAAGTCTTCAGACCCATATCCACTTATTAACTTTTTGTAATAAAATATAACTCTCTTAGATGTTAATACTAGAACACCCTTGAATTTGGCATTACCTTCTAACCATTTTCCCTTACCTCGACCTGCTATAGCGTCTACGATTTCCTCATTTTCCAGTAAATTCTCAATACCTTTCATCATTTCTCTACATTTTCTTGTCATGATTTCTTTTTTTAATTCAGCAATTTTACTGATACGATCAACAGCATCTAAGTTATCTTTTAATACAGAAGAGTTCTCTCTTTTATAAGCATCAAGATAAAATTTTACGTTTTTTACAAACTTGTCTACTTCTTCCGTCTCCGGAATTGTATCCACTAAGACACTAGTTTCAAGTGTATCAATATTTACGTTACTACCCATAAGACTAGCACTTAAATGTATACTAATGATCTTATCCAGATGAAAATCTAGGTATTCGTGCCCAACTATTGGCTTTTTATAATAATATATGACTCTTGTAGGTGTTAGTACTAAAAAACATTTGAATTTGCTACCAGGCTTCATCCCAGATACTTCGCCATAGCCAGACACAGCGTCTATAATCTCCTCATTTTTCAATACATTCTCAATGCCTGCCATCAATTTTCGAGACTTTTCTGTAAGCAATGTTTATCATCTCTTATCTCTATAACAAATTATAGAGAATATCAAAGAAATGATAAACATTGCTATTTTAGTGTCCTCTTCAAGAATCACTCAAATCTTTCTCATTTATATTTTTCGATTCTAATTTATATTATCACTTTCTTATTTTTCTGCGTTTCTTTAAAGTATGCTTTTCTGAACTCGACTATTCTATAGTATATAGGATACAGATATACAGGTATACAGGCCCATTACCGCCATATTTAACAACCTTTTATTATTAGAGAAAAAACAGCATATATGAAAAAGACCCAATTGATATTGTTTTCCGTTGTTATTGGTTTATGCGAAAACGTTTCATAAATTAGTTAAGAGTAAGCCAAAAGTATCTATTTTTCGAAAATTTTCTAATTAAAGCACAAAAAGTAAGAAAAATGGGAAAAAACCGGTAGTGTAATGATTTTCTCCCTGGCACACAAAAAATGACTTCAAATTTACAGTAAATTTGCGACACTGCACCGAAAAAGAAAGAGAAATTGAAAAAGGAAAAAAACAGAAAAAGGTGAGTTCAGAGATATGAAGCTTCGAGTTTTAATTTTTATAGGAAAGTCGTATTTTTAACGCAAAACCTCCACCTTTAACCCTTTTTTTGAGCCTACTACAGTATTATACAAGCTAGCCGCAATACGCCCTATGAAGTATCCAGATATTCCATAAAATATAGGTAGACTGAGTACAGCCAATTTCCCGAAAATCAATGAAAAGATCCCGAACTTTTTTGGTATCGAGATCCCCATAAGAGCAGCGATTGTTGTAAAAAGACCAAAAACTAAACCCATTGTTCCATAAAGGATCGTAAGGATTTTCCCGAATTCGGGTGCATCTATTTCTTTTATGACTACCATGAAATTCCCCCTGTATTCATTAGTTCTGCATTTCTATATATCTATATCATGACCCAATTCTGAAACCAGTATGAATAGTAGTCTAAAACCAGTATAATTAATCTAAAACCAGATAATAACAGTAGTCTAAAAACAGCAAAGAAATGCTTTATAACGATACAAGAGAGTTAATGAACAAAATTTATCTGTAACTGCAACAGATTGTACACGGAAAATGTTCTCAACCGCTATGGTCACTAATTAACAGTTCATAATTTCATCCTACTTATTTGAACATAATATCCTCAGGAAATTTTTAAAGAATTATTGAGTAGAGGTTATGATTTGAAGAAAGCAGATCTTTTCTATTGTATCACTGATACAGAGATATTCCTGCCAAATATTCGTACTATCACACTATTTTAGCTTGAGGAAAAAGTATGATGGTTTTCTTTGATGTAGATGGTACTCTGTTGGATCATAAAAGTGCAGAGTTTGCGGGAGTTAAATTATTTTACCAAAATTACCAAAATTTTTTTAATATGGATTTTAATGAGTTTTATTCTCTTTGGTGCAAAATATCAGAAAAACATTTTGAAAGATATTTAGCCAAAGAATGTTCTTTTGAAGAGCAGCGAATAGAACGAATTAAAGAACTTTATTTAGAAAGAAATATTAATCTATCAAGTGAAGAGGCGCTTAAAGTGTTTGATTATTATTTACGTAATTATGAGTTAAGTTGGAAACCCTTTAATGATGTGATACCGTGTTTGAAAAAACTTCCAAAGTTGAAAATGGGTATCATCAGTAATGGCGATTTAGAGCAACAAAAACTAAAGCTGGATAAAATGAAAATTTCCCACCACTTTGTTGATGTCGTAGCAGCAGGAGAATTTAATGTTTCAAAACCCTGTACGGAAATATTTGAGATTGCATGTAAAAGAAATGGTGAAGAACCAGAAAGATGCTTTTATGTTGGAGACACCGTTGAAACCGATATTATACCGTGTGAGAAAATTGGAATGAAAGGCATATGGATTAATAGAGACAACAAAACTTTGCCAAACAAAGACATTAAAATTATTGCTTCATTAAGAAAACTCTCCAATGTATTATATGAGAGTATGCCATAATTATATGGGAGTATTTCATAATCGTTGGATTATTGAGCCTTGTAAAAGAACAAAATATTTGGAAAATCAGTAAATTTCAATGTATAGTCAATGTATAATAGTCCAATGTATAGGCTGCTATGAAAGATTATTTGTTTAAGTAAACTAGGTTACAACTAAGAAAATTATTTCGTGTTGTTTAAGAGTTGGAATTAGCGTTTTTTCCTGATATGGTTAATTGAAATAATCACTTGATATTGTCATAAACCTTACTTTAAAGGTGGGTAAATGTATAGTTTAAAAATAGCAACACAAGAAGACCGTGATTTTATTTATAATTTGAAGAAGACTACCATGAAAGATTACGTAATAAAAACATGGGGTAACTGGGATGAAGATTTACAGAGAAATTTTTTCAGCAGAGAATCCAAAGAGATAAAATATCAAATTATTGTTGTAGAAGGCAAAAACGTTGGCGTTGTGGCCTTCAGTAGAAATGAAAAATCCATTAATATTGATGAAATCCAAATTTTGCCAGATTATCAGGGTAAAGGGATAGGAACTTCAGTCTTTTCAGATATTATTGCCAATGCCCAAAAGGAAAAAATAGAAACAACTCTCAGAGTATTAAAAGTTAATTTTGTGGCTCAAAAGTTTTATAACAAACTTGGTTTTGAAAAAATTGGAGATACAGAAACTCATTTTCTTCTTAGCAAAAAGCCCAATTTGCAGGTTTCAGATTATCCGGACATTAAATCCAGAAGCGTTCAGACACTAAACTGAAACATTCTGACCTGTTTTGTCAAGACAATTGTCGCTAAAAATCTAGAGTTAAGTATGTGTAAGGAATTGATTTTGGAACTGAAGGTCTAGTTATATAATTTTTTACAGATATTACATAATATGAGTTTAACCTTAGTTCCTAAATATGCCTGACAATTACTGTTAGTAATAGTAAAATTTTCCTTTTTCGCTTTAAAGGCTTTACGACCTGATTTTCAGATTATTTCTGCCCCTGGAAATTGAATTATCAGACAAACTATCAAAACCATGTGTTTGTGGCCTTCTGCGCTCCCGATGTAATAAGTTCGTTATTTGAGAACTGTTACCTGAGAGGGATCTACCTTCACAGCTAAGTTAGAGACATTAGAATGGAATAGTTCCTTATTTGCGGTTAGAGTTCCATTTGATCCTTTGTTATTTATTTTTTTAGCAGGAACTCCTGCGATAGAAATGCCTTTTTCATAAAATGATTTATTTACAACGGAGTTTGCTCCAATTGCAATATCGTCCGCAATTGTAATATTCCCAAAAATTTTAGCGCCCGGCCCGATGTATACATTATTTCCTATTTGCGGAGCCGAAGTTTCGTCTCTGTTAGATCCTATATTGGTACAGGCATGTATCCTGCAGTTTTCTCCAACCCTGACATTTTTGTTTATAATTATAGTTCCTCTATGAGCTATGCATAACCCTGGGCCAAAAACATTTAGGGGTATAGTAAACCCTAGATGAATACTCATCTGATGATATCTATATTCTATATATTTCAAATATAATTTGGAAATCAAGGATTTTTTACAATTAGTATAATACTCAGCCTTTCTTAGGACTCTCTGAAATTTCCATATATCATCACCTATTAACTTAGGCTTCCGATAGTTTTTTCCACAAGCTAACTTATCTGCTTTAACATAAAAGTCGTAATCTGCTTTTGATCTGATCATAAAAATCCCCCCTTATTCAATAGTAAGTGCTAGTGTCGCGTCAATCTTTAAAGGTTCAATGATTACGAATAATAGCAATCGATTTTGTACGACATTTTACTGTTGACCCAACACTAGGAATTTTCTATATTGATCTAGTGTCGAGTCAGTCACTAAAGATTCAATGATTGCGAGTAATTGTAATCGATTTTATACGATATTTTGCTGTTAACTCAATAATGGAATTACAAATCTATTCAATTTACCTGATTAATTCTGAAACAAAGGTCAAAGTTTTAAGGAACGTCAATAAAGTAACTATGTATATTTAATTAAAGAGTCCGAACTTAGATAAATTTTTCTTAAATGCTTAGAAAACTTTAGTATTGTTTAAACTTTTGAGCGATTTTTAGAAAGGAATAAACTACTTTAAAACGCTTGATTTTAATAATGTCCTTAGTAGTTTTTGAAATTCAATTAAAACTCAAGAGAGACCAAAGTTAAAACGGACATAGTTACTCAAAAATTAACAAGAAAAATCGAGAAAACTTGAAAAAAAGAGAAAAGTTTTCAAATGGATTTGTGTTCAAGTTTTTTTTAAAAAGCTCACGAAAAACCAAAACTCGTCAAATGAATTTTTGCTCAAGCTTTTTTTAAAAAGCTCACAAAAAACCAAAATTTGTCAAATGAATTTTTGCTCAAGCTTTTTTTTAAAAGATCTCAAAAAACCAAAATTTGTCAAATGAATTTTTGCTCAAGCTTTTTTTTAAAAAGCTTGAGCCAAAGCCTTTTAAAGGTTAACCTCTCTCAATCTGCATGACATGTCCAGACCAGCATATCTTGGAAAAATGCTTCTGCACTGGTGTGAGGCCTGTAATGTGCCTGTACTAGGTAAAAAGTGCGGATGCGGCAAAAGTACAAAAAAAGTTGAGGTAACACCTCCGGGAGATATCCGCCCGGCTTTTGATTATGATATAAAACGCATAAACTCGGTTTCGGAAAAAGAGTTCAATGCGCCCCTTATACCTGAAGGACACCTTGTAGTGCTAAATAAAGCTCCATACGAAGATCGAATGGACGAGATTATAGTTGACGGGGAAGTAATCGCGTCTCTCAGATTTGAGATCGAAAGCTGTGAATGGGTTCTGCTTCCCAGGCTCGAAGGGGCAAGAAGACTTTTCCAGGGAAGGGATAAAAAAACCCTGAAAAAATGGGTTGTTATCGAGCAGTCAGTAGTGCCTTTTATTCTGGAAAAAGGAGCAAGTGTTCTGGCACCTGGGGTTCTTGATGCCGACCCACAAATCAAAAAAGAAGATGAAGTAATTGTACTGAATCCTGCGGGGGACGTAATATGCTGTGGGCGGGCCCGAATGGCAGGAAAGGAGATGTGTGAGGAAAACCGCGGGCATGCCGTAAAACCACGCTGGAGTGGAGAACCAGAGCCTCAAAAAGTAAAACTTGGAGGGCAAACCTGGGAAGATGCCGTAAAAGCCAATGAAAAAATTCTGGACGGCATGATAGAAAGATCCCATGCTTTCATAAAAAATGTCGCAGGAAGTATGGATCTGAAGGTAAGTGTATCCTATTCCGGTGGAAAGGATAGCCTTGCTGTGCTCCAGCTAGTTGATGAGAGTCTTGACGATTACGAGATTATGTTTGCAGATACTGGGCTTGAGTTTCCGGAAACCGTTGAGAACGTCAAGCAGGTTGTTGAGCATTATGGGAAAAAACTCAGGAGCTCAAGTGCAGGAGAAGCTTTCTGGGACTCGATAAGTGTTTTTGGCCCTCCTACAATGGACACCCGCTGGTGCTGTAAGATCTGCAAACTAGGACCGATCACCCGGTTAATTGATGAGAACTACGAAGGTGGATGCCTTAGTTTCATAGGACAGCGTCAATATGAATCTCATGCCCGTTCAATCAGTAAGAAAGTCTGGAAGAACCCATGGGTAGGAAACCAGGTAGGAGCATCTCCTATACAGGAATGGACAGCTCTTCACATCTGGCTTTACCTTTTCAAGACAAAAGCCCCCTATAATCCGGCTTATGAGAAAGGGTATGACCGGATGGGGTGCTGGCTCTGTCCGTCTTCTTCTCTTGCAGATTTCTTCCAGCTTGAAGAAAGCCATCCCGAACTTGCAAAAAAACTGCACTCCCATCTCCTTATCTATGCTAAAAAAATGGGGCTCTCTCCTGAATGGGTGAGGTATGGTTTATGGCGCTACAAGCGGTATCCTCGGATTCTCCAGGAACTTGCTGAGAAAAAAGGAATTTCTCTTCTTCCATCCCAGGAGACACCAACAGAACTTCGTTTTGAAGTAACAACAGGGTACAGGCCCTGCAAAGCAGGAGGAATTTCTGCGGACGGAAGTTTCGGGCAGGCAATTGATGTAGAAACCCTGAAAGAAAGTGGGATGCTTTCACCCATAGGAAAGGCTTCTTTTATAGATGGAGCTGCTTCAGTCGTTTTTAGAGAATCCAGGGCACAGGTTTTTGCCTCGGGAAATGTCAATGGGAGAAGTGAAAACGAAAAAGAGCTGAAAAAGCTTATGAGAATTATTGAGTTCTCGGTAAGAAGGGCTTTACTCTGCCAGGGGTGCGGAGTTTGCGTGGGCCACTGTGAGCATAATGCAATTGAAATGAAAGAAAAAAAGGTAAGAATTAAAGAAAACTGCACTCACTGCGAAGCATGTATTGAAGTCTGCCCGCTTGTTAAATTTATTTAAATTTTTACAATTGACACAAGTTAGAACTGGAGTAATATTGTAGAAAGAAAAAGTGAAGACTTCGATAGAGGTAAACGTAAAACTTCAAAAAGGTAAATTTAATAATCAAAAAGGCTTTTCTGGCCTACCCTTTTCTGGAGTTCCCCTACCCTTACACCTACACGCCTGAACTCAGTATGACTTTCCGAAACAAATTCACCCAGGATTTCACGAGCTACCTCGAGGAGAGACTCCTTTGAATAAACAGGGTGGTTTAACGTACGGCTTTTGGTATACATTTTAAACTTTGAATTTATGACCGTAATGGTTACAGTCCTGAAGGAAAGATCCCTTGAATCGAGTTTTGAAATCACATCCTCTGCCAGCCTGTCAAGTAACTGAGAAATAAGATTGATGTCAAGGGTATCCTCAGGCAGGGTTGCAATCCTACCTATCTGTTCCGATCCATTTCTTTCTTTTACGGGAGAATTATCGATCCCTGCTGCAGCCTGTTTAAGCCAGACGCCCCGAGTTTTTCCAAAAGTAGAGATCAGGTCAATAACATCGTGTTCAGCAAGGTCTTTTACTGTGACTATGCCCATTTCCTGCAGTTTTCCTGCAGTTACATTCCCTATCCCCCAGAGTTTGGACACTTTGAGAGGCAAGAGAAAATTCTCTAATTTATCCGGACTTATGACCGTAATCCCATCAGGTTTCTGGAAAGAGGATGCCATCTTGGCAATAAGCTTATTTGGGCCTACTCCCACAGAACAGGTCAGCTTCTCTTTATCCTTTATTTCATTCTTAATCTGGGTTCCAATCTCAAAGGCCAAATTAAAGTCCCCACCTGTTTTTTCCGTAATTTCCAAGAAAGCTTCATCTATGCTTATCTGTTCAAACGCCTCTCCAGTCTCCCTGGCATCCGTATAACTCCTGAGAATTTCCATAATTCGATCCGAGACCGAAGTGTAGAAGTCCTTTCGGACAGGTAGAAAAACAGCTTCAGAGTTCAATTTTTTTGCCTTCGAACAGGACATGCCTGCTCTGATCCCGGATTCTCGTGCGATATAATTGCAAGTACTTACAGCTCCACTCAGCTCGCTTCTTCCGGACAGCATGCAGACTACGATAGCTTTTCTCTGAAGTTTGGGGTTTTCCCGCTCTTCAATGGCTGCAAAAAAGTAGTCCATATCTACATGGAGAACAACACGTTGCATCGAAAAAAATAGGCTGGGAAGATTTGTATAATTATCTCTTAAGCTCTCCATTAGGGAAAGTCCATATTTATTACATTAATTATGTCTTAGGTCAAACACAGAGAGGGCATGCCCTGAGAAACATTGAACCTTACAGAAAGAAATATAGAAGCATTTGTATCAAGTAAACATACGTGAAAATTCTGTATTGTATACGCTTGCAAATATGTGTAATAATATAAACTTTTTCTTTTTAATGCCAATACAACAATCTATTAAAAAATTAAAAGTCGTAGAAGGTATTTCCAGGCAGGACATTTCCATCAAGTCTTCTCGTCTACTAATAAACATTTATAAGTAGATTAGATCTTCAACCAAAATTCAGTAAGCTAATCCTACAAATACTCTTTTTGAACTACTTTTAGTAATTGTTTTCTTTTAGTACAAAGCTTACCGACAACGGTAATTTTTCATTACCAACTCAAAATTTCCGATATCAGTCAATAAATAATATAAAAAGCATATTTATAATATAACCTATAAATTTATATGTATACTTTAACATTAAAAATGGACACTGAATCTTCTGTTCACCTAGGTTTGTAATTTAAAGTCCGCGAAAATAACGAAAAGAATAACACATTTCATACAAATCTAGTGATTATTTGTCTATAAATTAATATTTTATAGCATAAAAATTATACAATAAATAGATAAAAAAAGCATGAAATATGTGAATAAACGAAACACAAAAGAATGTCGTGTCCGTGAGTTACTGATTTCTGAAGCAGTGTTCTAAATTTGTTGTAAATTTTAAGTCACATTTTTGTATACTGTATCTGAAACTGGTTTACCACGATTGAATTTTCAATTTAACAACTTTTAAAAGATTTGTTAATTTATAGAAATTTCAGTACACTGCCGACCCCAAAAGAGTAGTATTATATGGTAAAAATGGGAAAATGGAGAGATATTATTGCGCTTGATTTTCTTAAAAATTAACACTTATTATCGAAAAGTAAATAAATTATTTAGTCCTCAGAAAACTGTACAAACACAATCGCAATTATCAAAGAGCGATATTTTTGGAGTACTCCAGAACAATCGAAGAAGGCTTGTGCTGGAACTCCTCCGCAATCAGGGAGGCCAGAGTGTACGCTCCCTATCCGAAGAGATAGCACATGTTGAATCCCAAGCCGAAGAGCCAAAAAGGAGTGTTAGAAAAAGTATATATGTCTCACTGCTTCAGACACATATTCCAAAAATGGAAAACCTGGGAATCATTACCTACAATAAGGAGAAGGACACAGTGGAACTTCTCCAAGCTTCCCAGGACTTTGACATCTACCTAGAAACTGTTAATAAAGGAGACATCCCCTGGAGCCAGTTCTATCTTGGCCTGAGCATACTTGCCTTTATCAGCAGCTTAATTGTATTCATAGGAGTGATTAACTGGATCTCAAGTTATAAGTGGATGTTTTTCACAAATGGTCTTTTTATGGTAGCCTCAATAGCTTATAGACGCCACTCCCGCAAACTTGAGAAATGAACGCATTATAAATAGCGTAGACATTACTGTCTTAGAGCCTATCCGAAAAGTGGTTACCTGCTAGAACTTTTAAATATACATCATGCAAAACCGGAACAGATGCCGGGATATTTAGACCTATTGCAATTTATATGCATTACTGACTTTTCGGATAGGCTCTTAATCAACTTTAGTCTTTTTTAAGATAATGGATAAATTTTTGACAACATATATTAAAAAATTAAAGCATTTTCAATTTTTTATTTTTTTATATATTCTCTCTTACCTCATGCATTGGAGTATTTCTAGAACGGACATTTACTTCAAGTCTTCTGATCTACTTAACATACTTAAACAAACATTTAATCTTTACATAAAATACAGTAAAATTAAGCCTTTACAAACTTGGTAACGTACTATTATTTGAATTAATTTATGATTAACTTGTTTTTTTCCTTAAAGCCTATTGATAACGGTAATTTATCGTTACCAGCTCAAAATTTCTGTTAATTAACCAATAACTAATACTAAAGAAGCATAATTATCATTGTAATTATGATACATTTTGTGATACATTTTATGATACGTTTTATGATACATTTTATGATACATTTGTAGTTAGTTAAGTCTGTTAATATAAGAATAACTACTACAATTATCGATTCTTTTCGTTTACCTGATGGAGTTTATAGAATATAATAAAAATGGTAAATATATTGTAAGAGGTTACATAAGTAATATAAATATGATATAAAATAACATAAAGTAACATATTTTATTTCTATATAGCATAAAAAATGCGAATAAATCCGAGTCCTATTGATAACTAAAACCAAGTCATTCATGAATGAAAAAGAAGGTTGTGTCCGTGAGTTACTGATCAATTCCGAAAAAGAGAGTAAATTTTCTATATTTGAAAAATTGGAGAGATATTCTTGTGTTTACTTCTTTCAATAACTCAGGCCCATTACCAAAAGGAAAACACATGTAATCCTCAGATAACTGTACAAACACAGATGCAGTTAACAAAAAATGATATTTTCGGAGTTCTCCAGAATGACAGGAGAAGATGTGTCCTGGAAATCCTTCGAAGTCAAGGAAGGCAGAGTGTACGCTCACTGTCCGATGAAATCGCCCGGATTGAATCCCAAGCCGAAGAACCAAAGGAGAATATTAGAAAGAGCATATATGTTTCATTGCTCCAGACACATATCCCAAAAATGGAAAGTTTGGGAATCGTTGCCTATAGTAAAGAACAGGACACTGTAGAACTTCTCCCAGCTTCTCGGAACTTTGACATTTACATGGAAACTGTTAAAAACGGAGACATACCCTGGAGCCAGTTCTATCTTGACCTGAGCATTCTTGCCGTTGTCGGCAGCCTTATGATATTTTCAGGGTTAATCAAATGTATCTCAAGTTTTCAGTGGATATTCTTCACAATTGGAATTTTTATGGCTACTTCAATAGCCCATATGTACTACGTCCGCAAACTTGGAAAATGAGCTAAATACTAGGCAAATACGTGTTCTTTAATTATTTGAGCTCATCCCAAAACCAATTTCTTTCCAAATATCATACTATTTTCATGTTAGAAATTAAAGCAGTTATTCAAAGTTCAAGGTTTTGGGATAGGCTCAAGAATAAATGTCAAAGATCATTTTATTCTTTTTTAGTATCTTAAGCAGAAGGTCTTTCCGGATACGACAGTCACCTCAACTTTTCATTTACCTTCCAGAACATTAAATAAGTATTTTGATCTTAACCAAGGATCTTTTTTTCCTACAAGCAACTTTTCAGAATTAACTGTTGATTAACTTCTTTTTCAACACAAAGCTTACTGATAGTGGTAATTTTACATTAACAGCCCAAAATTTTCGTTAAGTAACCAATAACTAATACTAAGGAAGAATGATAAGGAAAAAAAATCCTGATGTGAGATACTTGCAATTAAAAGATGAATAGAATTACTTATTCTAATTCTTCTAATACAGGCTCAAATAAATGAAAGTGCTTTCAGGTGTTTTCATTCCAAGATCTGATATTACAGGATTAAAAACCGAAAAAAGGAGGCCATATATTGGTTAATAAAAAAATAATATTGAGTATACTTATTATAGGCTGTATTGCCACCGTTGCAGGCGCAGGAACTTGGGCATACTACACAAGTTCTGCAACTAGTTCAGGAAACAGTTTTACTGCAGGAAATATGAATATTAGCGTAACTCAAGAAATTGGTAATGTGTCGATAAAGCCAGGTGATGAACTTGGTGATAAGACTATTGTTGTTAAGAATGGAGGAAGCATTGCCATAGGAAAAATAAACCTAAACTATAAACCCAGTAATAATCAGCTCAGCCAGCATATTGAATTTAGCAGTGTGGATATTGACGGCAAACAAATAGCTAAAAAAGGGGTACTTTCAGATCTTAGTAGTCAAACCAGTGTATATGAACCAGAAAAACCTATTCAACCTGGTAACAGCTTTGAGATTACATTAAATGATTTGAAAATGGACGATAAGGTTACAGAAGGTCAGGGTCAAACAAGCACTTTGGTTATAACACTTGAGGCAGAACAAGTGCATAAATGAAGGTGACTAATAGAGCTAAAAGTTCCAAAAAAGTCAATAGTGACATACTGAAAAATGTTACAATAAAATGTATATCGAGTACAAGCTAAGTTGTGATCTACTGTCAATTGTAAAAGTTACAGTAGATTATAACACTTTTTGGACAGGTTCTAAAACCCAAATTCATACACAAAGAAAACAGTACTTACTAGTAAAAACACTAGATGATCCAAAATGAGAACATCTAATAAGATTATTTTTTTGGGATTGATATTTGTTTTTCTCATCTTCACGTGTAGCACTTTACCTTTTTCAGATACATCCGCTTCTTTCAGTGATACAAAACATACGAATGCTGAGATCACCGCAGGTCTCTGGGAAACCCCAGCAAGCATGATTGGATTATCGGATCCTAATCTTACCGCAAAAAGCGAAAAACTCAATAGAACTGTTAATAGTGCAAAAGGAGATAATGATTCAACATCCACTTACGAAAATACCTTAGCCGAAAATTTTTCTAATAATGTAAGTTCATTTCTGAATAACATAAGTTCAGCAGAAAATCTGACTAATAATTCCTCTAAAGCAGTAAACAGAACAATTACCCTGACAGAAGCCAGTGAAAACAACATGAGTTCAAGCATGGACTTGAGTTCAAGCATGAGCTCAAGTTCTGGTTCCACAACAACTATAGATAAAGATGAGGAGATTATTCCGGTTGCAAACTTTAGAAGCAACGTAACTGAAGGTTATACCCCCTTGACTGTACAGTTTACTGATCTTTCGGAAAATGTAACCGAATGGAACTGGGAATTCGGAGACGGAGATACTTCAAGTGAACAGGATCCAGTGCATACTTACTCTGCAACAGGGACCTATGAAGTCAGCCTGATTGCAAACAATGAAAATGGTACAGATTCAAAGCTTGCCACAATAACCATTCATGAACAACCTGATGGAGCCATTCCGGTTGCAAACTTCACCAGTAATGTAACAGATGGTTTTGCTCCTCTGACAGTTCAGTTTACAGATCTCTCGCAAAATGCAACTGAATGGGACTGGAACTTTGGAGATGGAGATACTTCAACTCAGCAAAATCAGATGCATACCTTCTCAGTAGCAGGAAATTATAACGTTAACCTGACAGTAAGCAATAAAAATGATACAGGTTCAAAGCTTGCCACAATAAACGTTTATGAACAAACTGCAGTCATTCCGGTTGCAAACTTCACCAGTAATGTAACAGATGGTTTTGCTCCTTTGACAGTTCAGTTTACAGATCTCTCGCAAAACGCAACTGAATGGGGCTGGAATTTCGGAGATGGAGATACTTCAACCGATCATGACCCAGTTCATATTTACTCTGCAGCAGGAAACTATAGCGTTAATTTGACAGTAAGTAATGAAAATGGAACAAGTTCCAAACTCGCCACAATAACTGTTCAAAAGCAATCTGCTGGAACACTTCCAGTTGCAAACTTCAGCAGTAATACAACTGAAGGTTATGCTCCTTTGACTATACAGTTTACTGATCTTTCGGAAAATGCAACTGAATGGAAATGGGATTTTGAAAATGGAGAAATTTCTACAGATCAGAACCCAGTGCATACTTTTTCAGAAGCAGGAATTTATAAAGTTAACCTGACAGTAAACAACGAAAACGACACTAGTTCAAAACTTACCAGTTCAAAACTTAACACAATAACCGTTTTACAACCCACGTTTCCGGTTGCAAATTTCACCAGTAATTTAACTGAGGGTTATACTCCTCTAACAGTTCAGTTTACTGATCTTTCGGAAAATGCAACTATGATAAACTGGAATTTTGGAGACGGAGATACTTCAACTGAGAAAAATCCGGTACATCTTTACTCAGCAACAGGAAATTATAACGTTAACCTGACAGCAAATAATGAAAACGGCACCAGTTCAAAACTTGCCACAATAACCATTTTACAACCCATACTTCCGGTTGCAAACTTCACCAGTAATTTAACTGAGGGATATGTTCCTTTGACAGTTCAGTTCACAGATCTTTCGGAAAATGTAACTGAACGGGAATGGGATTTTGGGGACGGAAGTACTTCAAGAGAGCAGGAACCTGTGCATACTTTTTCAGAAGCAGGAAATTATAGCGTTAACCTGACCGCAGACAATGATAATGGCACGAGTACAAAAACGAGCAAGATTATTGTGAATAAAATTCCAAGGTAACCTAATTTGAAAGATTGTACTTCGTTTGAGTTTAGTAAAGGCTACGTTAGTGAAATATCTATGGAAAAGTCTGAACTCAAAAATTGAAATTTATCCAAATTATGGTTGATAATTCTGAAAATAGAAGTTCCAGCACGGGAATAAAAAATGAATAAAAAAGGAGTTCTTCAAGTAGCGATTGTCCTTGTCATTGCGATTTTTATGTTCAAGGCCTTGACTCCGTTCATTACAGGATCAGAGAAAGCTTTTATAGTATTAAGCGGGAGCATGACACCCCTAATGCTACCTGGAGATATAATAGTTGTAAAATCGGTAGACCTGAATGAACTTACTGTTGGAGACATCTTAACTTTTCGGGATCCTGGAGGTAAACCTAACACCTACGTAACTCATCGGATCATCGCCTTAAAAAAAGATAAGGAACCGATTTTTAAGACAAAAGGGGATGCAAACAATGCAGAAGATAACTTCAACGTGACCGCATCAAAAGCTGTCGGACAAATGGTCTTTGTCATCCCATTTGTAGGCTACCTACCGACAATGGTAAAAAATAAAAATGTTTTTTTATTTATGATCATATTGCCTGCAAGTTTAATTATACTTGGTGAAATATGGAATATAATTCTTTATAGTAGCCCTCAACATGCCAGAAAAATAGAAAGAGAACGCAGAAAAACAGCGAAGAGAACTTCTTATGAAGTTAAAGGAAAGAAACTAATAGCACTCATTCTTATAAATGGGCTTATTTTTACAGGAATAATTACACAAAGCCTGGGTGAGAACGGGCCTGTAATTCTAGAGAAAGAAAACACTGTAGAAAACTCAGAATTTCTTTCTATGGTATATGTTTTCACGCCTGAGGACTCGAAGCAGACACTTGAGATTGATCGCTGGTATGGGGTGATTTCCCAGAACAATGAAACTCAAGTTATTGCATCGGAAAATACCCCTGCAAAATTGAACACTGTACCTTATATTCTGCCTGTTTTCTGGATACTAGAACTTACAAAAGTGAATCCCTATCTTCCTGTAGCTGCCGAAATTGTAGTTTATGCCTCAATTTTTACACTAATACTACTTCCTATATGGTACAGGAAATCTACAATTGGAAGGCGTAGGAAAAGGATTAGATTTTACCGAATGTTTGCACAGTGGAAGCGAACTCTCCGTTTTTTAAATTTTTAAGAAAATTAACTTAACGATATGTAGTAAAATAACTCTCAAAGACCAATAAAATTTTAGAACTATTTTTCATCTGAATCTGGTTAATTATTAGGGTTACTGGATTCAGAAGAATATTGAGTTCTGGGACTAGCCATTAGAGACATTAAAATTTAGAATTAAATTTATAAAATTGTGCTTATATAAGATTTTGATTAAATTGGAATGTTTATTCATTAGGGAAATACGAAGGCGATATTCTGAAAATTTTACTGTTCAAACTTAAAAATGCCATAATAGACAGACATAAAATACTCATATTTTTATTTGGAATGATGTTGATTCTTTGCGGGTTCTGGACTTACGAAACTTCAAGGGCCGTCTATGAAGACAAAGATGAAGTAGTTACTTTATATACACATCACGGGTCCTATACTTATACGGTACCTGTAACAAAGGAAAATCCACTCTACGGAAAAGGAACCACGCTTAAATTGGGAATGCCTGCGTATTATTTTGCCGTATCTCCCACTGTTGACATGTCATTCACTTACAATCTTGAGGCTAATGATTCTTCTGATATTAGAGGAAAGCTACAAACAATAGTTGTTGCAACTGATAAGGGAAAATCTGAGACTGATGAATGTTATGAAAATAATGGATCTGAAACTGAGGAATCAGGTAAAGAAGAGAAAATTTTCTGGCAGAAAGTATTTCCTTTGAAATATAAAGAAGGTACTGAAACCTGGACTGGAACATCCGTAACCAGAAACTTTTCCCTTAACGTGTCCGAAATTCACTCAATAGTTAAAGACGTTCAGGAACAGCTAGAATGCTCAGATGACGCAACGATAGAAATTGTAAATCGCGTCAGCTATACCGGAAAAATAAACGGAGAGAACGTTCAAGGTACAAAAGATTTTGTTATACCTCTGGTAATAAGTTCTTCATACTATCAGATGCCTGAAGAACTGGAATTCAGTCAGGACACTAATGCAACTAAAAAGATAAGTGTCAAAAATTCCCCTTCACTGTCAACCGTTAAGATACCTTTTTTCTTATTTCTGCTTAACCTGGTTTTAGTTGGGGTTACTCTACTCTGTGTGAAAACAGATAAAATCGAGCCAAATTATATTGAAAAACTAGAAAAGGAACGTAGTCGCGAACCTTTTAAGGAGTTTGTCAGCAAAGGCAAGCTTCCCGAAAATGTAAGTTCCCTTATCAAAGTTGAGATAGGTTCCCTCCAGGGACTTGTAGACGCAGCTGTTGATATGAATTCAAGGGTTATTTATGATTCAGAATCAAGGATATATTTCATGATTCATAGTAGCGTGCTGTACATTTTCTTTGATACACCAGAGAGAGAAAACAAAAATCTATCAAACTTAGATTGATGTTAAGAGAACTAACTAGAAAAGTCGAAATTTATACATTTACTTCTTTATTTTTTTCTTGTTGAAGGTTACACAAAATTAAATTAGTAGTTATTTCGGAACTAAATTTTCTATAATTTGGGAAATATGTCTTACTTTAAGGTTATTTAGTTCTCGGTTTTCAAAATAATTCCATATTGAACATATACGTTTTAGATGTTCTCTTGAATTGTTTATTTCCGTCCTCAAGATAATTTTTATTAGGCACGCAACATAGCACTGCAAATTAAATTCTGAGAATCAAAATGAAAATAAACAAGATATAATAAGCAAAAGAAGAAGTACAAACCATAACAAATAAGAAAGATAACTTCGTTAGTTGTAATACTGTTTTTAAAAAAGTTAGTTTTCAGAACTAGGCGCGATTTTCATACAGGATGTTTTCAGTATGAGTACTCCGAATTTCCCATACGACTCAGAAGAAACAGAAACTTTCCCGAAAGAATCAACAGACAAAACAAGCCAGATATCCGGAACAGGTTCCGAAAAATCGGGCAAAACCTTCAAAAGAAGCGGCATTCCTGTACTGGAAGTCAAAGACTTATGTCATAGATATCCTCATC
Source organism: Methanosarcina barkeri 3 (assembly GCF_000970305.1). Classification (GTDB taxonomy): domain Archaea; phylum Halobacteriota; class Methanosarcinia; order Methanosarcinales; family Methanosarcinaceae; genus Methanosarcina; species Methanosarcina barkeri_A. Next base: position 4,071,864 of record NZ_CP009517.1, read on the forward strand.
TTGATTCGAACGCTCTGGATAGAATCAATCTCAAAGTATTCAAAGGAGAAAGAGTTGCAGTGCTTGGGGCTAATGGAGCAGGAAAATCGACTTTGTTCAAGCACCTTAACGGGATATTGAGGCCTCTTTCAGGGGAAGTCCTGATAAAAGGAGAAAAAATGACCAAGAAAAATCTCCGGAAATGCAGGGAAACCGTAGGAATCGTCTTCCAGGACCCTGATGACCAGGTGCTTGCTCCAAGTGTTGAAGAAGATATTGCCTTTGGGCCAATTAATATGGGTTTGCCCAGAAATGAAGTCGAAAGGAGAGTCAAAGAAGCCCTTGAAATGGTCGGACTCACAGGTTTTGAGGAAAGGGCCCCGCATCATCTTAGCGGAGGACAGAAAAAACTTGTAGCGATCGCAGGTATCCTTGCCATGCGCCCTGAAGTTATAGTCCTTGATGAGCCAACAGCCGGACTTGACCCTCTCAGTTCGGCTCGCGTTCTTGAGTTAATCATGAAAATGAACAGGAAGCTTGGAATTACCCTGCTTCTTTCGACCCATGATGTGGATGTGGTCCCTTATTTTGCAGAAAGAGTTTTTGTTCTCCATCATGGAAGACTTGAAGCTGACGGCAGTCCGAATGAGATTTTCAGCGACCCCGACCTTCTTAGAAAAGCTCACCTCAGGCTTCCGAGAGTGGCTGAAGTATTTGAAATGCTCCAGCAAAAAGGACTCAATGTTAACATACAGATAACAGCAGAAGAAGCCAGAGACGAAATATTGCAGCTCGTAAGCTTGGGACATCAAAAGGTGAAGCTTGAGTGAAAGACGGAAAGAGTCCTTCAGAGGAGAAGTTTCAATGGTAACGCTCACGGATATTGAACGCGAATCATATAAAGACAGTCCAGTACACAGGCTTGACCCCAGGATAAAGCTGCTCTTTGCACTTGCAATAATCATTTATGCAGTTAGCCTGCCCCGGATTCACGAAAAAAATATGGTCCGTCTTTTTTCCATAGAGGTTTATTTGCTGCTTCTGGTGCTTGCTGCAGGGCTCGACTTAAGATACTTTTTCCTTCGTGTTCTTACGATTTTACCGTTCGGACTTGCAATTGTCCTTATCCAGCCATTCCTTAGACCTTCCTTTATAGAAAATTATACTCCATATCCTCTTGATCTGCCTTTCGGGCTCAGTATAACTTATGAAGGACTTGATTTTGGAAGCACACTGTTTGCGAAATTTCTGGTATGCATAACAGCTGTAATTCTATTTTCTTCTACTACGCGGCTCAGGGACATGGTTGCAGCTGCAAGCAGAATAGGTATCCCAGGTGAATTCACTCTCCTTTTGAGCATGATGGTACGCTACCTCTTCCTTTTTTGGACTGTTCTCAAAAGGATAAAGACCGCACAGCAAACAAGGCTCTTTGATATATGGAACAAAGATGTGCCAAGAAGATGGATTATCGAGCAAGTAGGGAACAGCATGAGTTCAATTTTTATACGCTCCTACGAGCAGGGGGAAAGGACCTATATAAGCATGCTTTGCAGAGGTTACGGAAGTGGGTACGAAAAGGCTTACTATAGAACAAAAATAAGAACTCAAGATATCTTGTTTCTGCTCCTGAGTGCAGGCTTCATATTATATATTCACCTGTCTGTATGAGAGAACTGCTTCCACTACTTTTTAACATTTCTGAGTTTCCATTTCTTTTCAACATTTTATAAAATTGAGCATTAACAGACTTACAGGTAACAGAGAGAAGACAAAATGTGAGACGTCCTGGACTTAATTTATCCGGATTGCAGGAATTTGTTTTAACTTTTTCTTCCCCTAAATCAGAAAAATTGAGTTATTACAAAGAATCCTCTGTAGGACTGACTGATTGCCTTTTTAAATCTCTGTACCTCTAGAAGAAGATTGACAGAGGTATTTACAAATCCTATTTCTGAAAAAAGGAGAACTGGCAATAACTTTATTGCAGTCCATAAAACACTTCCACGGAATTATAAGATAAAGATCTTTCTACTTTCCTTTTTTCGGTAGTGTTGATAATTTCACATAAATTTGAAACCAGGTCCAGAAACTAATATCACTTAGTTCTGTTGGCTGTTGTATTCTTCAGTGTCGCTCTTTACGACTAATGGTTTCGACTGAAGGAGTCTTATTTTCTGACACTTTATGCGTGCATTTTTTAGCCTAACACCACTTGTTCTTGCAATTTTCTCAGACATATTTTACTCCTTTCCTGACCAACAGGATTTTCTCAACTTCTTGTTCATACGTTTAACCGCTTTCTTAAGACAAGTTAGTTTCTATTGTTTATAATTTGAGTACAAAGTTAATAAATTTGCCTATAGAAATAATACCAGAGTGAAATATAATAATAGAGATCAGTTAAAAAGGTCATTTCAAGAATACAAATATTTCAGTAGATATGGGTTCAATAGATCTTTATAAGTCTATTTTGAGAATTTAAAGCTTAATTAAAAGCTTTAAACTTCCCCATCCTTAAAGCGGGTACATCCTAAAAATATAAGTAATTTGAATTTGTATTCGTGTATTAGTTTTAATAATTTTTGATTTCATAGGACAAAGTATTTATTATTTGACATATTTTAATATATAGTAATACTTAAATTAAATTTAGTAATATCTATTAACGTTTTATTGTGGAAAAATAGGGTAAAAGGGGTAGCTTACGGTGAAGGAAATTAGAACAAAGAAATTTTTGCCAAGAAAAAAAAATGCTTTGCTGATACGTAGAGTGCGGGAGAAGTTAACTCCTGCATCTTCACCAGCCCCTCCTACTGGCCTATACTTATCACCTTTTACTTATCCTATTTCTAGTCCTGCTCCTGACTGTTCATTCTGTTCTCCAGGGCTTCTCTATCTCGATCTGAATATTTATCGGGAAACTGTGATAAAAGCTCTTGTTAAAGAACAAAGTGAGGAGCTGTACCAGCTAATCGAAAAAGTTAACTTTGACGGAAAATATTATCGGATAAAAAATGTGCGTTTCGGGGAATGGGAACACTGCTGGGATCTGGCGGTTCGAGTGCAATTTTATGGAACAATGCCAGGATTAGCCTTCGAACCGAGAAAAATCATTTCTAAAGAAAACAAGAAAATAATATATAAATCTCTTGTTCTGGTAAACCCATATGAGTTGTGGGAAAGAAAATTGGTTGAAAAATTATGGAATCTTCAGGATAGAATTGAATTCCTTATAGCAAAAATCCTTTTTCACGAGTGCATCCATATTCTTATATTCCTTGGAAAAACTCTACACTCAGGTTTGGAGCAGACAAATATTTTCCTTGAATTCAAAGAACTGCTTAAGTTTACAAACTCGAAGAAATTGTGTCCTGAAGGTTGCGGTGTCCGGTGCCACCTACGAAATCTTGTTGACCTTTACCCAAGTTTTTCCGAAGACTCCGAAGAAAAATCAGATTTGGTTAGTGAACTTTATGAGTTTCTGATCCACGAAAAATACAGCATTAAAAAAACCGATCTGGCTTTTGGCCTTCCCTGCAGCAACAGAAAAATTTCCCAGGATTATGTGAAACTGACAGCTTTGAAAATGGGACCCTGTATGGAAATTAACAAAAAAAATTGGAAAGAGGAAGTTAACAGGTTGCAGAAGGATCTGGAAAAACTGTATGATAGAATTGATGGTAACCAGAAATGAGAACGAGGTAAATTGAAACGTTTGGGGCTAAATTAACTTATTTAGCTCAAAATCAGATTTAAATGATCGAAATAACAAACCATAGCATAAAGCTCGAAATCACTTATGAGATTTACAACAATTGAGTATAATTGAGTATATATGATTCTTTCACTAATCTATTCTTTCACTAATCTGATTCTTTCATTAATCTATTCTTTCACTAATCTAGTTCTCCACTAATCTAGTTCTCCACTAATCTAGTTCTCCACTAATCTAGTTCTCCACTAATCTAGTTCTCCACTAATCTAGTTCTCCACTAATCTAATTCTCCACTAATCTAATTCTCCACTAATCTACTTTTTCACTAATCTATTTCTTCACTAATCTAATTCTCTTACTAATATGTAAAAATAAGAACACTCCTGCAAAAGTAATAAAAATTGACAAATTTAGATAACAAACAGCTATGGAAAAAATCCTCAATTTAACTGGAAATTCTACACCTTTGCACTAAATCCCTGCCTGCTTTATTACCACAGGCAGGGGCAAAAAGGAGTTCAGATGACTTAGGCGATTTAGGAGGTAATTTTTTATTTGTGTCTGTTCGCCAGAGATCCTTTATCGATATTACAAACTAATATTTAAGACTTTTGGCATATTTCCTGTTACAAATTATTAACTATAGTGATATTATTCTTACGCAATCCGGGTATTGTTTTATGGGTAATTTATCATCTTGAAGTGACAAAAGTCAAGAAATTAATGAGAACACATGTTTGACTTAATGGAAAACACATGTTTGACTTAACGGAAAACACATATTTGACTTAATGGAAAATACATATTTGACTTAATGGAAGATACATGTTTGACTTAATGGAAGATACAAGGATACTTAATCTGATTAAAAGTAAAAATAAAAATACTGAGGAAGGTGCCAATAAAAAAATCATCGAAAAAAGTAATATCAAAACGTATATATGTAATACTAGACAATGTGGTAATATCTAACTTGTTATTGATTGCATTCTTCAAAAACAGTTGCCTGAGACATTGTAGTAGACTCAAAAATATTAAGGCTGCTCCTGAAAGAACTTTTAGATTTCATGCTAAGGATATTTATCAATTCCTTACTTCAGAAATGTTCCTGAACCTAAAAAGCTCCTGCTCGGATTTACAGGAAATAAGAAATAGGAATAAAAAGAGGGAAAAGTGAAATGCATATACCTGACTCATTCATGCCGCTTAGCCAGGCAGTGATTTACTGGATTATCGCCCTTCCGTTTATAATAACATCAATGAAATGGGCAAAAAATGAGCTTGACGAGATGAAAGTACCGGTTCTTGCCGCCCTTGCTGCAGGAATTTTTGCAATCCAGGCCATGAATATTCCCATAGGGATGGGAACAAGTGGACATATGGTAGGAGCAGCCCTTGTTGCTATTGTCTTTGGAAGCCCATGGGCTGGGGTCCTTGTGCTTACTCTAGTTCTGATTGTGCAAGGATTCGCCTTCGGTGACGGGGGAGTCACTACTATGGGAGCGAATATTCTGAATATGGGTGTTATTTCCGGATTTATCGGATATTATACATACGTTGCCCTTCGAAAAAGTGTAGGTACAAGTATTGCGAGTTTTGGAGGCGCCTGGCTCGGTCTCTTTATTTCGGCAATAGTCTGTGCAGTTGAGATGTGGATTGCAGGTACTTTCCCACTGGTTCCCGGCCTGGTTGCCATGGGCACATATCATCTTATAATTGGTTTTATTGGTGAAGGCCTGATCACTTCAATTGTAATCATGGCGATTGCAAAATCCCGCCCTGACCTTCTTGAGGATAATTTTACTGCCAGGCCAGAAAAGAATAAAAAGGAGACACACGCATGAGCGGAAAATCAAACGTGAAATTCTTTTACATCGGGATTGCAATTGCACTTCTGCTTGCAATTCTAGCTCCTTTCCTTGCATCCTCCGACCCAGACGGACTGGAAAGTGCTGCTGGAGAGATAGTTGAAGAATCGAAAATGTCCCAAATTGAAGCGACTGAACCTGTAGTAAGCTCTCCAATGCCCGATTATTCAATAGAAGGCCTGGGAAAAGGGGGAGAAGTAGCAGCAATAGCCGTTGGAACACTTGCAGTACTGGCAATCAGTCTGGGGCTGGGCAAAGTTTTCAGCAAAAAAATCTGACATAAAATAGAGTTCTTTTTTTCAAAAAATCGTTTCTCTTCCCGAAAGGTAGGGGAGAAACGACTTGCATATCTCTTGAAGAAACGTCTCAGCTACTGCCAATAAATATAATACTGGAAGGACATAAGTCCTTTACAACACAGATTTTACACTTTGGTCTCCTTGCCTGACAGATTTTCCTCCCATGATAGATCAGGGTCATGGAGATTGAATCAAGATCTTCCTTTCTGGCAAGTGAGATAAGATCCTGTTCAATTTTAGCAGGATCGGAGTTTTTCGTGAGTCCTAACCTTCTGGAAACCCTTTTTACATGGGTGTCTACAGCAATTCCCTCTACTACTCCGAATCCTCTGGCAAGTACTATATTAGCCGTTTTCCTTCCGACACCTGGCAGACTAATAAGCTCTTGCATAGTTTTCGGAACTTCCCCATTATACTTTTCAACAATCATCTGAGCAGCCGTTTTGATATTCTTTGCCTTGCTTTTATAAAAACCCGTGGAGTATAGATCGTTTTCAAGTTCCCTGAGATCAGCACTGGCATAATCTTCTGCAGTCCTGTACTTTTTGAATAATTTATCAGTCACTCTGTTAATCTGTACATCAGTTGACTGAGCTGAAAGAACAGTTGCCACAAGAAGTTCAAGAGGATTGTTGTAGTTAAGAGAAGGTTTTACATCAGGATACTCTTCTTTTAGAAGAGTCCAGATTCGGTCGAAGTTATGTCTGTTATCAGGAATATTGTATTCGGAGACAAAATTCTCAGTGTCAGATTTTTTTGGCTTTTTTTCAGGCATGTTAACTCCGTCTTCCAGTTATTTCATAATTTTAGCCAGAAACTTGTTTGTTTGAGGAAACAGTACTTTCAATGTCCCTTGAAGTTTGAGTTTATGTCCGATCCAGCAGGTTACAGCATATGAGGAATATCCGAACATGTAGTAGGATAGGTAAAGATCAATCTTTTTATGTCCGAGGCTTTAAACCCCAGCCTCATTACCGCAGCAAAAATATTGATAGCTTCTTCGGCATTAGGACCCAGAATATGTGCTCCCATTATACGGTCGTTTGCTCCATCGATAATTACTTTTGAAGCCGCAAACTCCATTCCTGCTTTCCGGGTTGTATACCAATTGCTTCTGTCCTGGAAAATAACTTTATACTTATCACTATCTTTAGAGACACTGACTCCTACCGACGCGAGAACCGGAATGGTAAAGACCGCACTTGGAATGCCTTTATAGTCTGCCTCAACACTATCACCCTCAAGGACATTAATTGCGGCAACTTCTCCCTGGAGACTTGCAACAGGAGTTAGTTGCACGCCCTCCAATGCGCAGTCTCCACCTGCATAGATCCGGGAGTTTGAGGTCTTCATGTGCTTATCAACTACAATAGCTCCCTTTTCGGTTTTAACTCCGGCATTCTCAAGACGCAGGTCCTCTATATCGGCTACACGACCTGCTCCGTGCACTACCATATCCGCACGGAAAATCTGAGTTTCTGGTTCGGTTTCAGACTTAGATTTAGTCTTGACCAGAAAGCCATTCTCGTCTTTTTCTATCGAGACTACTGGTTTGTTTATAAGGATCTTAATTCCTGAGGCTTCAGAGGCTTTCACAAGTAGATCTACCATATCAGAATCAAAAGCTCCCAGGATCCTTTCACTTCTATGCAGGATTGTTACTTCGGCTCCAGTTCTTCGCGCAACATGAGCGAACTCCATGGATATATACCCGCCACCGATGAAAGTAATTTTCTCAGGAAGCTTTTTGGTTTCTAATAACTTCTCGCTTGTAGTAACATACTCCTCACCTGGAATATTGAGTTTTCTGGGCTTTGCACCTGTAGCCAGGAAAATATACTCTCCTTTAAGTTTGTCCTCTCCAACAATGACTGTGTTTTGGTTTTCAAAATGCGCTCTCCCATGATATGTATCAATTCCCATCTCAACCAGATGTTTCTCTGTTTTGCTGGAATATCCCTCCGTAAATGTCTTTTTGAACTCGATGAGTGAAGTCCAGTCAAGTTTTAAAGGAGTGTCTATTCCTACACCTTTTCCTATTAGCCGATTATTAGAGTCAGTAACACTAGCAGTATTGGTAAGCACCTCTTTCGGGTCACATCCCCTTAGAGGACAGGTGCCCCCATATTCCCTGGAATCAATTATAGCGATCTTTAACCCTGAATGTGCAACTTTACCTGCAAAGCTTCTGCCCGCAGTACCCGTCCCGATAATTATAATATCATATTTCTTTTCCATTGAACTCCCCAACCCTCTGATATTATTTTCTGAAATGAATAAGGAAGATATTTTAAAAGTATATATTTTAAAAGTATATATTACATGCAATTTTTATCCATTTTGATTTCAGAGAATAAGTATTTCACCTGGAGTCTGATCCAGGAAATGAAGCAAAAAAGTGTGGCTTTAGAGAATTATGCATAAAAAGTACCAAAAACTTAAAGAACTAGATTTCCAGAAGAGTTCTGGCAGTACCTTAACGGAAATACTGAGTTTGTAAAATATAAGTTCGGTTTATCCGGAAAAAACGCCCTTTTTTAATATAATAATGTGTAGACCATAAGTTTTATAGCTAAGAATTTTTAAACCAAGGATATTGGTGATTTTTTGGTAAAGAGGGCACTGCTCAGCGTCTCAGACAAGACAGGAATTGCAGAATTCGCACGCGGGCTTGAACTACTTGGCGTGAAGATTATTTCAACAGGCGGGACAGCGAAAATTCTTCGCGACGCCGGCATAGAAGTTACTGATGTTTCGGAAGTCACAGGCTGTCCGGAGATGATGGGAGGAAGGGTCAAAACTCTCCATCCAAGAATTCATGGCGGGCTCTTATGCCTGCGAGAAAGCAAGGAACAGATGGCTGAGGCTGAAAGAGAAGATATTTCGCTTATTGACATGGTGGCTGTAAATCTCTATCCATTTGAGGTAACAGTCTCAAAGGAAGGCGTCGAACTTGAAGAAGCCATTGAGAACATAGACATAGGAGGGCCCACTCTTCTTCGTTCGGCAGCTAAAAACTACCGTTCGGTTACAGTGCTCTCAGACCCTTCGGACTACGGGCATGTTCTTAAAGAACTTCGCTCAACAGGGGTGGTTTCGGAGGAAACCAGGGCTGCCCTTGCAGTTAAGGCTTTCAGGCATACTGCGGATTATGATGCAGCAATCGATACCTATCTAAGCAGAACCTTGCTTGAGGAAAACGTGCTACGCCTGAACTTTACCGACGGTGTAAAACTTCGTTATGGAGAGAACTGGCACCAGAAAGCCTATTTTTATAAAGATCCCAAAATTGAAGGTCCTACCCTGGCAAAAGCTATCCAGCTGCATGGAAAAGAACTTTCCTATAACAACTATGTGGACGCAGACAATGCCCTTCAGACAGTGAAAGAATTAGGAAATGCCCAGCCTGCCGTAGCAATCGTAAAACACAACAATCCATGCGGGCTTGCAACCGGAAGCACACTCCTACAGGCTCTTGAGGCTGCCTGGGACGGAGACCCGATTTCAGCTTACGGAAGCATAATTTGCACCAACGAAACCTTTGACCTTGAAGCTGCAACTTTTCTGAATGGAAAATTTGTGGAAATTATTCTTGCTCCTGACTTCAAACCCGATGCCCTTGAGTACCTGAAAAACAAAAGTGAAAACCTTCGACTCCTTAAGCTGCCTGAACTCAGAGAAGCTTTTGGAACAGAATACACATACAAGTATGTGATAGGAGGCATGCTCAAGCAGAGTCGTGATATTGGCCTCTACGAAAAATGGGAGTCAGTTACAGATATTCCCTATCCTGAAGAGAAGCGCTCTCTTTCGGAATTCTGCCTTAAAGCCTGTAAGTCGACGAAATCCAATGCAGTAATCCTTGCTCACGAGTACGAGCCAGGTTTCTTTATGGTACTTGCTATGGGTGCAGGACAACCGAATAGGGTTGACTCTATTCGCAAACTTGCAGCCACAAAAGCTGTTGAAAATCTCAGGGTAATTTACGAACGGGAAAATCCTCCAACTTCTTTTGAAGCTTACTGCAAGAAAGTCATGTCAGAGTGTGTAATGGCTTCGGATGCCTTCTTCCCCTTCAATGATAGCATAATTTATGCCGCAGAAAATAATATCCACTACGTAGTCTCTCCAGGTGGGTCAATTCGGGACGGCGAAGTCATTGATGCTGCAAATCGGCTAGGAGTTGCCATGGCCTTTACAGGCATGCGACACTTCCTTCATTAACAAGCTTTTAAGGTGTCGATAAAATAAAGTGAATATCCCTGAGCTAAAGACTCAGGGTTTTACTTTTCTTAACGTAAGTTCGTTAAATGATTTTTATTTAGTTTTAATTTTCTATTGCCCTTAATTCTTTTTACTTTTTCTTGTTGCTTAGATATTTTGCAAATGTAATAATTTCCGAACTTTTCTTTACCTAATTATATTTTTGTCTGTATATTATTTGTCTGATGATCTGCTATTTGATTTTTCTATATTACAGTCAAACTTTTTACTACTTTACTCTCGTTTCAAGGTTCAAACACTAAAAACTCATTTAACGTTAAATCAGGCTCCGATTTTAAAACTTTTTATGCGAAAACATTTTTCGTTTCAGACTAATTTTTGGTATAATTAATTTAAAATAATTACAGGGATTATTTTATGTTGTACATAGAGATAACAGAAAGAGTGAGTACGGGTATGAATAGTAAGTAAAGAATTGCCTGGAAGCTTTTGATCCTGTTCCGAGTAATATGCTTGGGGGAGCGTATTTTCGGATCAACCGTATCGGGGGCTACGGTAAAGGGAACATAAGTTTCCGGGCTTTTCCTTCTCCTCCTTTTAATGTATTTTCTCTTATTTTTCTACTAATTCTGTTATACTAATATCGTTAACCTTTTCACGGTATTTTTCACGATGACAACAGACTATGAGCCTCTAGAACGGCCACGGCATCTGACCATTAACAGCCATTTCTAACACTTGATGGACCTTCTCTTTCAGTAGTGACTGAAAAAAACCATCTAATTATTTTCAGAATGTGCTGGTGTTCCTGATGGTTAACGGCAATCAGATAGACAATCAGAAGAATATATCAGTCAAAAGAAGACTTCAATCAGAAGAATATATCAGTCAAAAGAAGACTTCAATCAGAAGAATATATCAATCAAAAGAAGATTTCAATCAGAAGAATCTATGTTTTCAGAAGAAGATTATAAATTTAAACTCAGTAAAATATAATTTTGGAAAATCCCTGAGAAAGCTTTTCCCCCAGGAATGTTTCCACTTCTTCTTTCAGGTTTTCAACAGCTTCTTCAATAGTAGTTCCCTTGCAAATTATATCAGCTTCAGGGCAGATTGAGATATAGAAACTGTCTTCTTGACGGATAGTTGCGGAAAAAGGAAACCATATTGTCATGTTTTAAAAATCTGTCAGCCTACGTTTAAATGTTTTGTATCTTTCTGTTTATTAAGGTCTTCTTTGAGGAAGGTCTCCTTTTGAGCGCAGGAGTTTTATACTTAAGCTGAGATCACAGTCTAAATATATATTGTTAAGTTTGTGGATCCTATGCCAATAGAGTTTATACTGTCTTCTCCTGTACCTTTACCTGACCTTTCAGTACTTACTCTTCTGGGCGTCTTTGTACTTACAGCTCTCAGGCAGGTCGGGTCTTTAAGGCTGCAGATCTGGCAAATCATGACCTTTGGAGCGATACTGGTACTTTTGCTCGGTGAGATTTCACCGCAAGAAGCTCTTGCAGCGATTAATACTGATGTGCTTGTCTTTCTTTTCGGGGCTTTTTGCGTAGGAGAAGCACTTAATAGGAGTGGGTATCTGGCCTGGATTGGGGATAGGATAGTTTCCAGGGCAAAGGATACGGATCAACTTGTTTTGCTTGTGCTGTTTTCTACAGGAATTCTTTCAGCTGTTCTCATGAATGATACTCTGGCTATCATGGGGACTCCACTTGTTCTGGGTTTTTCCAGAAAGTACAATGTATCTTCCAAACTCATGCTCTTTTCCCTGGCATTCGGGGTAACTACAGGAAGCGTTATGAGCCCTATAGGAAACCCACAGAATCTTCTCATAGCAATTAATGGAAATCTGGATTCCCCTTTTGTAACATTTTTGCATTCACTCGCTCTACCAACTCTTATCTGCCTTTTAATTGCTTATATAGTGCTAAAACTCTTTTTTAGAGAGGAATTCGGAAAATCAACTCTTACCCAATCAGAAGAAGTCATTACCGATTCGGAACTTGCCAGTACTGCAAAAAAGGCTCTTTCTCTTTTGTTAATTCTCATAATCTGTAAGATTTTCCTGGTGGAATTTTTCCCTACCTGGGATTTCAGTCTGAGCTGGATTGCTCTTATCTCCGCGTCACCTGTCCTGCTCAGTAAAAAACGCGTTGAAATCCTGAAAAATATTGACTGGTCGACCCTGGTTTTTTTTGTTTCAATGTTTGTGTTAATGCAAAGCGTGTGGATTTCCGGAACGTGCCAGGAATTGCTTGCCAGATTGTCTCCTCAGTTAGGTTCAGTGTCAATGATCCTCGCACTCAGCATAGGACTAAGCCAACTCATATCCAATGTTCCCTTTGTAGCGCTCTATCTGCCTGCTATGGGTAGTACGGTTTCTCAGGGGCAGTTGATGGCACTTGCTGCGGGAAGTACAATTGCAGGAAATCTTTTGATCCTGGGAGCTGCAAGTAACGTTATAATTATTCAAAATGCAGAGAAGGAAGGAAAAACTATCTCATTTGTTGAATTTTCCAGAATTGGAATCTTAATTACAATTTTAGATGCCGTTACTTACTTCATATTTCTCTAATACTTATATATTCTAAATTATCTTATAATTGATTTACAAGGTTTAATGCTACCTAAAACTCTGTTTAAAGAAGTTTTGGTTTTCAATAATTTTGTCTATTTTTTAGTGGAGAGAAATACTTTCTAACTTTCCAATAAACTTGATATACTCAAAGTGCATACACTTTTTTCTGGAAGATATAAGATCATGACCCAGAATAATACAGATCTAAATACCAGGCGTAAGCGCGCCAGGTGTACTGTACAGAAGAAAACCTTTGGGCCTGTTGAAGACCTTGAAACTCACGTCCGGTCCGACTGGTGGCAAACTCTTTTTAACTCACTTTACCTTAAGACCGATGCCGATCTTCTGGATGATATGGAGGTTACTAGAAAAGAGGTCGATCTCATTGTTTCCATTTTGGGGGTGGCTCCGGAAGAAAAAATTCTTGATCTATGTTGCGGACAGGGGAGACACGTACTTGAACTGGCAAGAAGAGGCTTTTCAAACGTAGAGGGATATGACAGATCTCAGTACCTTATAAGGAAAGCCAGAACAAGAGCACAGAAAGAGAACCTGCAGGTAAGGTTCAGAGAGGGAGATGCAAGAAAGCTTCCTTACCCATCTGATACTTTTGACGTGGTTACTATACTGGGTAACAGTTTTGGCTACTTTGACTCAACGCTCCAGGACCAAAAGGTCCTTGAAGAAATATTTAGGGTTCTGAAGCCTGATGGCAGAGTTTTCATCGATGCCGTAGATGGAGACTACATGAAAAAGAGTTTTCAGCCCAGGTCATGGGAATGGCTTGACAGGAAATACTTTGTCTGCAGGGAAAGAGCTCTTTCGGCCGATGGAGATCGGTTAATTTGCAGAGAAGTGATAAGCCGTATTGACAAAGGCGTGATTGCAGACCAATTTTACGCTGAGAGGTTATACAATAAAGAAAGCCTCTTTGAGCTGCTTACAGTGTCGGGATTTAGTAGTCCCGCCTTTCATACTACTTTCAGCCCGGTTTCCGCAGGAACCCAGGATGCAGGCATGATGGAACAGAGAATTCTGGTCTCGGCCTCTGTTGAAAAACCTTGGCCTACGTCTCTTCAGGCAATCGGGAATAAAAAACCAATGAGTATTGCAGTTTTGCTTGGAGATCCGAGAAAAGAAGATCAGGTTAAGCCCGCCTGTGTCTTCGATGACGATGATTTTGATACCCTTGAGAGAATGAAAAAAGCACTTGCAGAGATTCCTTTTATGAAATTTACTTTTCTTGACAGGCATGAAACGTTACTTGAGGATCTGAAGAAGAAAGCGGCGAAAATTGATCTTGTACTTAATCTCTGTGATGAAGGATTTTATAACGATCCCACAAAAGAACTTCATGTCCCGGCTTTGCTTGAACAGTTAAATGTCCCGTATACAGGAGCAGGTCCTCAATGTCTTGCTTTTTGTTATGACAAATCCATTATAAGGGGAGTTGCCAGAGAGATGCGCATTCCCGTAGCAAAGGGAATGCTTGTAACCGAAGATGCAGAGCTTTCAAAGCTGTCTCTCTCTTTCCCCTTGCTTGTAAAGCCCAACTCAGGGGACTCAAGTTTTGGGATTACACAGAAAAGCATTGCCCATAACCGTGAGGAGCTTCTTGAAATTCTTGCGGCATCCCGAGAAAAGATGGGCTCTTGTAGGCCTTTCCTGCTGGAAGAGTTTCTTCCAGGAAAAGACATCAGTGTTGGGATTATTGGAAATCCGCCTTCATGCAATGTACTGCCTATTACGGAAGAAGATTACTCGGAAGTACCTGAAGAGTTTCCAAAGATTTGCGGGTATGAGGCGAAGTGGCTTCCGGATTCTCCTTACTGGAACATAAAGTCCGTGCCTGCTGATCTCCCTGAAAAAACCAGAAAGGAAATCATAAAGTGCTGTCTTGCTCTCTTTACAAGGCTGGGTTGCCGTGATTATGCCCGTTTTGACTGGAGACTTGATGCCGAAGGCAAACCCAAACTTCTAGAAGTGAACCCTAATCCAGGATGGTGCTGGGACGGTCATTTGGCAAAGATGGCAGCTTATGCTAATATTTCCTATTCCGGAATGCTTGCGGCCATTATAGAAGCTGCAAAAGAAAGGTATGGTCTTGGAGCTTCTGAAAATCTCGAGCTGAGGAAAATGCCTGGAACCACTTCCAGAAAAAGCCCGGCTGAATGCGCTGCCGAGTTTGAAGAAGAAATTGAAGCAAGAAGCTCTATGGATTCGGAAAATACCGGGAAGAAAAGTGTTTTCTCAAGTTCCTCCGAAACGGTACAGGCTTTTGAGAGCGTATGACAACTTATATTAACTTGTAAAAGAGGTAAATGCGAAAGGATTAGAAATTTTCTTTTTCGCGTTTCCGTTTTTTCTTTGTTTTTCCTTACTTGTTTTTACTTCTGGATGTTTATATTTACTTGTTTTACTTCTGGATGTTTATATTTACTTGTTTTACTTCTGGATGTTTATTTCTGAATAATAATTGTAAGGATATCTTCATCCAGCATTCTATGGTCGAGGCCTACTCTCTGCCCAGGATGTTTTGCTGAGGTGCCCCAGATTTGGGCATAGCGGAACTTCCTGCGGAAATCCCTGTGCAAACGGTCACAAATCTGGCCTATGTCAGTTCCACTCATAACTATCAGGGGCTCTTCCATATCTGCAGGCTGACCCTGTGGTTTTAAGTAAACTCGAATGAAACCCAGCCTGTCGTAAATAGCGTCTTTAAGAACCTCGATGTTAATGCCTTCATGGGCTGAAATAAAAATCGAGTTCGGATATAGCTCTCTGCATTCCTCGATCAGTTGGGGATAGGCCAGGTCAACCTTGTTAACAGCTATGAGAGACCTTACATAACTACGGTTATTCAGGACAACGTCGATAAGCTGGTCAACTGTTATATTTTCTCTAATGAGTACACTTGCATTATGGATCTTATACTCATCCAGCACAGCCTTAATGGTTTCCTCATCCAGATCAAGGTCAATGGTTGAGTTGATCTCTATACCGCCTCTTTCTTTTTTCTTGATTACTACATCAGGAGGCTCCTGATCTACTCGAATTCCTGCCTGGTAAAGTTCGTCCATAAGTACTTCGTAATGCTTTGGCTGGAAGACATCAAGCAAAAATATAACCATATCCGAGTTCCTGATAACTGATATGACTTCTCTTCCACGCCCACGCCCTGAAGAAGCGCCTTTTACAAGCCCTGGGACATCAAGGAACTGAATTGTTGCCCCTTTATGCTCCAGCACTCCTGGAACAACTGTGAGGGTAGTAAACTCATATGCACCCACTGCTGACTTTGCACCTGTTATTTTGTTCAGTAACGTAGATTTCCCTACTGATGGAAAACCTACAAGGGTGACGGTTCCGTCTCCTGATTTTCTGACCGAGTACCCTTCTCCTCCTCCTCTTGCCGAAGCTTTCTTCTCTACCTCATCTCGCAGGCGAGCTATCTTGGCTTTGAGGCGGCCTATATGATGGGAAGTTGCTTTATTGTACTGGGTCTTTCGGATTTCGTCTTCGATTTCCTGTATTTGCTCCTGTATGCTGCTCATCTGGAACCTGCCGATTTAGAGACTAAAGAAATGATTTTCATATTGATTGGAAAAAGAAATCGCTCCAAGCGATCTCTACAAACCCTTTTTGATCCAAAAGAGATCCGTATCTGGATATTTTATCCTGAATAGTTAAATGAAATATATATACCTATGGAATGTTTTTGTTTACTAATTACGAATAATAGAGTTACTCAGAACATTTATATTATATTTATATTATGTTTATATTATATTTATATTATATTTATATTATATTTATATTACACAATAAATATAATAATATTTAAAGTTTATTGAAAACTGCTTCTGGTAAAAGTTTATTCACCATCAACTGATTCAAATAGACAGTCACTCAAGTTTAATGGAGTAGCTGTCTCTTTTACTTAAAGAGACTGTCTTAAAGGACAATCTCTCTCATTCATTATGATTATTTCATTCGAAGGAGATTATTTCTCCTGTTCTCTCATAAACGTGCAGCCCGGAGGTAAGCTTTGAAGCGAATTCTGTGGAGGTAAGAGTTTCTAAAAATTTGCGGACTTCGAAAGTTTCCAGAATTTCCTTCCTTATAAGGAAATCGTATTCTTCTTCTGCAAATTTTATAAAGTGGAGACCGTTCTTTTCGGTACAGTTCCTTATTCCCACCCCTACTTCGGCCTTTCCTGAGGCAACTGCCTCACATACAGCTACCTCCGACTTCGCTCCGGATGCATAGCCAGGAATCGAATCTATAAACTCTTTTTTACTAATTCCTTTTCCAGCTATAAATTCTGCAATTTTCAGGTCTAATAAAGCTCTTGCACCTGAACCCCGATTTCTGTTAATAAGGTGCTTTCCAGGAAGGTCCGAGATTCCAGAGACCAGGCTACCCTGCCTGACAATAAGTCCGACTTCACGCCTGTAACCTTTGACAAGAACAGTCCCTGAAAGTCCCATATTCTCGACTGTAGGAACGTTATACAGGATTCCGTCCTGTCCTCTTGGGTCACTTGACGGCATATTCACACCTGCAATATCGGCTGTGTTTGAGGCAATTGCGCTGAAGCCCCCGCTTGAACTTGTGAAAAGGGTCCTGAAATAAAGTCCACTAAGGTCTTCAAGCAGATCAAGGCCAGGACAGAAGCCACCTGCTATCAGAAGGTCAGGTTTTTCAACCTCCCCAAAAAGAGTCACTTCTACAGGAGTTCCCGCTTCAATAAACTCTGTACTGGATGGAATTTTAATAAAGCCATCTGCTCCGGAAAGCGAGGTTATGGCACCTGAGCCTCTGTCTGCAGGATAAACCATCCCCCGGATCAGGCCTACTGGGAGAAGTTGCTGCCTTCCTTCTGAACGGAAACGTGTGCCCATAATTCCATTCTCCGTTTTTTTAAGTGATTTATCTTCTCCAAGGGCTTTTCTGAGCATGGGAGCCACGAACTCGTTAAAAATCATCAATGCAGATGTAGGGTTTCCGGGCAGCCCTATTATGGGAACCCCTTGTATTATTCCAATAACCACAGGTTTTCCAGGTTTTATACTTATTCCGTGTGCAAGAGTCTCTCCGATCTCGTCAATGAGCCTGTACATAATGTCTCCTGCCCCCGATGATGTGCTGCCGGAAGTCAGGATAAGGGCACACTCCGAAACCGCAGTTTCAAGTGTTTTTTTCATTGCGGTCTCATTATCTTTCACAATCCCGTAAAGCAGAGGGAAGGCTCCACATTCACGTATGCCGGCATATAAGGTGTAAGAATTTGCGTCATATATCTTCCCGGAAGTAAGTTTTTCTCCGGGTTGCACAAGCTCGTCTCCTGTTGAGATTATCCCAACCTGTAATTTTAGAACAGGCACATCCTTTTTTCCGATAGAAGCAAGCACTCCTATTTCTCTGGTTCCGAGCTTTCGTCCTGCCCTGAGCACACGTTCTCCCTTCCGTATGTCAGAACCGGCTTTCATGGTATTTTCTCCCACAGTTACAGGACTGTAAATCGATACTGTTCCGTCTCCTTCAGAGCTATATTCAACCATGACCACAGCGTTTGCGCCTTCAGGAATCGGAGATCCGGTAGATACTTCTACGGCTTCCCCTGTCGAAACCTTGAATTTTGCATCCGAGCCTGCTGGAAGGTTTCCCAGGAGTTTGAGTTCTACAGGCCTGGTTTCACTGCATGCATACGTATCCTCTGCCCTGACTGCATAACCATCCATTACAGCTCTTGGAAAAGAAGGAACATTAATTTCGGTAACAATATCCCCGGCAAGGATTTCACCGTAAGCGTTTTCAAGGGCTAAGCTTTCCGGTCTGGGAAAAACTTGCAGGTTGTTCATTATTTCACGTGCTTTCTCTACAGAGATAAGTTTCCGAAATTCTTTGCGTTTCATAGAAATTCAACCCTAATTTACAGGCCTTCAGATAAATTTCCTAGTTTAATAGCATTTCCAGGCATGTTTTATACTTACTTTTTCCTCCTTGAAAAACCTTGAAGGCAAGTTAGTTAAAAGCTGCTCAAATTGAAGTATAAAAAGAAACTCAAATATTAGTCCAAAAAGTAGTCCAAAAAGTAGTCCAAAAAGTAGTCCAAAAAGTAATCTTAATAGAAACTCAAAATTATTTCAGGTAGCATTCTAAATAGAAACTCAAAGCTATTCCAAATAGAAACTTAAGTAGAGAATCAGAAAACTTAGAATAAACTTAGAATATAGATTTGAGACAAAAGCTTAAAAAATTCAAAAGAAACTCAAAAACAGCTTAAGTAGGAATTTAAAAAAGGTTCAGGCAAAAGTTGCTTCAGAAAATTGTCCAAAAAGAACCATGGCGGGAAAAATCCCGCTTGATTTTACTGCCCTTTTTGTTTCTTTAATTTTTCAGGGCTGCCCTTTATTTATAAATTGGTGTGCCCGTACTCTGAGTTATTTTCTCAAAAGCTTCAACCATCTTCATCGTCATGGGCCCGGGTTTGCCTGTGCCTATAATCCTTCCGTCAAGTCTGGTTATAGGAGCAGCTTCAGCTGCAGTGCCCGTGACAAAAACTTCATCAGCTGTGTAAAGGTCAAACAGGCCAAGATTTGATTCGGTAACTTTGCATCCCATCTCATCCAGAAGTTCAATAGCTGTGGCTCTGGTAACCCCTTTTAAATTGCTGATCGTAAAGGGAGTAAGAACCTTATTGTTCTTGACTATGAAGATATTGTCCCCGGAACCCTCACAGACAAAGCCGTTCTGATCCAGGAAAATGGCTTCATCTCCTCCTTTTTCATTGGCTTCAATCTTTGCCAGGATGTTATTCAGGTAGTTCAGAGACTTAATATTAGGGGATAGGGCATCAGGGGCATTTCTCCGGACACAGACACTGACAGCTTTCAGCCCGACTTCATACAGGTCGCCGTACATGGCACCCCAACCCTGGGCTATGACAACCACGCAGGGCTTCCCACAATTGCGGGGATCAAGTCCGAGATCTCCAACTCCCCTTGAAACAATAGGGCGTATATAAGCATCTTTGAGGTTATTTTTTCTGAGGGTCTCAAGTATTGCTTCGCTCATTTCTTCTTTTGTAAGGGGAATATCCATTGCAATTGCTTTTGCCGAGTCATAAAGCCTGTCAACATGCTCTTTTAACTTAAAGACACGGCCGTTGTATGCCCTTATTCCTTCAAAAACACCGTCGCCGTAGAGGAAACCATGGTCATAGACCGAAACTTTGGCTTCGGATTTGGGAACAAACTTCCCATCCAAATAGATCAATAACTCACTCATTTGCGAACAATCCTCTGCAATCTTACTACTATTATAGAGTTTACCTATTTTCTTGGTAATGTCAATTAAATATGATTGTATATGCAAACCCTATAAACCATTTACTTTTTTTCACTTATTGACAGTATGTAAGCTCTGCGCGGGGTTTTAAAAATTCAAAGCCTCAGGGAAGTTTCCATACTGGCAAATTCCGAAGTAAAATGTCGAATAAGTCAGTATATACTAAATATATATTACAATTCCGCTTCTATATAAATATTTTAAGACATTCACAGTCCCAATTAGTGAATTCATACAAAAAGCTTTTATGTGAAAACGCTCATTTCGTATTCCGTACTAAGAAAAGCAAACAGGGCTCGTGGCTTAGCCAGGATATAGCGCTGGGCTTCTAACCCAGACGTCGGGGGTTCAAATCCCTTCGAGCCCGCTTAATTCTTTATTTTTTCCAACAAGCCTTAGAAAGTAGTTTTTTAATTTACTACTTACTTCAAATTAACCTGCACAACTGTTTTCGCTCTAGTTTTTAATAACAACTTACCTTTTAGTATAGAGCTTCGTCTTTCTATCTACCCTTTCTGTTTTTAAGCCTTCTATGCAGTAAAGAGCCTTAACATAAGCTGCAGTTTTACCATAGTACGTGCAGCTTTTGGTTTGAAACGTTTTATATTAAAAATTGTGGATCAAAACTATAGGGTTAAAATTGTAGAATCAAAATTGAAGGATCGAAATTTGAGGATTAGAGTTAGAGGATTAGAGTTAGAGAATTAAGATTAGAGGACTGAAATTGGAAGATCGAAATCGGGGAATAGAAATCGGAGAATAGAAATCGGAGAATAGAAATCGGAGAATAGAAATCGGAGGAGACATAGATAAAGTAATGTATAAAAAATTCTGTAAAAAGGAAGCCTAAAGAATCACTGGATGAAATCTGTTTTCATAATAACAGGCACCCCAACCCCAGTATGAAAAGCATTACTCCTGACATTACTGATGTAATCAGCCCGATCTACCTGATGCTTTCGACTTTAGCTGCGAGACCCAGTGGCACCAGTAATATGAGATAAAATGAAGTTCCGATAAAAAATCCTCCAAATAGTAATATGCTGCCTGCAATACTGGCATACGATAAAGCTGCGGACATTGCCAGAAGGAATGGAGGACATACATTAATTCCTGTCAGGAAGCCAAAAAAAGCAGGACAATTCATGTATTTTTTACTTAGCTTGCATAACCTGAAGTGAGGCCATTTTTTACTGCTACGAAGACTAGCATCAAGAAAAAAGTAGAATCGTAGCAGTCCCTTAAGAGAAAGAAAAGTTGAAAAAGAAAAGTATTAAGAGAAAGAAAGAAAAGTTGAAAAATAGAATTTGTAATATTTCACTGCTGGAAGTTACTGCCCTGAGCTAGAAATCATTTTATATCCCTCTCCAGAGGGCATAATTATTGCCAGGATAATATACAGGACAATACCAATTCCTTGCAAAGCAAGGGCTGCAAAAGCAAGCCTTATAAAGGTAGGGTCAATGCCAAAATACTCACCCAACCCCCCACAGACTCCGAAGAGCATACGTTCTTTCTTGCTTTTAGTCAGGCGCTTTTTCATAGTGTAGGTGGTACGCTTTTCTCCTCCAGCTTCTTCCTGGGCTTTCCTGGATTCTTCTTTGACCTTTTCTCTAGCTTCTCTAGAAAATTCCTCTTTTTTCTCCCCAGGTTCTATAATGACTCTCCCTTCCATATCTATAGGCTTTGTCCAGGATCTCTCAGTATAGCCGGTCTCAAGTTCTCCCTGAGCCTTGAAATCGCTTTTATCCGGAACTTTTCTCTCTTTGAATGCTGGACTTTCTACGACTTCTTCCATATCTTCAGGTTTTTTCCAGGATTCCTCTTTATAGCCAGTTTCAAGGTCTCCTTGAGGTTTGAATTCGCTCTTTTTCGGCTCCTCTCTTTGCAGAGGTGCTCCACTTCCACTGGTCACGTCGGTTTTCCCCCCAGGTTTCGTACTTGTTCCCCTTTCAGATTCGGCTTTAGCTATCCCTGGAACTTCAAAAAAACTTTTTTTAGTTACCTTTTTTTCTTGAGATTCGGGATTTTCCTGCATAATGATTATTCTATTTTTGAGGATTTATAATATGCTGGTACATTTTCTATTCTCTTTGCTATTCTATTCTCTTTACTATTTTCATTTTTCCTCTTAGATTTCAGTGGCATTCCGAGCAGCCGCATTCATTTTTACTGCGGAAAATTCCATATAACATCAAGGGGAGAAGGAAAAATGCAAAACCTAACTTTAGATCTTCGGGAAGCAGCTCTTTTGCAGTCCCTACAGTTGCTACTGCATTAATCCCGAGTTTTAGATAAAACCAGTCCAGCAGGAAACCTGCCCCAAGTGCACAGAGGGAAATCATCCCAAGATATAGAGCTGCCGAACGTTTACCAAGAAAACGCGCAACCATCGTTATGGTTGCTGCATTAGTTGCCGGGCCTGCAAGTAGAAAGACAAAAGCTGTACCCGGACTCATGCCCTTGGATATGAGGCTTGCGGCAAGAGGAGTAGAAGCTGTTGCACAGATATAAAGCGGAATTCCCACTAAGAGCATGACCAGCATTGAGCTAAAGCCGCCTCCCAGATAATTCTGAATCAGATTTTCGGGAATTGCATAGGAAATTATTCCTGCAAAAAAGATTCCGATGAGCATCCATTTGGAGATCTCGGCTGGCAGCTCGATATAAGCATACTTAACTCCTTTAATCAGTGTAGATTTTATCGACTCCTTATTTTTTCTATCTTCTCCAGGCTCTAGATTTATCCCTTCTTTTCCGGGTTCCAGATTTATCCCTTCTTTTCCGAATTTTTTATATTTCCCATCTTTTCCCAATTCTTGTTCTTCATACCCGCATTCCTGACATCCACAGGAAGAAACCTCTTTTCGGAAGTCCGAACTTACCATGGAAAGCCTCTGGATGTTTTCAGAGTTATTATTGATTTTCAGAAGCTTTGATCCTGAAGGCTTTACATCTATGGCCCTAGTCATAGTGCCTATAGACTCAATTTTTTCGCTACCGGAATCTGCTGGCTTATGGCAACTGCAAGAGGAAGAGCTGCACGTTTTCTCCTGTAAAGGGGTACCGATAAAGGTTGAAACTGCAAGAACTCCTGCTTTTTTCCCGTAATTTTCCGGTTTTTTTATATTCATCTTTTCCGAATGTTCCCCGATCAAAAAGTTATCTGCAAGCCCTACAAGGACAGCGGTCACAAGGGCAGCAAGTGGACGGAAAACTGCCATCAGAGGATCCAGGAGAGCGTAACTAACTGCTATAGAGTCTACTCCTGTCTCAGGAGTCGAGATGAGGAAGGAAAGGGTTGCTCCCCTATTAGCTCCCCTTTTTCTGATTGACATAGCAGTAGGAACCACCCCACAGGAGCAGAGCGGTAAGGGAAGGCCTGCAAGGGCTGCATTGACAACAGAGCGAACTTTTCCTGCCGACGCTCCAAGATAATCCACGATCTTCTGGTCAGGCACCAGGACATTGAGAAGACCTGCAATACCCAGGCCGAAAATCAGATAAGGAGCCGTTTCTACGAAGATGTTCCAGGATTCCAGGAGAACTCCTAAAAGAAAAGCCAGAAAAGTGTTTAAAAATTCAAAGTTCATGCTTTTTCCTCCACATGTTCGAGGCACATTTCAATTAGTATGCTGACGTGCTCGTCTGCAATATAATAAATTGTAAATTTTCCTTCCCTTCTGACCCGTACGAGGTCAAGCTGCCTGAGGGTTCGAAGCCCGTGCGATACTGCGGATTGAGTGACACTAAGTGCCTGTTCGAGTTCACAGACGCACATCTCCTTTTGCTTTAATAAGAAAAGGATCTTAAGACGAGTATCAGACTGGAGTGCCTGAAAAACTGCAGCCATCCGCGTGATACTTTCGGGGTCCGGAACTTTTTGTAACAATTTTTCTAGCTGTATTGAGTCAACTCGTTCACAGTTGTCATGCATGAATATATGAACAGTTGTTCATATATTAATATCTTTTTAGGAATTGAATCACCTAAGAAAGTTGTCAGAACCCTGGCGTTATGTTAAAACTCTAGAGTTTGTTAAAACCTTTAAATATCAAAACTGAAAATTTGTCAAAACTGAGGATTTGTCAAAATTCACGCTTCTTCGGGTATAAAAAAGCTGT
Organism: Methanosarcina barkeri 3; assembly: GCF_000970305.1. Taxonomy (GTDB): domain Archaea; phylum Halobacteriota; class Methanosarcinia; order Methanosarcinales; family Methanosarcinaceae; genus Methanosarcina; species Methanosarcina barkeri_A. Next base: position 4,096,019 of record NZ_CP009517.1, read on the forward strand.
TCGAATGTTTATTTCATAAAAAAGCTGTTCGAATGTTTATTTCATAAAAAATCCTCTTGAGCATTCGTTCAGAGAATTAGAATAAAGAGAATAAAAAGTACGAGTATAAAAAAGGCTTCCCAATCATTTTTCTGCATGGAAAGCTCGTGTATTGATGTCCTTTGATTTCCCTGATAACCTCTGCCCTCCATCGCAAGGGCCAATTCTTCTGCGTCCCGAATTACGCCTCTTAGCAAAGGAACTGCAAGTGCAGGAATTGAACGGAAAGGATTTTTTACGAAGTCCATTCCTCTTGCAGTCTGAGCCGCTTTTGTCCGCTCTACCCTCTCGAACAGAAGGGGGAAAAATGCTATAGATATGTTCATCATTGTGGCAAGTTCAAAAGAGCTAATCCCCAGCCAGCGCAATGGCAAAGGCCTTACCATCCTTTCTACACCGCAGGTAATTGCAGACGGATCGGTGCTGGCTGTCAGGAGGGCTGCGAAAAGCAAAAGGAATATAAATCGGGCAGCAAGTTTGAGTCCTTTTTCCAGCCCTTCCAGACTTGGCTGCAGAATCCAGTAAGAAGCAAAGGGCCTTCCATCAGTAAAAAACATCTGCGTAAGAAAGATAAAAAATATAAACAGCATCATAGGCCTTACTGCTCTGAGAAATATTTTTATTGGCAGTCCTGAAAGCAAAGCGAGGACAAAGAAAAATGCGAAAAGAGCCACTATTCCTGCAAAATTATCAACCCTGAATGTCAGAATTCCGAGCAGCATTACGGTTGTAACTTTTGTCCTGGGGTCAAGCCTGTGGATAACGGAAGCCCCGGGCACGTAACTGAAGACAGGTTCCTGCATATTTCCTTCGATTTTCTTTATAAATTATCTTTCAGGAATTTTTCGGAGCTTCCCGTTTTAGTTAATTCCCGTTTTAGTTAATTCCCGTTTTAGTTAGTTTCCATTTTAGTTAGTTTTCACTTTAGTTAATTCACACTTTAGTTAATTCACACTTTAGTTAATTCACGTTTTAATTAGTTTCCGTTTTAGTTAATCACCTTTCCAGTTAATTACCATTCCAGTGAATTACCTATTTATTCTCATTATTGTCTCTTCCAAGAATCGATTTTAATCTCATAATCTCTTCAAGAGCGTCTTCAACCGTGAAGACTGTAAGGTTTACTGGCAGTCCTCTTGCTCCGAGTTCTTTCATCATGGAAGCTATAGGCGGAAGAGGCTCGAACCCCTTTTTGAGGTAGCTTTCCCGGCTTCCCTGAAAAGCTATTCTTCCTTCCCTTAGGAGAACTATCTTTTCCAGCAAGGGGAAGAATCCTTTAAGATTATGGGTTACAGTTATGACTGCAGTACCCTTTTCTTTTATTCTGTAAAGTGTCTTAAGAATGTCCTTTTTCCCAATCGGGTCAAGCCCTGTTATGGGTTCATCGAGTACCAGATAGTCTGGCCTGAGGGCAAGAGCACTTGCAAGAGCAACTCTTTGCATTTCCCCTCCACTCAGATTGAAAGGGTCTCGAGAAAGCTCGGTCTGGTCAAGAGAAACAGCTTCAATTGCCTCATATACCCTTTGCTCGGTTTCTTTTTTTGAGTACCCAAAATTCAGGGGCCCAAAAGCTATTTCCTCGTACACAGTTTTACAAAAGAGTTGATCAGCAGCTTGTTGGAAAACCATCCCTATCTTACGTTTTGCTTCTCTTGAAGAAGGATCAAGACCATCCACACGAACGATTCCGGTTTCCGGCTTAAAAATTCCGTTGAAAAGTTTTATTAGGGTAGATTTCCCTGCGCCTTTTTCCCCCAGTATTCCTACAAACTCTCCTTTTTCTATCCGCAGGTTAATTTCTCTCAAAGCGGAGGTTTCTAGAGGAGTCTTTTTGGAGTAGGAAAAGCTTACGTTTTCAAGAATAATTGGCATATTTCCTCTGCAAAGCTCTGGGGGGAAGCGGTTTTTTCCCAGGGAATTATTACTCCATGTGTTTTCAGGGTCTCTGCTAGCTCTATCAGGGAAGGCAGGTCAAGTCCAAGGGCCTCGAGGGAAATATCGGAAAAAATGCTTTCCGGCTCGCCTTCAAGCATTATTTTCCCTTTTTCCATGACAATAATTCGGTCTGCGTCATGAAGTTCTTCGAGATTGTGAGTGATATATATAATGGTCTTTCCTTTCCCGTGCAGCTTTTTTATAATTTCCAGGACAGAAATTCCGGATTCAGGGTCAAGCATGGAAGTTACCTCATCAAAGATGAGACATTCAGGCCTCATTGCAAGAACCCCTGCCAGGGCTACACACTGTCCCTGTCCTCCACTCAAAGTTTTCGGAGAACGATGCCTGTACTTCTCAAGACCGGTTTCGGCAAGTGCCATATCAACACACTTTCTGATTTCCATGGGGGAAAAGCAAAGATTTTCTGGGCCAAAAGCCAGATCTTCTTCGACTGTCCGGCCTACAAATTGAGTTTCAGGATTCTGGAACACGATACCTACGAACTTTCGGATTTCTGGAAGTTTTGAGGGATCGCGGGTGTCCATTCCCCTTATCATTACCTTGCCAGCCTGTGGTTTCAGGAGCCCACTTAATTGAAGAGCAAGTGTGGATTTTCCACTGCCATTTTTTCCGATTACCCCTATGAATTCCCCTTTTTTTATAACCAGATTTAGGTTCTTAAGCGCAGGAGTACCATCAGGATAACTGTAACTCACTTTTTCAAGCCTGATCATGTTTACTCTGAATTTTAAGTTTCATTTCAAATTCTTTATAAATTTCTCAATAATTTGAGTTTCATTTATATTTTCTGCTTACCTAGAAAAAAATTAAAAGAAAATAGCTTTAGAGCTTGAGAGTAGCTTTAGAGCTTGTAAGTTGAAGCAATATATGCGGCAACTCCAGTTTTTACAATTTCTCCAGGCAGAAAAGGAACGACGCCAAGAACAAGGGCTGTTCCAGGCCCGATTTCAGACATAAACATTAATTGAATAAATCCGCAGGTATAGATAACCAGGACTCCTGCGCTCATATTAATGACATTAATCAAGAGGCCGGGCTTGCTAGCGTTTTCAGCCTTTTCGGAGAGTTTTCCCACAGTATAAGCCGCCAGAATGAAACCGATTATGTACCCGCCTGTTGGCCCAAAAAGTACGCCCATTCCGGAACTACCTCCTGCAAATACAGGAAGTCCTGCAATACCAAGCAGGGTATATACTATTATACTCAAGCCTCCCCATTTGCTTTTCAGCATGCTTCCGGCAAGCAGGACAAAGAAAACCTGCAGTGTAACAGGAAGTGGAGAGAAAGGTATAGGGATCTGTATGTAAGCTCCTACTGCGGTCAGGGCTGCAAAAAGAGATGCGAAAACCATCATTCTTAGTTCAGGAGTCTGGTTGGAATAGAGCTCGTTGTTTTTTATATGCACATATTTTCCTCTTATCAATTATTATTGGGTTTTTCTAATTTTTTCACCTTTTTCAAGCCTGTCAAAGCTTTTTATGCCCCTAAATTGGCAGGCAATATAATCCGGTTCAAAGAAAGGATATAACAGGTATAAAGACTGGAACCGCAGTAAACTTACTATCCTTATAATGATAACTTCATAAAGGTTAATTTCAGCCCTGGAAGATATATTTCAATTGAAAACTTGAAAATGTAAAGTATTGTTAACCTTTGGAAGATTAATGGTTTACATTGGATTTAAAACTTTCCTGAAAAATGCTGGTTCTTGTTTCCAGGTTTACATTTCTCAGCTATGAAGCGATAATTTGATATATATCTTATACCGGTATTATGGATCACCTGAAATGTAAATTCAGTAGATAGTTGTAAGATTGTATTTTGAGGAAGCTTTTCATGGGCGCGTGGCCTAGCCAGGATATGGCGGCAGCCTCCTAAGCTGTAAATCGGGGGTTCAAATCCCTTCGCGCCCGCTAATTTCCTTTGATCTGTCTTTTTTGTAACCAGTATTACTTAACTGTCTTTTTTGTAATCAGTATTACTTAACTGTCTTTTTTGTAATCAGTATTACTTAACTGTCTTTTTCGTAACCAGTATTTACTTAACCTGTCCTTTTGTAATTCTATTTGTTAAACTCGTCTTTTTCGTAACTCATATTTACCTAATCTGTTTTTTGTAATCTTATTTATTTAACCTACTTTTTTCATAATCCCATTTGTTTAACCTACTTTTTTCGTAATCCTATTTGTTTAACCTGCTTTTTTCGTAATTTTATTTGCTTAACCTGTATCCTTCGGTTTTTTTAAGGAGTGGAAGTCTATTTTTGAACCACATAGCTTTCAACTCTAAGGCTTGCTGAATATTCTGCCTGCTTAGAAGAACCGAATTTTTCTGAGTAACCGGGTACTCTTGTAAACAATGGAAAATTTCTTATCTGGAAAGTAAGTATTGCATAGAAGTACACAATAAGGTTTTATTATTATGACCCAGTGGATTCTGTTTTATTAGAAAAGAAAACGCTAACCCAGAGGAAACACGAATTGATCAGAAAAGCCAGAGTAAATGACGTAGTTGTAATGAAACAAATCATCAATACTTATTCGAAGGAAGAGCTAATGCTCGCCCGTTCTCTGAGTGAGATGTATGAGAACATCAGGGATTATTACGTCTGTGAGATTGATGGAGAAGTTGTAGGCTGTTGTGCCCTACATGTAGTGTGGGAAGACCTTGCAGAGATACTTGCTCTTGCCGTGAACCCGGTATGTGCAAGAAAAGGAATAGGTACAAAGCTTGTTTCTGCCTGTCTTGAGGATGCTAAAAACCTTGGTATGAAAGAAGTTTTTGCTCTTACTTACGTACCCGGCTTTTTCGAGACTCTGGACTTTAAGGTTGTAGACAAAAACAGCCTTCCTAGAAAGATATGGTCCGGCTGCTTGAGATGCCCTAAGTTTCCGGATTGTAATGAAATTGCTGTTATGAAGTCGGTTAATCCCTGAACTGCTTATGAAATCCATCTTCAGGATCTTTCTTTTCTATTTTTTGAACATAAAGCTCGAAACTTGAAACTCGAAATTTGAAATACAGGATTTAAATTTGCAAGATTTAAAATAAATACAAATAGCCAAAGATCAAAAATTATTTATTCAGGTGGTTACATTTTTAGGCTATCCTAATAACGGGTCTTGAATCAGGCATACGCTGGCGGGATGACGTAATGCATATAGATCGATTTGAAGAATATCTTGAAACTATTCTCTATCTCATTAGAAAAAATCAGAGCCCTGCAAAGACAAAACAGATCTCTGAAGAACTCAATGTATCTCCGCCGAGCGTGACGGAAATGGTAAAAAAGTTACATTCTTCAGGGCTTGTAGAGTATACACCTTATCAGGGAGTTGAATTGACAAAGAAAGGAACTGATCAGGCTATCAAGATCAAAAGAAAACACCAGGTACTTGAAACCTTCCTGGTTGATGTCCTTGATTTTGATAGGAAGGAAGCCCATAAAGAAGCCTGTGAACTTGAGCATGCAGTCTCGGATGCCGTACTTGAAAAGATCTACGAATTTCTGGGATGCCCCGAATATTGCCCTGACGGGAATCCTATCAATATTGATAAAAATAATATAAGGCAAGAGGAAAGTTTTATCCCGCTTGATGAAATGGAAGAAGGTAGTTCAGGCAAAGTTGCCAGAGTGACCCTTCCAAGAGAGACAAAAGAGCGTTTGACTTCCCTTGGTATTCTTACAGGAGAAGATATCGAGATTAGGAGAAAGCAGAAACAGGGCTGTATCTCGGTTATAGTGGTAGGATCAGAAATAGCTCTCGGAAGGGACATTGCAAAGAAAATATTCATAGCTCCAAAAAGCAAAAAAGTGTAAAAGTACGAGAAGGCATACAACTGGAACGGAGTAAAATAACCAGAGATATGACAGGAATTTCAAGTTCATGCTGCACTTCGGGAAGTGAAAGTAAGAACAAAAGTCCCTATGACCTTACAATAGCTTTCATAGGAAACCCAAGCGTTGGAAAAAGCGTATTCTTCAGTAGATTAACCGGGGTAGGTGTAGAGATCTCGAATTATCCGGGTACGACAGTTGCTCTTAAAAGGGGAATTGTAAAGGCTCGGGGAAAAACTATTGAAATCGTTGACCTGCCAGGCATTTATTCTCTTGGGGTCACAAATGAAGATGAGAAAGTAACGAAGAAATTTCTGATTGAAGACAGGCCGGATGTTATAGTCAATGTCGTTGACGCAAGCAGGCTTGAAAGGAATCTGTACCTGACTCTGCAGCTTCTGGAACTCGATATTCCGATGGTTGTTGCATTAAACCAGGTAGATCTGGCTGCAGACCTTGGAATTCTCGTTGATAAGGACGGACTCTCGGAACTTCTTGGCCTGCCTGTAGTGCCAACGGTTGCGACCTGGGGAATAGGGCTCGATGAGGTAATGCTTGTAGCCCTTGACGAACAGAATGAAAATCAGGAACACCACCAGGTAAAATATAGCCAGTGGATCCGGCAGGCTCTTTCTAGCCTTGACTATGCTTTTCCCAACATACCGCCAATCGTAAAAATGGCAGCTCTACTAAATGATGCTGAGTTTGTAGAACTATGCTGTATGCCACCTGAGGCTAATGCCTTGCTCTCTTCTGCCAGGCGGTTAAGACAAAACCTGGAGATAGAACAGGAAATTTCAGTACCTGATACTGTTGCAAGAGATCTCTATGGAGAAACAGGATATATTGTGGACAGCGTGGTTTCAAGGTTTGAACCTAAAAAAAATATAAGAGAAAGAATAGATGCCATCCTTACTTCCCCGAATTTCGGAATTGCAGTGCTCATATCTGCCCTGCTCTTTACTTTCCTTCTTGTTTTCCGGGTAGGCGGCTTCCTTGAGACCTGGATTGTGAATGAAATCTTTGAGCCTCATGTGATCCTTCCTGCCGAAGCCGCAACTTCGGGCATGTCACCTGTCATGAAAAATCTGATTGTATATTCTCTTCGGGGAGTAGAGGCAGGTTTTGCAATTGCCATTCCATACATCGCAGTTTTTTACGCCATTCTTTCCATATTCGAGGATTCGGGTTATCTTACAAGAGCGGCTTTTCTGCTCGATAATCTGACGCATAAGCTTGGTCTCCACGGAAGAGCCGTGATTCCGCTAGTTCTTGGCTTTGGTTGCAATGTTCCTGCAATTATGGCAGTGCATTCCCTTGGCACGCAGAGGGAAAGGAGGATAGCTTCTCTTCTTATAGCTCTAATTCCCTGCTCTGCACGGACCGTCATTATCCTGGGACTTGTTGGAACTTTCGTAGGTTTCTGGCCTGCAGTTTCAATCTATCTTATGGAGATTTTCATTATTGCTGGCATGGGTTTGATTCTGGGAAAGAGCCTGCCAGGACAGAGGAGTGGCTTCATCATGGAAATGACTCCTCTTAGAAAACCGGAACTGAAATCTACCCTCAAAAAGACGTGGATGAAAAGTAGAGAGTTTTTGTATATTGCTTTCCCGCTTCTACTCGTTGGAAGCGCGTTTTTGGGAGTTGCCGATGCTCTTGGCCTTCTTTCAGTCTTCCAGGACTTTGTAGAACCTATATCCGTGGGTATGCTGGGCCTTCCGGCATTTGCGGTGACTGCTCTGGTTTTTGGGATACTTAGAAAGGAAATGGCTCTTCAGATTCTTGCAGTACTTGCAGGTACAGCCAATTTTGCAGCTGTAATGACACCTGTCCAGATGTACCAGTTTGCTGTAATTACAACCATTTATATGCCATGTGTGGCAACGATTGCAGTACTGAAGCACGAACTCGGAACAAAGGATACGGCTTTGATAGTTATTTTCACTATACTACTGGCTATTGGAATGGGCATCCTGATCCGAATTTTTGGGCCTATTTTTCTATGATTTCTTTATTCCGGTTTCTGTTTTGTTCTTTATTCCGGTTTCTATTTTGTTCTTTATTCCGGTTTCTATTTTGTTCTTTATTCCGGTTTCTGTTTTTATACTATGTTGCAAGTTTTCTTACCCAGACTTGCCTCAAAAGTAACTATCTTTCTTTACTTATTTATCTAAGTTTATGTGATTAATTTAGCAAAAGGAAATTTTTGCCATACCTGGCGCAACATTTATATATTAATAAATGTGTTTCTTCTTTTCAAAAAATTCTGTTTTTATCGCAAACTATTAATATTTGATACATAGTGTTATTTCCGATGACCCGAATTACCACTCACTTACACAAAAACGTGTTGAGTGTTATTATGGATATAATCGAAATGGACAATTTCCGCGAGCCTGAACTTGATGAGGTTCAATTTTTCCTTGAAAGCACCGGAACTCACGGTTCCGTTGTTAATGAAGCTGCTGCGGAAATGGACTGTACCTCTTCCAAAATTCAATCGAGGGAGAATGTACTGGTCGATTTTAAGAGTTCCTTTTCGTCCATTAACTAACACTTCCCTTAAGGATATTCTCCCTTCTTGAAATCCAACTCTTTAACTCTTTTATTTTAAGTTAAACTTGGGTTTCATGTACTTATTTTACAGTTTATGAACCATTTTTCTGGATTTCCCTATAAATTTATCGGGATTTAAATACTACCCTCACTCGATTTTTTCAGGCATGCAAGAACTGTACAAGTATTCTATTTATTACTTTTATCATGCATATATCGAAAAATATTTATATAAATTTTCGACCAAGTTATTCCCCTTTTGCTTCTTAATTTTCTTTTGCTTCCTAATCTTCTTTTGCTTCCTAATCTTCTTTTGCTTCCTAATCTTCTTTTATTTCCTCAATCCTCTTTTGTCTTTAATTTTCTTTTGTTCCCTAACCCTCTTTTGTCCCTTGATCCCTTTTAGTCCTCTTCTATTGTTTCCTTGAAAAATCAGTTTCCGCTTCGGGAAGTTTTATATCACAGTTTTTGTGCATCTCCAGCACGATACGGAGCATTTCGGCAAAAATTAAATAAAAAGATTTTTGTTCCTCTTTGTAGGAGTTAGAAAAGGCAGGAAAAACTATCGATTACCATATATATTTAAAGTAAGATTACATGTACTTTGTACATATTATTTAAATTCCTATGATCTAATCAATTTAATTATTATTGTGCTGACTGCTTTATCACCAGAAAATTCCGGGCAGTCAGAAAATCGGAACCCGAATTTATCATAAGAGGTACTTTTATGAGAACTGGACAGAGGGATGTGCACAATACACCGCTTAAAAGGCGATTATCGGTAACCTATGAGGAGCTTGAGACTCTCAAGAAATCGATTAAGGTTTCGGTTCTCAATGAACTGCGGGCCGAAATGGAAAATGTTTCCGATCAGGACTCCATCAAAGATCTTGTCCTTTCCGAAATCAGAACAGAGCTTATGGGAATTCCTAATCCTGCCTTACTCAAGGCTTCAATCCTGAACGAATTAAGAACAGAATTGAAAGCATCAGGAGAAAATGACTCGGGAACAGCTGACAGGAAACTTAGGGAACTTGGAAGCATTCAGGATGGGCTTGTCCGCGAGTTGCTTGACCAGAAAACGATAATTAAAAAACTGGAAACACAGATAGGAGATCTTGCTAAACAACTGGATGATGCAAAAAAAACTGCTCCGGTTGCTCCACCTTCTGTAGTCCCGTCTTCTCCTTCTACAGTTCCATCTTCTATTACTCTGACTCTTCCTGAAGACCCTCTTGACCTTCCGCCTCTTTCCAGAAAAGCCAAACCGAAACCTGAGCTTAAAAAAGAAAAACCGGCATATAGACTGGGTCAATTTAAGGAAGCTCCTGCCTCCCTGCCAGGTATAGGCGCAAAAGTTCAGCTAAAACTCAGAGAAATTGAGCCGGCAGATCTTGACAGAGAGGAAGCCGAAACTAAGTGTGAATATATTATTGCAGAAAGTGGTGATAAAAGAGGGCTTAGAGGCATTCTTAGACAGGGACACTCAGTTAGAGAACCTGCCAGGCAACAGCAGCCGATCAAAACACAGTTCAGGCAGCCATCCCCAGTACCTTCGTTACGTGAAAGACAGCCTTCTACTGATAATACCGGCCCTACGAATCAACCCGCAGATGATTATAAATGTGAGTATATAATTGCTGAGAGGCCTTCGAAAAAGCATTTCATAGAAGAGTCAGTGGACGTGCGGGACAACGAAGATGCCGAAGTTATCACATGTAGCCGGAAAAAAAGATCTCGGTGAAATAAAGCTTAAAACGACAGAAACATTCTCAAAAACGTAAGATTACAGAGGCATTCTGTGTATATAAAAGAGATTGAATTTGTTAACTTTAAGTCTTTCGGAAAAAAAGTAAAGATTCCCTTTTATAATGACTTTACTACAATTTCGGGTCCGAACGGGAGTGGGAAGTCTAACATAATAGACGGGATTCTTTTTGCACTCGGGCTCACAAGTTCAAGGACTCTTCGTGCTGAAAAACTTACCGATCTGATTTATAACGGCGATGCGTCAAAAAAGCCTGATTTTGCTCAGGTTACGATCCGTTTTGATAACTCTGACCATAAGTTACCTTTAGAGCTTGATGAAGTTGAGGTCTCAAGAAAGATCCGGCGGACAAAAAGCGGGTACTACAGCTATTTTTATTTCAATGGAAAAGCCGTAAGTCTTGGAGAGATCCATTCCCAGCTTGAAAAAGCCGGAATAACGCCTGAAGGCTACAATGTGGTTATGCAGGGAGATGTAACGCAAATTATCTCCATGACCTCCGTAGAAAGAAGAAAGATTATAGACGAAATCGCAGGAGTTGCGGAGTTTGACGAACGAAAGCAAAAGGCACTTGATGAACTGGAAGTTGTAAGGCAGCAAATCGAACGAGTGGATATAATCCTTGAAGAGGTACGCACTCAGTTAGAAAAACTTGCAGGGGAACGGGACCAGGCCTTAAAATACCAGGCACTCAAGGCTGAAAAAGTAAAATTTGAAGGATATCTCCTGCTTTCCAAACTCAAGGACGCCAGGGCTGAACTGCAAAATATTGATAAGGAACTCACAGGCAAGGAAGAACACCTTGAAAAAGTCCAGCTACTCCTGAACGAAAGAATGAAGGAACTTCAAGCTCTTGAAGAAAACCTGGAAGAGCTTTCAGTCGAAATCCGAAAGAAAGGAGAGGATGAACAGCTTCAGGTTAAGAGGGAGATCGAAGAAATAAAGGGAGAAATTTCTCGCTGCGTAGATAGTATAGAGCTTTCGGAATCCGAACTTGAAGAAGCTGACTCACGACGCAGGAAAGCCTTTGTAGAAATCGATTCCACCAAGGGCAAGGTAAGGGAACTAGAAGAAAAGATTGAAGCCGAAAACCTGAGAAAAGAAAGCATTTCTTCAGAGCTTTCCGAGCGTAAAACGGAACGCATGCTGCTCCAGAGCAAGATTGCGGATGTAGACGCAAAATTTGCTGCTACACGGGATGAGCTCATGACTGTCAGGAAGAAACTGGAAGATGTAAAAAATGAAAAAAACGAGCTGATCCGAACAGAGGACCGACTTCTTGACACACTCAGGAGAAAATCATTGGAACTTCGGGAGATCGAAAACCAGATTCGAGACGCTGAAGCAGCAGTTGCTACTTCTGACAGTGATACGCTTTCTGTCAGGTACGAGCTTGAAAAGCTTTCCGAAAATCTGGAATCTCTTATTCGGGACCGTGATGATATCGAAAGCAGCCATTTCAGGATAAAGGAAGATATAAGGAAACTTGAAAACAAACTCCACAGCCTCCAGCAGGAGTACACAATCACGGAGGCAAGAGTGCGGGCATCTGAACAGGGCGGAGGCTATTCCAGGTCTGTGGAAATGGTAATAGGGGCTGCTAGGCAGGAAGATCTTTTTGGAATTCACGGGACCATTGCCCAGCTTGGAAGAGTGGACAGGCAATACTCAATAGCTCTGGAAGTTGCTGCAGGAAACCGAATGCAGGCAATTGTTGTGGATACTGATGCCGATGCTGCCGAAGCAATCGAATACCTGAAGCGTAGGAAAGGAGGAAGAGCTACCTTCCTTCCCCTCAATAAAATGAAAGAGCCCAGGCGGCTTGAAAACCTGAGTTACGAAGATGGAGTAATAGGGTACGCAATTGACCTTATTCAGTTTGATTCCGATTTTGAACCTGCTTTCTGGTATGTTTTTCAGGACACTCTTGTTATGGAAAACCTTGCAAGTGCCCGTCGCCTCATGGGAAAGGCGAGAATGGTAACCCTTGAAGGCGAACTTCTGGAAAAAAGCGGAGCAATGGTAGGAGGATCAGTTTCCTCTAAATCAGGAGCTTCTTTTGCGGCTGCAGAAAAAGATAAACTGCTTGAACTTGCAGAGGAGATCAGGTCCCTGGATGCAAGCCGGAGTGCAGCCATAAGCAAGCAGGACAGTATTGAAAGCCATCTTTTCGAGCTTAGCAGGAAAATTCGAGACTGTGAAGCTACGATCTCAAGAAAAGAGAACCAGCTTGAGGAAATTTCAGGCAGGGAAGCAAAACTTGCTGAACTTCTTGAATTCAAACAGGCCGACCTTAAATTAATCGAGGAGTCCAGAACCGAACTCGGAACTGAAATGGAAAAGGTATCTGCAGAGAAATCCGACAAAGAAAAGATCGTATCCGAGCTTGAGGAGCAGATCTCAGGGCTTGAAACTAAACTTGCTGATTCCCCTCTGCCTGAAATCAACAAAAAAATCGAATTCGTTGACGAAGAACTCCGCAGGCTAGATGGCCGAATACGGGATACTGAAGCCACATTAAACGCCTTGCAGCTTGAAAAAGAGTATACCGAACAGAAAATTACTGAAGCAAAGGAAGTTATCAGGGAACTTGATGAGAAGAAAGCTTCAAGAATGGAGAAAGTTAATTATCTAAAGATAAAAATAAAGGAGTTTGAAGAAAAGCTTGAAGAAAAGAAAGTCAGGGAGGTTGAACTTTCGGATGAACTACTAGGTCTTCAGCAAGAACGGGAAAAAGTTCAGGTTGAATACAATGCGGTCAAACGCAGGGTAAGTATTGCCTCAACCACACTTGAAAAAGCGAAGCAGCAGGTTCTTACGCTCACAGCTACTAAAAATGCGCTCTTAGATCAGGAAAAGCAATTTGCCGAAGAAATCCTGAAAAGAGGCATAGAAGAGACTGACGAAGTCCCTAATTACGAAACTGTTTATATGCGGATTCAGGCAATCGATGAAGCCCTCAGGCAACTCGAGCCCGTAAACATGCGAGCAATTGACGAGTATAATGAGGTACAGTTAAGGCTTTCGGATTTGCAGGGAAAGCGGGATACTCTATTTACCGAAAGAGAGCAGCTCCTTGAGCGCATTGAACAGTATGAGCATTTAAAGCGAGATGCCTTTATGGAAGCTTATACAAGCATTAATTCCAACTTCAAGGAGATTTTCCATGAGCTTTCTGACGGGATGGGTGAACTCTTGCTTGATGACCCTGATGACCCTTTTGCAGGAGGAATGACACTTCGGGCACAGCCAAAAGAAAAAACTCTCCAGAGGATCGAGGCAATGTCCGGAGGGGAAAAGAGTCTTACTGCACTTGCTTTCATTTTCGCGATCCAACAATACCGTCCTGCTCCTTTCTATGCTTTTGATGAAATTGATATGTTTCTGGACGGCTGGAACGTGGAGAGGGTTTCAAGGCGCGTTAAAACCTCAGGATCAAAAGTCCAGTTTATTGTTGTTTCCTTAAGAAAACCTATGATCCAGGCCGCATCCAGGACAATAGGGGTTACAATGCAGGAAAATAATCTCACAAGCATTACCGGAGTGAGACTTAATGGCTGAGCTTATGGATAACGAGGGGGCAGCGCTTGAAGTACCGCTTCTTCAAGCTAATAAGGTTTCCGAATCCAGAGAAAATGACTCTCTTTTTGTGAAATCCGAGATTTATGAGCTGTCAGGTACTGTTTCAAGCCTTGGAATCGATTGGAACCTGCTTGATATTTCGGAGTTTGAGACCTCCGAACCTCTGGGCATACTGGTTGAACTTGCACGAGCAGGAAAAATCGATCCCTGGGATATAGACATAGTACAGCTTACTGACAGTTTTCTGGGAAGGGTGGAAGAGCTAAAGCAGATGGACCTCAGAATTTCCTCAAGGACGCTTCTTTATTCTGCTATTCTCCTGCGCATGAAGTCCTCGGGAATCCTTGAGGTAGAGGAGGAAGAGGTTGATACATTTGATTCGGATTTCCCTGAAGATCCTGATTTCCCCGAACCTGCAGAGTTTCCTATCCCGAAACTTCCAGTTCGTCGTGTTTCCACAAGGCCGGTAACACTAAATGAACTGATTCTTGAACTCAAGAAAGCCGAAAAAAGCCTTTCAAGAAAAAATGAGAAAAAAACCAGCCAAAATTCAGAAGAATCAAGTCCTCGTCCCAGGCTTACTACAGGAGATGTACTGGGTATTGCACATGATGAAGCCATAAGCTCTCGGTTGTCCCTTATGTGGCAAAGGCTTGCCGAACTATTTACGAAGCAATCTGTAGTGGTTTTTTCCAGTTTACAGGAAAGAAGTGAGGACAAAATTATGGATTATCTTTCTCTTCTTTTTCTTGCCTCAAGCAGGAAGATATGGCTTTTCCAGGATGGACTTTTTGAAGAATTATATATTTATCCGGGAGAAGAATCCGGTTTTTCCACCGAGGCTAATCCATCCCTTTTCCATGAAATGTCAGTAAAATCAAAAACTGAACTTTCAAAACCTGAAATTAAAGACTCTTCAAAACCGAATTTGACAGAGGAGGTTCCTTCACATAAAAACCAGGATGAGGAGCCTGAGTTAATTGTGCATTGATACTTACCCTTATACTTTGACATTATCCTTATAACTTGACATACCTTGGTATCTTGAATATTATCTTGAGTATTATCTTGAATATTATCTTGAGTATTATCTTGAATATTATCTTGAATATTATCTTGTGCTCTAGGCTTTAATCTTAGTAAAAGCCTGCAAAAACGACTAATTAACCCCGTCTTATTACAATTAACCTGATTAAAGAATATTTTGTTCTTTTTCTGGAAGTGAGAATTATGAGTGAGCTTGAGATTATCGAAGCCGCGCTTTTTGCTGCTGGCAGGGCTGTAAGCCTCGAAAAGCTTACAAAAATTACAGGAAAACCAAAAAAAACAGTTCTTTCAGCAGTACAGAAATTGACAGAGGCTTATTCTTCCCGAGGATCCGGGATTGAGATTCTTGATCTTGGAGAGAGATATGTTATGCAGGTCAAACCTGAATACTCCGAGCTTATGCGGGAAGTAGCCCCAAAAGAGCTTTCAGCCCCAAAACTTCGTACCCTTTCCATGATTGCCTATCATCAGCCCCTGCTTCAGTCAGACCTCATTGATATGAGAGGAAGCGGAGCCTATGACCATATAAAGGACCTTATAGAGCGAGGTTTTGTAGACTCTGTGCCTTGCGGGAGAAGCAGGCAGCTTTCTACAACTCCTCTTTTTGCAGATTATTTCGGGCTTAAAAGAAATGACCCTAAAGCCATAAAAGATAAAATCCTTGAACTTTTGAGATTACAGGCCGGGCAAAGTGATATCAACCTATGGATAGGAAGGAAGACTATTGCCGTGACACCTATGTACGAATCTCTTATGAGCATGTGCGGAATTAAGGAATATTTCATAGCAAATGCTTACTCGCCCTCAAAGGAGGAAATTTCCCGGCTACTTGAAACCGATGTAGTCATTATCTCGGCAGGTTATTCCGATACTGTAAGGCAGTACTGCGACGGAGAAATCCTTGAGATGCGTTCAACAACTTTTGAAGACCTTATAGAAGCTCTTGCCCTACTTGCGGAAGAACTTCCCGATGAAGTAGACTCCGAAATGGTGGAAAAAAGCGTTGAGAAAATTAGAGAAACCAGGGAAAGATATGTTTCTTCGGCTGTCCTTATCGAGAAGAAGGTTAAACCTGCAACTGAAATGGTTTCAAGAATCGTAAACGATCTTTCCCTTGGAATTTCCGCAGACGGGGTTCTTATCGCACCTGACTATGGAGTTTCGAAAAGTGGGATTAAGATCGAAAAGGATGCTCAGATCCTTATACCCACACACCGTAATGTTGAGGGTGATCTTCTTCAGAGAGTCTGTGCAAAGTATGACTCTATTCTCGAAGGTCTTAAGAAGTTTGAAGACTAAATTACCTTATAAAATATACAAACTCCCTCGTCCCCACTTATTTTTTCCAAATGACGCGCGTTCTTAATTTAAGCTTTTCTATGGCCTTTATATTCTATATATAAACCATTTATATAGTAACCTGGGTATTTAACTATAGCTTTATATACTGGTTAGAGGATATTACCTTTGCTTTATATACTGAGGGTTGACTAATGAGCGAATCTAGCATCAAGATCGAAAATGTGGTTGCATCCACTAAACTCGCTGAAGAATTCGACTTAACTGTTATCGAATCCCAGTTCGAAGGAGCCGAGTACAACAAACAGAAGTTCCCCGGACTCGTTTACAGGGTTTCAGATCCTAAAGCTGCATTCCTGGTCTTTACTTCCGGTAAGGTTGTCTGTACAGGGGCAAAAAATGTTGCCGATGTACATACAGTTATAGGCAATATGGCGAGAAAGCTGAACAGTATAGGGATCAAGACCATAGAGAATCCCCAGATTACTGTCCAGAATATTGTTGCTTCAGCAGACCTGCATACTATTTTGAACCTGAACGCAATTGCAATAGGGCTTGGACTTGAAAACATTGAATATGAGCCCGAGCAGTTCCCTGGTCTTGTATACAGAATTGATGAACCCAAAGTAGTTGTGCTTATATTCAGCTCCGGAAAACTGGTAGTTACAGGTGGAAAATCTCCTGAAGACTGCGAGAGAGGAGTTGAAGTCGTCCGCCAGCAGCTCGACAACATGGGGCTTTTATAAGAACCCTCAATATATTGCATACAACCTTTACTGGAAGTAAAGTAACCGATATAACTTATACAATAAAATGGACTTATACAATAAAATTAATTTATACAATAAAACGGGTTCTGCGATGCGCGTAGAGGTTCCGGCAAAGGATATGTGTGAGACGTGAACAGCACAGATGTTTGCATTCTGATTCCCACCCTGAACGAAGCTGCAACAATAGGGCAGCTTATTAAAGACTTCAAGCAGGAAGGCTTTTCCAACATTCTGGTAATTGATGGAAACAGCAAGGACGGCACTGGGCAAATCGCAGAAGCTGAAGGCGCAAAAGTTGTCATGCAGACCGGAAAAGGTAAAGGGCAGGCAATGATTCAGGCTTTCGAGCTTATAGAAAGCCCTTACATAATAATGGTTGACGGTGACGGAACATACCTTGCCCGAGAAGCTCGCTCCCTTCTAAGGCCTTTACTGGAAGATAGTGCCGACCATGTAATAGGCAACAGGCTGGAGAATTACTCCAAGGGAGCTTTTACGAGGCTCAATCTTGTGGGCAATCATCTTATAAACATGTTTTTTGACGTTGCATATGGCGTAAAATTAAAAGATATCCTCTCAGGTTACCGTGCGTTTACGCTTGAAAGTGTAAAAGAACTTGAACTTAATAAGACAGGTTTCGAGATAGAAACCGAAATTTCTGTAGAATGTATTCTTAAAAAACAGAGGGTCGAAGAAGTTCCTATCACTTATTTACCGAGAAGTAAAAAAGGCGCAACCAAGTTAAATCCGGTAAAAGACGGATTCAGGATTGGATCTACAATCTATAGGCTTGCAAAAATGCACAATCCTATGTTCTACTTTGGGATAATAGGTTCTATCTTTATCCTGACAGGGCTGTTCACAGGAATCTTTGTTGTAATTGAGTGGTGGTCCCGTGATATCACTCATAACCAGCTTTCCGTTTTAACAACACTGCTAATTGTGTTCGGCCTTCAGATGTATATATTCGGACTCTTGAGTGATTTCATATTAACTCTCCATAGGCAAACAGTCCGTTTAATTATGGAGCAGAACAAACAAAAGAAATAAAAAATTTCTATTTTTTCAGTCTATGTTTTTTGATTTTAAGTTAATGACTTTTTGAAGCTAAGAGGTCATTAAAACTGTTTAGCATCAATTGTCTTAACGATTTTTCCTTATTTTTAGAATGAGCATAGCTTATGTTTCCAAAAGGTAACCTGGGATATAAAGCCTGGTAAAAAAATAACTGATTGTAATTACCCTATAGATAATTTCTGCCTAAAAAATCTTAACTAATTTTTGATCCTCTTGTCTCCAATACATAAATGTTCTTTTATCCAAAATTGTTAAAATTTTAGCCCGAAAACTTATAAAGAATTAATTCGAAGTAAGGAGTGTAGAGTTCAAACAAAAAATTTAAAAGTTAACTTGAGTTTCATACGTCCAGAGGCAAGAGAATCATAGACATTACAGTATCTGCTTACAGTATCTGCTTGCAAACGTTGAAACTGTACCTTAATTCTTAGAGGTAAACAAAATGTTATTAGTTACACAATTTGATATTGATGCGGATATTATAGATGTTCCGCAAACAATAGTAGAAGACGCTGAATATTATCAAGATCAATTTCTCAAATGGCTTTACAACAAATCTGTCAACCATTCATACTGGTATTATAAAGACGGCAAGAAGTATGGTTTGGTGTATCGTTCCGATGCATTTGTAGAATGGTTGAATAAGTATCCACTAAAAGAAAATAGTCAAAAGGCAAAGATTGTATCACAACATTTGAGTGAGTATGAAAAAGCCTTGCCGATTTTGTTCTATTGAGAGAGCAATAAACATGACGAAAAAAGATCGATATTTTATTGCTCTATTTTTAATTCTTGTTGTCGGGGGTATTCCCATGAGCATTATTCTCCATTCAATCTATATGGATTCAATAGATTGGAGAGATAGAGGTCAACGGTATAATTGCATATATGACGTCAATGTAGGGGGCCTTTCTGGAAGGGACGTATTAGGGCCTACCGTAATAATGGTTCCAATTCCTGCAACTAAAGAAGGCAAATTTTTTACTCCCCCTGCTCAGAAAAACCCTTGTTTTACTCAGGAGATAATGCACGAGATCGATAACTGGCCTGAACAATACCGCAAAGGTCCTTACTTTGAAAATGCAACTGAAACCTTTGACAACAAAACAACACCAGGAGGTTGGACAACCTTTATTGCAGAAACTGAGAAAGGATATATGCTTGGATTCAGGACAAATGAATCCAGGCTTCAGGATATTTCTTTTAGTGCAAATTTTGTTGCAGACTATTTTGATATTTTTGATCCTATAAGTAACGGAAGTCCAATATTATTCCCAGTTGAAAATATTTCGAATATTTCTGTAATCCCTTATGGAGAATACACCAGGTATGACTCAAATCCGACTTATGACAGTTATGTCTATGTAAGTGAATGTAGACAAGGAGCACCGATATATTTCCACATCCGTTTGGAAGCAAATAATGACCCCGGGGAGTGGCCCAGGGAATACAGAGGTCAATATTTGAACGAAATAAAAGAAACTACTAGTGGCACAGGCTTTTTAAAAGCCAAGGTTACTCTGGGACAGGAATTTTATTTTATGGCAATACCTGAATAAGTCTGAATATTAACTACAGTGTTTTTGTGGAGTTCAAGCAAACTTTCCAGGACATTTGAACTCCACAACTAGTAGTAAATAAATGGTTTTT
Source organism: Methanosarcina barkeri 3 (assembly GCF_000970305.1). Classification (GTDB taxonomy): domain Archaea; phylum Halobacteriota; class Methanosarcinia; order Methanosarcinales; family Methanosarcinaceae; genus Methanosarcina; species Methanosarcina barkeri_A. The sequence continues at coordinate 4,115,610 of NZ_CP009517.1, forward strand.
TGAAATAATACAAGTATCAAATAGCGTAGAAATTATGTGAATTTATTATGGCAATGTTTACCAATATATTTGCCAAATAGATAATAGTTCAAAATAGTAAACTAATTTTTGAATATAGAAAATTGAGGTCTTGTGTTTCTCCCGTTAGACTATCCATATTATGCCTCATTTTACTATGAACCTTGCCTTCTTCACCCATCAAGTTAAAACAAATTTACTTGTTTTTTACTCAATGAATGTTTAGTAATTATTTATAAAATATTTATTTTAATCACATATCTTATATTTTCCAATAACTATAGACATTGAAGTAAAGTAAACTTGATTAAGGTTAAAGTTAATTTTTTAAAAAGTGTTATATATAATTACGCGCCTTTTATGATCTAACTCACCCTTGCCCTAATTACAAACTTATCTTACAGACAGATCTTACAGACAAATTCTATAGATTATCAAAATCTTGAGGTTAATAATATGACGATCGTGGAAGATGCACAAAAAGGGATTATCACCGAAGAAATGAAGATTGTTGCAAAGGACGAAGGACTTGACCCTGAATTCATCCGTCGTGGGGTTGCAGCCGGAAGAATTGTTATTCCAACATCTCCATACAGACAGGTAAAAATCTGCGGTATAGGAGAAGGTCTCAGGACCAAGGTCAATGCATCCATTGGTGTATCCTCGGACATTGTTGATGCAGATATGGAAGTTAAAAAAGCTCAGGCGGCCGAAGCTGCAGGCGCAGACACACTTATGGAGCTCGGAACTGGCGGAGATTTCCTTGCAATTAGAAAAAAGGTCATCGACAGCATTTCTCTTTCAGTGGGTTCAGTACCTCTTTACCAGGCTTTCATTGAGGCTGCAAGAAAATACGGTTCAATTGTGCATATGACCGAAGAAGAACTCTTCAAGGCAACCGAAGACCAGGCAAAGCTCGGAACCAACTTCATGGCAATCCACACAGGAATCAACAATATCACCATGGATCGGCTTAAAGCCCATGGCAGGTACGGTGGCCTCTGCTCCCGTGGTGGTGCCTTCATGACTTCCTGGATGCTCCACAACGAAAAGGAAAACCCTCTTTATGCAAACTTTGATTATCTCATTGAAATCCTCAAGGAGCACGAAGTAGTCCTTTCTACAGGAAATGGAATGCGTGCAGGTGCAGTCCACGACGCAACTGACCGTGCCCAGATCCAGGAACTCATTATCAATGCCGAACTGGCTGATAAAGCCCACAAACAGGGTCTACAGGTCATTGTCGAAGGTCCGGGTCACGTCCCTCTAGACCAGATCGGAACCAACGTAAAACTCATGAAGGAAATGAGCGGTCACAAGCCTTTCTACATGCTCGGTCCACTTGTAACTGACATCGCACCCGGTTATGACCACATCGTAACCGCAATCGGAGCATCTGTATCTGCATCATACGGATGTGATTTCCTCTGCTACGTTACTCCTGCAGAACACCTGGCTCTTCCAAACCTCGAAGATGTCATCACAGGAGTCAAAACCTCCAGGATTGCAGCTCATGTAGGCGATATGGTGAAATATCCAGACAGGGCAAGAGAACAGGACCTTGCGATGGGCAGGGCCAGAAGAGAACTTGATTGGCAAAAGATGTACTCTCTTGCAATCGATCCAGAACACGCAAAAGAAGTTAGGAACAGCAGGGCTCCCGAAGATACAGATGCCTGCACAATGTGCGGTAACTTCTGCGCCCTCAAGATCGTAAACCAGAACTACAACCTTGCAAAATAAGCAGGTACTGGTAACGTAAAGTAAAGCCTTCGGGCTTTACTGATCTCATCTTTTAAACGTTTGTATGTTCTATTTTTCATTGCGTTTTTTCCAGAACGAGTTCTCTCTCCGGTTATTAATTTCTAACCTCTGCAGTAAGTTTATTCACCAAATATCATTTTCTAACCTCTGCAGTGAGTTTATTCACCAAATATCATTTTCTAACCTCTGCAGTGAGTTTATTCGCCAAGTTATCGAATAAACATTTTTACTAGAAATAAACAACTACCTGTAACTGAGATACGGAAGGAGAACAAAATGTACTACGACATAATAGAATCCCCAATCGGTCCCATTCTTCTGGCAGGAGATGAAAAAGGGCTGAAACACCTTAATTTCCTGCAAGGCAAGAAGAGAATAGAAGTCCCTGCTGACTGGGTAGAAAATAAAGATTTTTTCAGGGAGGCTGCAAGGCAGCTTGAAGCTTATTTTTTGGGGGAACTCAAATCCTTTGATCTTAAACTGGCTCCTGAAGGAACGGATTTTCAAAAGTCAGTCTGGAAAGCTCTATGCGAAATCCCTTATGGGGAAACTCGAACTTATAAAGAAATAGCTGTATCTATTGGAAAGCCAAAGGCTTATAGAGCGGTGGGACTTGCAAATAACAGGAATCCGATTGCAATAATAGTGCCCTGCCACAGGGTCATAGGCTCGGATGGAAAACTTACAGGTTATGCCAGTGGGCTGGATGTAAAAGAGTTTTTATTGAAACTTGAAGAAAAAAAAGTTTGAGATCAGAAAAACAAAAACTTATCTCGTTTTTCTGTATTCCTTTTTATCTATCTGTGAATCATTTCCGTTATTTTTTATTATTCTCTAAAGCAGGTTCTGGAATGGACTCTGCAATTTTCAGCATCTCGGCCTTTTCAAGGAAACCACTCAGGGTCATTTCAAATTCTCCAATATTCCACGCAAGGAGTTTGAACTCTCCAAACTGGTTGGTATATTTTCCTTCCTTTCCGTTGATACTTATATTTTCAGCTGTCTGTGCGAGCATGACATCTTCTTCAGGCTTATCTTCGTAAATGGTTTGTGTTACATGGAAAAATTCATCTTCTTTCTGGTAGTTAAGAATTACAGTCTCGTGACTCTGGTCTTCAAGAGCTGTCTTGTAATCTATCATCGTGTAGTTAAGCGCATAGCCTTCGGGGATGTATTCTGGGACAAGTATTTCAAAACTGGCTTTTTTTCTGGCTTCTTCAAGGCTCATTTTTTCAGGAACTTCGAGATTGTTCAGATCAATAACTTTTATTTCTGCTCCTGCTGGAACCTCAAACTCAAATTCGGAATCCGGAATTCCAGTATTTACTTTAAGGTTGCTTATTTCCGTTTCTATCATCAAGTTTCCTTTGCTGTCATATATCTTACATTTAAGAGCCATCCAGGTCTCTTTATCCACCCACATTTTTGTGCGGGAAACCAGGCTGTGATTTTCTTCACTCTTTGCTTCCAGTTCAGCTTCAAGGACGTATGCACTTCTTCCGTCTACCTCTTCGATTCCCAGGAGTGAAACATTTGTTTTATTCAAAAAACCTTCTATGAGCCCGACATAATCACTTTCATTTATAAGTGGTTCTTCTGGTAGTTTAATTTTTGTGACGGTATTTGTCCCTTCGTCATAACTCCATAAGAATTCTCCGTCCGAAACCGCTGCAACTTCTTCTTTTCCCTGTTCTATGGTCCAGCTCTTCATCATCCTCGGTTTTTTGCTTATTACTCGCTCTTCATTTTCCTGAATCTTTTCCCCATTAGCATAAGTCGCCGTATGCATTATACAAGAATAATCTTTGATGCTTTCTCCTTTTTCCTGCATCTTCGTTGCGATCTCTTCTGCACTGAGCTCTTCTTCGCATCCTGATGCAAAGAGAGCCAGGCTAATTAAAATCATTAATGATAGCACTTTTGTCTTTTTCATTTCCCGGTCACTTTCCAACATTTTGTACATTTAGTATAATCGCCTGTATCTCTTCACATCTTAATATTCTTTTTTGATTCAACATATTCTGAAATAGCAAAAAAGCAGAATAATATTCATGTCCGTTATTTCCCTTGCCACTGATTTTGGAGACCTATATCCAAGAGCGATAAAAGACGCGATTCTCGGAATTAATCCCAACGTGTAGATAACTGATGCAACCCATTAAATCCGTAGGGCAGAAATCCTGGGAGGTGCCTTTGCGCTGTACCCACTTGTTCCTTATTTTCCGGTTAAAAGCGTGCACGTAAGTCTTGGAGTTACAAATACACAATCATCTATCGGGAAACAAAAGATTTCCCGGTTAGAGGAGCTCGCAAACAACCGGAACCCAATTTCAATCAATAGTGCCCTGCCATAGAGTTATTGGGGCAAATGGAAAACTTAAGGATTTGCAAGTGGACTAGATATAAAGGAATTTTTACTACGGCTTGAAAGTGAGTACTGAGAGATCCTTGAGTGCCATGATATATTGTAAATAAAAAAATTTAATTACCAGAACACTTATAAAACTCTATAGTATTTTTTAAGAGATACAGAGAGTTATTTTTCTGCTTATGATGCAAGTAAATATTATTCGTCGTTTTGATTGAAGAGCGGAATGATTCTAAAATCGCTGGTAGTACCATGGATAAAGAGATAGTTACTGAGAATTTATCTAAAAAATATGGGAATTTCGAAGCTGTGAAGAATGTTTCGCTCAGTATCAAAAAAGGGACTATATTCGGACTTCTAGGCCCGAACGGAGCAGGAAAATCCACTACTATTAAGATTCTTACCTGTCAACTTCCTCCTACCTCAGGTACTGCATATATCGGAGGACTAAACACCGTATCGGATGCAGTAAAGATAAAAAAGAAAATCGGAGTTGTTTTTGAGTCTCAAAACCTGTATGAAGAATTATCGGTGTATGAAAACCTCAACTTTTTTCGCAGGTTATACAATTCTCCGAAAAAAAGAATAAGTGAAGTACTGAAAGCCGTAGGAATGGAAAGGTATCAAAAAGACAAAGTAAAGACTTTTTCAAAAGGCATGAAACAAAAGATAATGATTTCTCGGGCCCTTCTCAATGATCCCGAGGTTTTATTTCTTGATGAACCCGGAAGCGGATTGGACCCACGTTCTGCAAGGGAAATAAGGCAAATGATTCTTGATCTTAAAGAACAGGGAAAAACAATCCTCATAACGACACATAATATGGAAGAAGCCGATTTTTTATGCGACTATCTGGCTATCATACATAAAGGATCTATAAGAGATATGGACACTCCTACAAATCTGAAAAAAAGGTATGGGGAAGATGTTCTAATAATCAAGACCGTAAAAGGAGATATTTACGAATCGCCGCTAAATACAAAAACCAGTAGCGACATCTATGAGAAACTCTCCGAAAATAATCAGGTGTCCTTTGTACATTCGAAAGAGGCTACAATTGAAGATGTTTTCATAAAACTGACCGGGGAGAAATTAACTGATGAATCTTAATGTTGTGCTGGCTATTTTTAGAAAGGACTTGATAACATCGGTAAAGAGCAAGAACTTATTGATAATACTATTAACTCCGGTTTTTTTGTCTCTTCTATTTAATTCTACGATTTCATTGACTGATAACACTGTAGTACCTGTTGCAGTTTATGATGAAGGTTCCAGTACCGATTTCATTGAATATCTAAGTTCGAGAAGTAACTATGATGTAACTATTGCAGACTCTGCCGTTAAGTCCGAAGAGTTACTTTATAATCAAAAGGTTGCAGCCGTTATGCTTGTGCCGGAAGGCTTCAGTGCAGGTATAAAAAGCGGGCTCACTCCTTCCCTGAATATCATTGTCAATCCGTATGAGGCAAAATCAGTCGTATTTTTGCAAACTTATAAAGATATCATTATGGACTTTACAGGACAGAGATATCCGGTGAATATTACCTTAAATATGCTTTCTGGAAACCTGCAGTCAAGGTTCAACATCCCTGTGTGGATTATGTTTACCGTAATATTTGTTGGAATGATGGTTTTACCCAATACGCTGACTACAGAGAAAGAGAAAAAAACCCTTGACGCAATACTTGTGTCACCAGCTTCGGAAAAAGATGTGATTTATGGCAAATCGCTTTTTGGACTATTTTTGACAATACTCATATCCCTCGTTATAATTATTATAAACAGAGGTTTCGTCGGAAACTTCCTACCGGTTACAATTTTTATAGTTCTTGGTTCTGCAGTATTCACAGGTCTTGGGCTTCTGATTGCCAGTTATGCTGATAATTACTCTTCAGCATCTCTATATTCCACTATTTGCATGGCACCCATGATTTTGCTTGCCCTGCTGGCCGATTTGTCCCGAGAGATCGGGTATATCTCCCATCTCGTACCAAGCACTTACGTATTTTACGGAATAAAAAGAGCTATGTTGAATAACTCCGGAATATCTGATCTTTATCCTGAGATTGGAACCCTTCTCATATTTAACATTCTTGTATATGCGCTGACATTTCGTGTTCTCAAGAAGAAAAGATATTCTTGAGAACACGGATTAGAACTGCCCGATTTTATTATTCCAGCCTTTCTTGAGATGAACAGGGGTCAGTGCCTAACCTAAGCTCAGTTGCTTCTCAGCTCAGTTGCTTATATTGCCGTTGAAGGAGTTGAATTATTCTTCGAGAAATTCTGCGTTGTTACATTTATCCATAGGTTAAGATTTCTGTAAGGTATACTGACATTCTCTTCTAACATGTCCTTTTTATCGTTATTATAGAGCAAAAACTGAAGTTTCATGTTTGTTCCCTCGAAGAGAGGAGTTATAGTGACTGCTTTTTCCAGGGTCTCATTGTTCCCGAGGCATATTTTTTTCCAAATATCCGACAAAGGTAGAGGCATGTCCTCGAGCTTGACTTCCAGCGTATAGTTTACGGGTTTCTGCTCATGATTTATAATTCCTATTATTACAGTCCCATTTTCCCCGAGTACATAGTCGATAGGATAATTTTCAGCTGTTCCATCAGGACCCAGAATATAAAATTCGGTAGAGGGTTCCTGTAAGGATTCAGAACTCTGTTTGACGTTCATTATTTCCTCGCAGCCCGATGCAAGAAGAGCAAGGCTTATTAGAATCAGTATGACTAATCTCCTTATATACATCATCCGTCTCACTGCGTCTCCAAGTTCCCTAAAAATTTTTATTTTTGACTATTACATCCTCACATCTTTATATAATTTTTCAGTCCTGCATATTATAAAATAGAAAAAAACAGAGTAATATTTATGCCTTTAATTTCCCTAACCACCGATTTTGGAGACCTCTATCCCGCAGCCATGAAAGCCGTAATTCTGGGAATAAACCCTGCTGTACAGATTGTTGATATCACTCACTCCATCCGACAGGCAGGAATCCGGGAAGGAGCTTTTGCGCTTTACTCCCTTGTTCGATATTTCCCGCAGGGAACCATACATATAGGCGTTATCGATCCCGGAGTCGGAACTTCACGCCGCGCTCTTGCCATTAAAGCAGGCTGTGAAGGAGAGGAACAATTTTTTGTCGGCCCTGACAACGGTCTGTTGATCCCTGCAGCTCGCAGCCTTGGAAAAATGGAAGTCTACGAAATCACAAATCCTGAACTTATGCTGAAATCAGGAGTTTCTGCAACTTTCCATGGCAGGGATATTTTTGCACCTGCAGGGGCCCGTCTCTCAAAAGGCACACCTATCGAGGCTGTAGGACCGAGAATTTCGGACTTTGTTAACCTTGACTTTGAAAATTTCGGAATTGACGGTCCCTTCATTATAGGTGAGGTTATTTTTGCAGACAGCTTCGGAAATGTTATTACCAATATCCCGGAAGAAATAGTTTTAAAATTCTCTAGTTTTGGCTCACAGATAGAAATAAACAGCAGAAGGATCTCCTTTGTTCAAACCTATAGTTTTGTAGGGGAGAAAGAGCCCCTTGCCCTTATAGGCAGTCACAGATTCCTGGAAATTGCCGTAAACAAAGGAAATGCTGCACGTCAGTTCGGACTTAAAAGCAGAGATCAGGTAGTAGTAAAGACTGTATGAAAATGACCGTATGAAAATGACCGTATGAAAATGACCGTATGAAAATGACCGTATGAAAATGACCGTATGAAAATGACCGTATGAAAATGACCGTATAAAAAATGGCTGTATAAAAGCAGACTAGCAATTCTAGATCAATTACTTAGATCAATTATTTAGATCGGCTTTTTTAGATCGGTTTTTTTAGATCAGATCAGTTATTTTTTAACTTTGCGATTTCCTTTGCAGTAAAGCTGAAATGGTTTTCTTTCTCAAAAGTCAACAAGATACTTAATTCAGCGGAATTTTTATATAACTATCCGGGTACAGGCAGTCTGTTGAGAATGAAACTGACTTCCTTGAAAACTTACAAGCTTGAAGTTTTCTTTTTATTTGCTCTGGTTATTTTGAGCATTTTTACCCTCTCAGGAAATGGAAATGCAGATAATTCTGCAGCAAGCTCTGGGGGAACTTTCTGGCTTCCCTCAACAGTAATGCAATCAGTAGCCGCATTGTATGCCGTGTTTATTGCTATTTTCATATTATCTCTGCAAAGCAACAGGGACAGCACTAACTCAATTGCCAACCGTATAAAACCGCTTCTGAAGATAGTATCATATACAGCAGCAGGGACAATATATTTTAACGGACTGATACTGATTGTTTTTAGCTTTGGCTCATTTTCCGAAGCCAAAATGAAACTTCTACTGATTTCCTCTCTTATTTCAATGGTTCTATCCCTTGTAGCCATCGTTTACTCCTCTATGAACCTGTTAAGCAACGTTTCGGGTTTAAAAACCTCTTCTGAAAAGCTTTCATACATTTCGGATCTTCTTAGAGGACAGGAAGAAAATCCTGTTAACCCACTTAAACAAAGCGAAAAAGATACACAATTCTGCATCAAAGCTCTGGAAGACGAAAATCCTGAGGTCAGAACAATTGCAGCCGAAGCCCTGGGCCAGGCAAGAGGCCCTGAAGTAGAGAAGGCACTTCTTGGACTCCTTGAGGACAAGAATTCAAGAGTAAGAATAACTGCAGCCAGAAACCTTGGTCGGATAGGAACAGAAAATGCATCAGTGCCGTTAATTAAACGATTGGCTGTAGACAAAGACCCTGTGTTCCGAGCGTGTGCTATAGAATCCCTTGGGAACCTTAAAGACAAACAGGCAATTGAACCTTTAATTAAGAGCCTGGACGACAAGGTTCCCGAAGTCAGGATAACTGCAGCCCGTTTCCTGGGGATTTTAGGTGATGAGAAAGCTGAGGAAGCCCTTATCGCAAAACTGGATAAGAGCTCTCCAGAACTGCAAAAACAGATAGTATTGGCTCTGGGGAGCTCTGGCAGCAAAAAACCCACAGGACTCAGTAGTAAAAAAGCCGCAGAAGCCCTTATCCGCAAACTAAGAAATAAGGACCCCGAAATTCGAAAGTGTGCTGCCGAATCCCTTGGAAAACTGGAAAATCCAGAATCAGTAGCCCCACTTCTCAAATGCCTTGATGATACGAATCCTGAAGTAAGAAATGCTGCTGCTTACTCTTTAGGAACTCTTAGAGCTGAAAAAGCAATAGACGCTCTTCTGGAAATGCTGGCCGAAGAAGATTCCGAACTCCGAATCACTGCAGTCTATGCCCTTGGGAATATAAGCAGCCGAAAAGCCGTTGATGCACTTCTCGAAACTCTCAATGACAGCAACCCCTGGGTCAGACGGTACGCCGCCGAAGCCCTTGCAAAAATAGGTGATCAAAAAGCAACAGCTTCCCTTGTCAAAAACTTAAACGATCCTGACCCTGAAGTCAGGTGGGCTACGGCTGAAGCTTTAAGGGTACTGGATAAGCAGAACTCAAGGTAAAAGAAAATTATACCTTAGCTTCCTTTCGTGCTCCCGAAGCGAAATTCGGGTAGTTCAGCCCTCTTGAGCGAGCAAAGAGAGCGAAAAGGGCTTCGTGCTCCCGAAGCGAAATTCGGGTAATTCAGCCCTCTTGAGCGAGCAAAGCGAGCGAAAAGGGCACCGTCCTCCCGAGACGGGACTCGGGAGGCGGAACTCGGGAGTTACATCCACTCGTAATGCATCAGAACTTCAGGGTTAAAACTCTGCATCAAACTGTTTTCCGTATATCCGAAAAAGAGGCAGCCACTGCAATTTTCAACAATTTCCTTTCTGTGTTCTTCCGAGTTTTTCCAGACGCTCTCAAAACCGTCCCAGATCACGTTTCCAAGGGATTCATTATGCACACGGCAGGTTTCCAGAGTGCCGTCATGCGTCACATTCATAATAATCCCGCTAGCTCTGCATTTGTAGTCCATTTTTCCGTCCCTGACCATTTTGAGATAGGTTTTGGAATTGATTATAGGGTAACCCTGCTTCTTAAGCTCGATTATGTGGTCAACTGTACAGTGGAACTTTTCCTTATTTCGAATCCCGATATCGTTCCAGATCTCATCACTGATTCCGGGAAACTCGTGGACAGGCTCGAAGGAAACCTTTACTCCCAGCTTTTTTGCAAGTAAAATAAGTGTCTCGATATCGTCCAGGTTTTTTCCTGTTAGCACGCAGTTCATCAAAATGGGATTTTTCTTTTTCTGAAGTTTTCTAACCTTAATAGCTTTTTTTAGACCCTTCAATAGAGTTTCAAAATCCATCCTGCGGATTTCTTTATAACTATCTATTCCATCCACTGAAACCGAAAGGTAGTCCACATCTCCAAGCTCTTCCGCTCTCTCGTAAAGTAGTTTTCCATTTGTGACCATGGAAGTGATCAAACCGATTCTTTTAGCATGTGCCATAATATTAGGCAGGTCTTTTCTAAGAAGAGGCTCTACGGTCCAGGCATTATAAACTCCGATTCCGAATTCTCTCGCATCATTTAATAATTTGAAAATCTCTTCTTTGGTCGGCTCTTCTCCGGTTTTCTTCCAGTACTCACAGAATTTGCAGCGCATATTGCAGCGGGCATTTACACCATGGGAAAGGACAAAAGGACGCTTTCTCACACGGATCTGCCAGAGCGCTCTTGAAGCCAGGATAGGATCAAATCGGGACATGGAACTCTCTTATATATTTTTTTGTGGAAGACTGCTTATTATTCATTATCTCTTCTATTATAACCTTTTTTTGGAGAACTGGTTTGTAACATATTTTTCGGCTCCATCTAGCTTACTGACTTATGAGCCGAAGTTCGTGGATAATTTGTTAAACCGTTTAAACCTGGAGAGTGATCAGATATGATATTAAAGTAAGCTAAGTCAAAGTTATCTGCCAGGAATCGTGTGAAAATTCCTTGTAAATAAATATAAATTGAGTTAATTGCTAATTTACTCATAACTAATTTTAAGTAGATCCAATAGTTACCGGATTTAAAACGATTCCAGAATTCCTGTATGTTATTGCTCTAACTAAAAAACATATTCCTATAACCGGCATCACAATGAGCCAATAAAATGCCTGAAAAGCGACAACAGCATCAAAAGTAGGCCCTCCTCTTGAAAGTGCATGTGAAAGTCCACTGAGCGTGAAGAAAAGGAGTAACATCGAAAGCATACTCGCTACAGATGAAACTGCAAGATATGCATTCATCGAGTCAGGATGTCTATTCATAGATAAGAAGACCAGTGCCGAGAATGGGGACAGTAATGCCATAAATAGCATCACGAGTGTTTCTGCGATGCCGATGTGGTCACTAAGAAGTTCTCTACCACTAAAAATAACCCAAAAATTTACGATAACCAGTATAAATAGAGAGATGCTTAACGGGACTGCCAGATACCATCTGGGTAGTACTTTTCTTGCTTCCACCAAAAAAAGAACGGAACCCAAAAATGAAATAATGCTCATTAAATTTATAAAATCAATAAAAGACAGATTTAATGTTGTTATCAATGAGTAGCGTATATAGCTTATTAACATTAGAGCCCAGTACATCATAAAGATAGCAGACATCAATGCCAGTGCGATTTTTATCCTCATCAAATCATCACCATAAATTTCCACAACAAATGTTTTCAAATTTCATATGTCTTGCACCACACTGGCAATTGCAGATTTAATTATAGTAGGACTTACGCAGTCGAACCAAGAAATTAACAGTACTAAATCTTTGACATAACTAATTTTGAGTAGACCCAACAGTTACCGAGGTTAAAACGTTTCCAGGATTTTTGTACGTTATCGCTCTAACTAAAAAACATACTCCTATAATTGGCATCACAATAACCCAATAAACATATGGAAAAAAAAGAAGTGGTTCATAAGAGGACCATTTTAAAATTTCCTGGATTATGAGGAAAAGGGAAAACATTGAAAAAATACTTACTACACATGAAATTACAAGGTATACGTTCATCGAGTCGGGATGTCCATTCAAAGACAGGAAGACTAGTCCAGAGAATGGAGACAGTAAAGCCGTAAGTATTATCCAAAATATTTCGGCAGTGCTTGTAGGGTCACCAAAAGGAAATTTTTCAACATCAAAATAAATCCAAAAGTTTACGATAACCAGTGCAAATAAAGAAGCACATAACGGGACTGCCAGATACCATCTGGGTAGTACTTTTCTTGCTTCCACTAAAAAAAGAACGGAACTCAAAAACGAAATAATGCTCAGCAACTCTATAACTAAAATAGGTCTACGAATTAATTGTAATGGACTTGAAAGAAATATATAACCTAATAAAATTGCAATCCAGACCATCATAAAGACACCAGACATCAATGCCAGTGCGATTTTTATCCTCATTAAATCATCGCCATAAAATATAAAAATCGGGTGAAAATTGTTCACCCTATCAGGTCATAGAATTCGGTTATTGATCCTTCGTCTCCTGCTGCACTATCTACAACCCTCAGCCGCCAGTTGTGCACATTCTGGAGGCCTTGCACGTGTACTGTAAGCTGGAGGTTACTTCCTCCCTGATGGTCCCATATCTTCTGTTCTAAGTACGTGGATGATGATGGGTCCCACCGGCCTATCCATACTTCCAGGTCGCCTTATTTAATCAGGATTCACAATTTTTTAAATTACTAGTTTTAAAAAATCTTCTCAAGTATATGTAAATTTTACATATACTTTAAACAGTTAGCTTTAAGATTATAAATTATTTTCTACTAATAAGTTTAATTCAGCCACAGTTAAAAATGATGAGTCAGTTTCAAAATCTCAGCTTATCTTGAATATACCTAAGTAACTTCTTATTTGCTTCTTTAGATACCGGATTTTGGAAAACCAGTTTATTTATTACAGAATATTACAGAAAACAACCTAATAATTTTTAATTGTCCAGACTAAAAATGAGTTTTGGTAATGAGTTTCGGCACCTTCTCTCAATAACCCTATTATTCTTTTAGTCTCATTATATTCTGTTTTTAAGTCAAATAAAAGGGATATTATACTGTAGTATAGAGAACCAAGTAGAAAAGAGAAATATTTTTAGAAAATAAGTATTTTAAGAAATAATAAAGAATTCTACAGTAAAACCAGCTAATTCTACGTTATTAAACTACTACGAAAGTTTCTATTGAAAAAAAGAATGCTCGCCGTAGGGCGAGCTGTAGGTATCAAAGTTTTATTTGTGTTTATCCGAAGAGAGCACCGAGGCCGGCCATTCCGTCTTCTTCGGCGTGGTCTTCTTCCTCTTCCTTCTCTTCTTCAGCAGGAGCTTCTTCTGCTGCTGGAGCGGCTGCGGCTGCAGGAGCGGCTGCGGCTGCAGGAGCGGCGAATGCGGCCTTTGCAATTGCTTCTTCTATGTCCACGCCTTCAAGGGCTGCGACAAGGGCCTTTACTCTAGCGTCGTTAACTTCGATACCTGCTGCCTGGAGAACGGCAGTGATTGCGTCTTCGGTAATTGCTTTACCAGCGTTGTGCAATAAGAGAGCTGCATATATATATTCCATCGTTAATCACCTAATTTTAATTATCGTAATTTATTTATCCGAAAAGAGCACCAAGACCGGCCATTCCATCTTCTTCGGAGCGGTCTTCTTCCTCTTCCTCTTCTTTCTCTTCTTCCTTTACTTCTTCTTTCTTCTCGGGCACTTTGGCTGCTGCGGCTGCTGCGCTTGCAGCTGCTCCGAGAACTTCCCTCAGTTGGTCATCCACAGCATTTGCATCTTTGTCTGCGGCTTTGGATGCAACGGATGTCATCTGGACGTGAGCTTTTGCCAGTAAGGTGTCCATGACTCCTGAATCAAACACGACAGCATTGACACCAAGGTTCTTTGACTCTGCAAAGGCTTTTGCCAGCAGGGTGCCGATTGTTGCGCTTGTCGGGTATGCAGTGTTGACAGCGAGGTTGAAAGCGTTCTGGGCTGCTCTGGTAATGTCAGAGAAGTACTGGCTTTCATCAATTGCAAGGAGTTCCGGCTCGTAAATTGTCCCATTGTCATAAGCGGCTCTTAAGTCCAGCCCTACAATGAGAGGGTATATTTCCAGCTTTGCAAGCATGGTTGCGAGCTTCTGAGGGACTGCCTCACCTGCTTTACAGACAACCTTAGTTTCCTTTACTGCAACTTTTCCTGCGTCTATTGAAGCTGGAATTCCTGCACTCTGGAGTTCTCCGAGAATCGGACCAGGTGGGAAACTGGTAGGTCCTTTCTGAACAATAATGTCCTCAGGAGCTATTGCACCTCCTTTAATAGGAGAAGGAGTTTTTGTCTGTTCTAGCACTTTGTAAAGTTTGAAGGGACTTTCATTAGTAAATACCAGAGCAGTCTGCTTGTCAAGGTATTTATTCATCTCGGGAATGCTTTCTCCGAGCTGGTTTAAAGCCCGCTCAGTAAGGGTGTTCCTTGAAACCTTGAGCACTGCAACATCTTTAAGGTCCCTGCGAATTTTCTGGATCTTGGTCGCAAGAATACCTTCGATTCCGACCATCCCGAAAACCTTATGGGACTGAATGAGCTCCATTATATTTTCGATCTCATTCTTTTTCCACTCTGGGACGTGCTCCGTGTGATGTTTCTCCTCTGCCATTTACACCACCCTTTCGGATTTTCCCATAGTTGTCGTGACATAGACTGTTCTCAGGTTGTGCTTGCCTTTGTCCAGTACGCGTTCCAGCCTGGACACTATAGTCTCAATGTTTTCGGCAAGGTCATCGGGATTCATATTCCTTCGGCCAACAGGCACATGGAAAGTGAGCTTGTCTTTTGACCTCAGTCTGACCGCATTCTGCTTACTCTGGATAAGTTCGCCTATGTCTTTGTTAGGTAAAAGCGGAATAGGCATTTTCCCTCTGGGTCCGAGAACAATACCCAGGTTCTTACCAATTATCGGCATAAACTGGGTTTCTGCGATAAAAAGGTCACATTCATTTGCAAGAGTCCTGGCTTGGTTTTTATCAGCCGCCAGTTCGTCGAGCTCAACGTCAGAAATAACATACGCAGCACCGGCAGCCTTTGCTCTGAGGCCCACATCACCTTTTGCAAAAACACCGATCTTCAGTTCTTTTCCGAGCCCGTGAGGAAGAATTACTTCTTCATCAACTCTGTTCTTCGGTTGGTTCATGTCAAGATTCTTTAAGTTAATCGCCAGGTCCACGCTTTCAGAGAAGTTGCGTTTTGGCGATTCTTCAAGAAGTTTCTTGACAGCTTCCAGTATACTTTTCTCTGCCATCTTGTTCCTCCCCGTAGTGTTTGAACTACATGTCCAAGCAGCCTTTTCGGCTTACTACGGTTGGTTTTAGGGCTTTCCCATTAATCCGGATTATTCTGTATTCTTGACAATAAGCAACTAACAACTGTCTTACAACTGCTGTATTTTTTATTTATTGCAAAGACATACAAGGTTCTTGAGCTATTAGTGCTATCCAATTTAAAACTATTGGTGATGGAAGAAATTCCGGATTAAATAGTAAAGGGAATGGAAAGGTTTACCACTCCTCACCGGCAAGCAGATCATCGAACTTGCCCTGATCGAGTGCCTTTTGGCTGTCTTTAGCCTTAACTCCCTCTACGGTCACGCCCATAGGGACACAGGTACCTATTACCTCTTTCATTGTTGCCTTGAGATCGTAAGAAAGTACGTCTTCTTTCTTCATGCGGGCAATCTTTGCAACCTGCGAAATATTGAGGTTTCCGACAACTTCGCTTCCTGCATTTCCTGACCCTTTTTGAATCCCTAACTCTTTCATAATAAGGGATGCAGTGGGTGGAGTACCTACTTCGATCTCGACATTTTTCTTGTCGTCAACAATTACTTTTACAGGAACCTGCATGCCGTTATAGTCCCTGGTTTTCTCATTGATCTTTTCGACCACTTCTTTTATGTTGACCCCAAGAGGACCAAGTGCCGGACCTAAAGGTGGTCCAGGATTTGCTTTTCCTCCGGGGACAAGTGCTTCAACAATACTTGTCATCTGAGTTTCACCGGTTTTAATAAGTATAATGTTGTAGATCCGTTTAGATCCACTTGAGTACTGGTGATATTAGTTAATAAGCTGGAATTTTCGGTATTTTTTCCATCTTGATGTGGACTTTCACTCATTCTCTTTTTTAAGTATTCTTACAGTATCGCCACGAATCGTGATGGGAATCGGAACCACAGCATCGAACAGTTCCACAGTAATTTCCTCATGCCCTTCATCAACTCTTTTAACCCGAGCTTTCTCGCCTTTAAAGGGTCCTGAAGTGACCTCAATTATAGCCCCTTCCTTGATCCCTGTCACTGTTGGTTTGGGTTTAAGGAAATGCTCAATTTCAGTAATTGAAGAGCTCCCTTTCACAAGAGCCCTTGCATGGGGAATAGTCTGGATTGCCAGTTCTACAATTCCGGGTTTAGGAGCCTCGACCAAGACATATCCTTTTAGCTCATCAGGAGCCAGAATTGCCCTTATATCCAGCTTCTCCTTTTTCGAAATTCTGGCAAGGGCTGTTGCAACCGACCTTTCTTGGTTTGCCGTGGTTTTGATTACAAATATCTGTGAATCCTCACTCATTTGGCCACCCACTGGGGCAACATTGTCAACAGTACGTATACTATAAATCCTATTGCTCCCACAGCCAGAATGCCAACACCTGCAACTTTGGCAATGGTCAAGAATTCTTCCCTGGACGGTTTTCTAGTAAGTTTCAGGACTCTCAGGTGTGCCCGGATTACCTGACCAACGCTTTCTGTATTTATCTTCGGTTCAAACGTGGATTCTACCATCAATTCACATCCAGGTTTTCTTTATTCGATTTATCTTTCTTTAATTTTTGCCTAGAGTTCTTCCTATGGGTTTCCCATTCCTGAAATTCACTTTTCCTAAATATGGAATTTCCGGATTTATATTAAGGAAGGAACGGGCGGTTTATATTATTAATTCCTATTATATGAAGATATCACTGACACGACTTTTAAAATGTCAAAAGATTTCGATGCTTGGCTTATATTATATTCCAGAGTTTTAACCGCATCAGTAAAAATATTTCTTTTTTGATACCAAATTGTATCGGCACCATACGGCATTTACCATAAAAATAGTTTTCGATTGGTTTTTATTCCTATCCCTTATTTTTATTTTAAAGAGAGGAAAACAGTATTTTTCTCCAACCGAAGATTTTAGTCCCTTTTGTCTCTGTATGATCACTCTACAAAATCAATTCCATACTTAAAGGTAATATCTTTGTCGTTTCCGTGACCGTAAATCTGGGCGGATGTTACTCCAGTAACCACGATCATAGTGCGCACTGTCTGCTCGAGATCAGGATCAACCTGTGCACCCCAAATCAGGCGGGCATTTGCGTCTATCCGACTATAAACTTCCTGAACCACAGATTCAGCTTCCGAAATTGTCATGTCAGGGCCCCCAACCACATTAACAAGAGCAGAAGTTGCACCTGATATGTCGACGTCAAGAAGCGGACTGCGTAGAGCTTTCTGTACTGATTCTACAGCTTTGTTTTCCCCGTCGGATTCCCCAAGTCCTATCATTGCAACGCCTCCGTTCTGCATAACAGTTCTAATATCTGCAAAATCAAGGTTTACGAGTCCAGGCTTTGTGATAAGTTCGGTTATACCCTTTACGGCTCTCATAAGAACTTCATCTGATACTTTGAAGGCAGCCTGAAGCGGGAGCCTCGGAACTACTTCGATCAGCTTATCGTTGGGAACAACTATTACCGTGTCTGCGACATCTCTAAGGCGTTCAAGACCGGCTTCAGCATTGGTTCTGCGTACATGACCTTCCACACTGAAAGGCAGGGTGACGACTGCAATCGTAAGGGCTCCTGCATCTCTAGCAGCCTCAGCTACTATAGGTGCTGATCCTGTACCGGTCCCTCCTCCGAGACCTGCGGTAATAAAGACCATATCAGAACCTTCGACAACGCTGTTAATTTCGTCAATACTTTCGATTGCAGCATCTTCTCCAATCTGGGGGAGGCTGCCGGCTCCAAGTCCACGGGTTTTCTTTTTTCCGATAAGAATCTTTTTGCCGGAGCGTATATGAAGAAGATGCTGGGCATCGGTATTCAAGGCAATAAGGTCAGCTCCCTGTATCCCTTCACCCATCATGCGCTGGATGCTGTTTGAACCGCCGCCTCCGCACCCTATCACTTTGATAGTTGTTTTAAGGCTTCTGAGAATCTCTTCGAGTTCGGCGTCAACATCTGAGTCTACTACGTTAGAATAATCTAAATTTGAGTACTCCCTCTGCCCGGCACGTCCTTCCTGGGCAGATCGAGCAAGGGCCTCTTCCACAATGGATCTCATACTACTGTTTTCCTCCATCCTATGGGATAATTTTAACTGGTATTAAAGAATAAATGTATTTTTAGAGGGTAAATGTGTATTTTAACCATCACATATACAGTTTCCAATTTAATAGTTTTCCTGTTCAAGCCTTTAAACTTATAATGTATTTGTTTAATAATTTCATTAAATTCTTATACTTTCTTGCTTAACTTCAGGTTTTTCTCCCATGGCTATTATTACCTGGTCTTATTTATGATAAGTCTGAATCTTTATTAATTTCTTTGATTAAACTGTATATTTTTTAGTGTTTATTTTATTTTTCTGAAGCCTTCCCTGTATTTTTACCTTTCTCTTTTATTAAAAGCAATTATGCTTTTCCTCTGGACTCTCCCAGGATAATACCTGTTGCAATCAAGTGAGCAACCCTCAATGGTTCAGGAATATTGCTTCTTATTGAGGTAAGCTGAATAATCTTTTTAACAGTCTCTATACCTATGCCTGCTCTCTGAATATAAATAGGACTCTTTTCTCTTGATATTCTTTCTACTTTCCCAGCTCGTTTTATAATCGTCCATCGTTCCGCTCCATCTGAGAAATATTTAAGAGCGGATTTTATTTTTTCGAAATCCGGATAGGAACGCATAACTACAACTACGGGAATTCCGGTTTCCCTGTAAAGCATCTGTATATCGACAACATTAAAGCCTCCATAAGTGATTCCATCGAGAATAACCGTTCTTATCTGGCCGTAATGTTTACTCTTTTTTATCATTCTACAGATAACTTCAGTAGCATCAAGCCCGTCTTTTGTGATTTCTGACCGAAGGACTCCGTCAATCCAATTTCCTCCCCGAAAAACAGCCCCGACTATCATCACTTTTTCATTGAAAAGCGCAGAATCGTCTATACCTAAAATTCGAATTTCAGGCTTGATATGAAAATCTGAATTCACAGGTACTTCTATGTATGGATTACAAAAATAGTTTGTCGGTTTCCTATGTGCCTTCTAATAAAAGACTTTTCCAGGAAATTTTCAATTTTCCGGTAAAACCTCTTTATCTCAGACTAAAGTAAAAATAAACCAAGATAAAAATAAGCCCTCAGATGGCTTATATTCGGTTTACCGGAAACTTTTTTTACACGAACATGGTTTCAGGGAGACTGACGGCAGGCATCATTTTCTGCGTATCTGCAGCCATAGAGACTTTATCCACTGCTTCGAGGAAATCTTC
Organism: Methanosarcina barkeri 3; assembly: GCF_000970305.1. Taxonomy (GTDB): domain Archaea; phylum Halobacteriota; class Methanosarcinia; order Methanosarcinales; family Methanosarcinaceae; genus Methanosarcina; species Methanosarcina barkeri_A. The sequence continues at coordinate 4,135,308 of NZ_CP009517.1, forward strand.
CATCTCAATCAGTTCTTTGTCTTTCCTGACCGCAAACATACCTGCTTCGGTGGCGATTGCCTTCAGGTCTGCTCCACTCATTCCTTCGGTAGCTTTTGCAAGTCTCTGAAAGTCAATATCTCCTGCAAGAGTCATTTTCTCACAGTGGATTTTAAGAATCTTTCCTCTTGCCTCTACTCCGGGCATAGGGACATGGACAAGCCTGTCAAAGCGGCCTGGCCTGAGAATTGCCGGGTCAAGGACATCAGGACGGTTTGTTGCTGCAATAATCCTGATATTTTTTCTTTTGTCAAAGCCGTCCATCTCTGCCAGCAACTGCATAAGCGTCCTCTGAACCTCACGGTCTGCCCCAGTCGTTTCATTCAAACGCCTTGCAGCAATTGAGTCCAGCTCATCAATGAAAATAATACTTGGGGACTTTTTCCTGGCCATTTCGAAGATTTCTCTTACGAGTTTGGAACCGTCCCCAATGTATTTTTGCACGAGCTCAGAGCCTACAACTCTAATAAAGGTTGCATTGGTTCTGTGAGCTACAGCTTTCGCAAGCAGAGTTTTGCCTGTTCCCGGAAGTCCATAAAGAAGAACTCCCTTAGGCGGCTCGATACCTATCCGGGCAAATCGTTCCGGCTCAATGAGAGGAAGTTCGACAGCTTCCTGAAGTTCCTGAATTTGCTCATCGAGACCGCCGATCTGGTCATAGTCCACTTCTACGCTTTCAAGGACTTCCATTGCAGCAACAAAAGGTTCTTCCGTAGAAGGAATGACCTCGGCAATAGCAAGCGTATGCTGGTTCAGGGCAACTTTTGCCCCTGGCAACAGTTTTTTCTCATCGATATATTGTGAGACATTAACCAGAAATTGAGGTCCGTTGCTACTTCGGACAATTATCCTATCGTTCTTAATTACGTCGATGACCGTACCAATGATGAGCGGAGAGGTCTTCATCCGATCGAGTTCAGACTGCAGCTTTCGGATCTCTCGTTCGTACTTTATTTTTTGGTTTTCCAGATAACGCTTTTCGGATTCGATCTGGCTGCACTGCTCTTCCAGATAACTGTTTCGGCTTTCAAGTTGCCTCATTCGGTCCTGGACGCTTTCAGTTACTTCCCCCAGCTCTCCAGGCTCGATTCCGTCATACACAGGTCCGGGCTTACCAAGGTGACTGCGCATGCTTTCATCCTTACTTTTGGTACTTTCCGTCATGGAGCTCCGAATAATATTTAAGTTCATACCGTATATAGCGTTTTCGAAGTGATCAATATGCAGTGCGAAATATGTGGTGCAGAGATCCGCGGAAAGCCTATATGCATTACAATTGATAACAGCGAGCTCCAGGTCTGCCAAAAATGCGCTCCTTACGGTAAACCCGTTGATAAGCGAACTCCCGTGTCAAGAAAAGTCTCTCCGGTGGTTCGGACGGTAACACGAACCGAAAATAGGCCAAAAAAGGACTTTTTCGATATTTTGAAAGATGAACTTCTGGATAACTATGATCAGATTATCCGGGATGCCAGAGAAGCAAAAGGTTGGTCTCAGGAAGACCTGGCTGAAAATATCAAAGAAAAAGTATCTCTGATCAAAAAGATAGAACGTAACGAAATCGTGCCAGAGGATTCCGTCAGAAAGAAACTCGAACACGCTCTTAATGTCAAACTTACGGAACGTGTCGAGGGATCAGAACAGGAAGTTTCTCACATGAAGAAAGATATGACCCTCGGAGATATAGTGAAAATAAAAAGAAAGTAAATTCTAAAGAAGATAAAGAAAAGAGAGTAAATTCTAAAGAAGATAAAGAAAAAAGAGTAAATTCCAAAAAAGATAAAGAAAAAAAGTAAATTTCAAAGAAGATAAAGAAAAAAGTAAATTCAAAAGAAGATAAAGAAAAGAGAGTAAATTCCAAAGGAAATAAAGAGAAGTAGATCTCAAAGTAGAATAAGACAAAGTAAATTTTAACTGAGGCTCTGTTCAGGCAGTAGCGCCTGGTTTTTGGCAGCGTTCTCCTTCCAGAAACAACAGAGGGTTTAATTCGAAGGCGTTTTTTGAATCTCCTTCACCCTCTACATTTACGTGCTTTTTATGGTTTAAAATATTTTTGCTTTAAACCTTCTTGTATTAAGTTCTTTTTTAAAATTTGTTTAGTCGTTATTCCATAAATACGTGTTATCTTTCCTGTTCTGTCTTCATAAATACGTGTTGTCTTCTTATTCTGTCTCTTTTTTGTCTGATTTCTCTTTCCTGAAAGGCTTTAAAGCTCAATTTCAATCTCATATACTTTTTCAGGGTTTTCTTTGTGAATGACCCAGAAAGGCTCTTCCCCATACATTTCCATCAGCTTTATGGTTCTTCTGGGAATTGTTTTCGGGCCAAGTACCGCACCTGGTCTGTCAGGATCATCAATATAGTCCGTTTCCATCATGAACCGGGTACCTTCTTCAAGCGCATGTTCTATTGCTCCTTTGACCGAGATCACCCCCGGAAAAAGCCCAAGTTCCTCACAGGTTTTTACCAGAGGCGGAGAATAGTGTTTGACAACTTTGTACATTTTAATTCCTGTTTTTCTTGCTCTCTCTGCTATGTCCTGAAGCTCAGGTTCCCCCACACTTTCAGTATGAAGCTGGACCGCAAAGTCCTGTTCTTTACCCAGAGAAAAAGCATATTCCATAATCTCATTCGAAGCTGCCCAGACTTCTGCAGACACCGGATAGTGAGGGCGCCCTGACTTTATCCCAACGGCAAGCCCCTTTTCAACGTATCCAGAGGCAAATTCGAGCCCTTTCTTCATGATTTCTGTAGCTTTCTGCAGTTCCATATACTCTGTAAGCCTTGAGATTTCTGCAGGATGGACCCCCAGTACGGGAAAAGCTCCAACTCCAAGCTCCCTGATTTTTGATGCTATTTCTATTGTTTCGTCAAAAACTTTAAGATAATCTTCAGGTTCTTTGACCGTTATTCCAAACGACCAGCTGGGTTTGGTGACAAGAATTATATGAGTTCCTCCGGAGTTCTTGAAATCTTTTACTGCTTCAAGTCCTCTGGCTCTAGAGTCGATATGCATGTGATTATCGGTAATAGGTATTTTTGCAGGCATTTTCATTCCTCAAAGGTATGAAGTTCCGGACAAGTTTGAAACGGCGTTTTCTTAAAATTTTGATTAGATTTCTTGAAATGTTCGCATGTGTCTACGTATGGAATATAATTTCACTTTTGTATAGGATACAATTTCACTTTTGTATAGGATACAATTTCACTTTTGTATAGGATACAATTTCACTTTAGATATTGCTCGGCATATTATTAATTACCCAAAACTTGAAATATATAGCCTTACGTTGAGTACGCTGGAAGATCTAATTATTCTTACTGAATTTGAAAAGTTCCCCTTTTTTAGCTTTTCAGTCGCTACGGTTCTTTAAATAGGAACCCTGTAGATCTGGTGATAATTATGAGTAAAACCGCAGCAGTAATCAAAGGTGATGGGGTAGGCCCCGAGCTTGTAGACGCAATGCTTAAAGTTACAGAAGCCGCTGGCACAGACGTCGAATTTATTATGTGTGAGGCAGGAGCCAGCTGGTGGGAAAAGAATGGAGGCAATTCCCTTATTCCGAACGAAACATGGGAAATCCTTGACAGTTCAGATGCCTGTTTTAAAGGACCGACAACCACACCAGGAGGAATAGGCTCTCCAAGAAGTGTGGCTGTATCTATAAGGAGTAAGTATAATCTTTATGCAAATGTCAGACCAATCAAGACCTTCCCCAACTCAAGTGCTCCTCTTGGAGACGTGGAAATGGTTTGTGTGCGCGAGGGTACAGAGGGCCTTTATATTGGAGAGGAAATCCAGCTTACAGATGACGTTTCAATTGCAATTCGTAAAATTACACGTACTGCATCCAAAAAGATAGCCAGCTATGCTTTCGAGGAAGCAAAGAGAAGAGGCTATGATGCTGTTGTGCCTATCCATAAGAGCAATATTCTTAAGTTGACCTGTGGCTCTTTCTTAGAAGAAGTAGAAAAAGTTGGGCAGAATTATCCGGATATCGAAATCTGGCCCTATCACATAGACAACATTGCCCAGCAACTGATAAAGAACCCGCAGATATTCAATAAAAAGGTCCTTCTTTCTACAAACCTCTTTATGGACGTAATCAGTGAGGAATGCTCGGCCCTTGTAGGTAGTATTGGGTTGATTTACTCTGCCAATATAGGAGACTCTTTCGCAATGTTTGAACCCGCTCACGGTTCCGCTCCAAAGTATGCAGGCCAGGATAAGGTTAACCCTGTGGCAACCGTACTTGCAGGAGCATGGATGCTTGATTACCTTGGCGAAAAGGAAAAGTCCGAAGCAATATTTAAGGCTACAAACCGTGTAATTTCCGAAGGTAAGTATGTAACTTACGATCTCGGAGGTAGTGCAAAACTCAGTCAGATGGCTGGTGAGATTGCGAAATATACGGCAGAAATTCTCAAATAAAAAGGTACTGAAGGAAATTCCTTCTTTTACTCCTTCAGTTTTTCTTCCTCTGAATTAGCTATCTTTACTTTATTTTTCAATTTTCCCCGACCTGAACGTCCTGGACTGCAGATAGGCTGGTAAAGGAAATATCTTTCGACGTAAGCAAGAAGTTCTTCATCCGATATAGATGAAACCCTTTCTTCATTATCATAGAGTTTTTGGATTTCATTCTGAATTTTCAGAAGTCTGCGGTCATCTTTTTCCACAATGGTTTCAATATCAAGAAGGTCGTTTAAGGTCTCCTGAACCTTATAACGAATAACTTCCAGACCTGAAGAATCTCCTATAAGCAGGAGTCTCTTTCCTCCTACTAATTCTGGAGGGTAGGGTTCATAATTAAAAGGGTTTTTAAGAACGCCTGCGGCATGTATTCCGGATTCATGGGCAAAAATATTTTTCCCGACAACAGCCTTGTTTCTCGGAACTCTAAGCCCAAGTTCCTTTTCCATGAATGCAGCAAAACGGGTAACCGGTTCAAGGTTGTACTTACTAAAACCTTCTATTCTATCTTCCAGGAAAAGCAAGATTTTTTCCATTTCACTATTTCCTGCACGTTCTCCTATACCCAGGAAAGTTACGCTTGTCCAGTTGGCTCCATGCCAGAAGCCTGCAATGGAACTTGCTGACCCGAATCCATAGTCATCATGAATATGGGTCTCTATATTCTTTACCCCAATCTCTTTTTTGAGATGTTGCACGATTTTCGGAATTCCATAAGGCTCATCAATACTGACGAAAGGCATCCCGTAACCGACAGTATCGCAGACCCGAATAATACAATTGGGATCAATCTCCATAATTTTTTCAACTAAAGGGAAAACAAAGCCATAATTATCTGCTCTTGTCATATCTTCAAGGTGAGCACGTGTTCGAAGTCCGTGATCCACTGCATACTGAAGAGCATCCAGATACTTCTCTTCGGCTTCTGCCCTGCCTGAGAGCTTCATTTTAGAAAAAATATGCGTATCCGATACGGACATAAGAATCCCGGTTTCTTTAATTCCGTCAACCTCAAGAATTTTATCTATATCAGCTCTTGAAGCTCTTGCCCAACCTGTAATTTCGGGAAACTCATACCCTATGTCAAACATTAGATCTACAGCATCTCTATCCCTCTTATTGAATACGAAGGCCTCGAGTTTTTCAATTCCTATCTCGTGGAGATACTCATATATTTGGAGCTTCTGTTCTCTGCTCAGGACGATTCCCGGCATCTGAGAACCATCACGAATAGTACTGTCACTTATGTACACATCGTTTCCATAAGGCAGCTTTAATTTGGGCAGATCTTCATATGATTCGTAAATTTTCATCACTTTTCCTCCTTTCTTTCAGGCGACAGGGCTCTGCAAAGAGAGAGCAGGCTTTCACTGCAAGGGTTTCCTGTGAAAAAGACATATTTCCGGTATACAGATCAGAAAATTAGTTGTGTTTAACCTAAGAACTCTAACTTCTTGTTTGAAAAACATTCTTTAAGGGAACACCTGTTGCTGTTCTCCGAAACAATACCTTACATTATATTTTGAGGTTCTTGTCTTACGTTATATGCCGATGTTTAAATTATAATATGTCGTTATAGTTAAAATCTCTTTCTTTCAAAACACCCAATGTATTTTTCTGTTTCAATTCATATATTTATTACGCTCATAGTACTGTGTTACGCTTTTACCTTATAAAGAGGACAGGAGACATTGCTTCTCTTTTCTTCAGCAAATTCTCTGATATTTCTTGAGAAAAGTCTATTTAAAATTAATATATGAATTAGTCTAAAGTTTTCTTGCAGAAGTTTTACCTTCCTATTAAGCAGTTCATGAAAGTTTACTTTCCTATCTTGCCCTCCTTGTCGATAATAAGGTATATCTACAGCAAATTATATTTATATTCGGGCTGATTAAAAAATAGGATTTAACTAGAAACTTGATATAATTAGAAACTTGATATAATTAGAAACTTGATATAATTAGAAACTTGATGTAATTAGAAACTTGATATAATTAGAAACTTGATACAATTAAAAATTTAATTAAATGTTTGTATAAGTGTAACTATCTCTGAATAACGCGTATTTTCCAGCCCTAATTAATAAGCATATTACTAAATAAATTAAAGATTACATCGGAATATATTTATTTACATTTTATATATTTACTTTACTTTATCCCGAGGTAAACATGTTCGAAATAGTAAGTGTTAGCGGCGGTCCGACAAAACCTGAAATCATTGCTGTGTCCCTTTCCAAACTCGGGCTGCGGGACGGTGATAGGTTTGCAGATGTAGGCTGCGGTACGGGATCGGTATCGATTGAAGCCGCAAAGCTTGCCCGAAACCTCACTATCTATGCAATAGATGCCCGAAACGAGGCTCTGAAAGCCACCGAAATAAATTTTAAAAATTTCAATATTGAAAATGCCAGGATTTTAGCTGGAGAGGCCTCGGATCTGCTAAACTCGGAAAGTTTTACAGATTTCATAGACTGCGCCTTTGTCGGTGGAACAAAAAATATTGATTCCGTACTTGAGATCCTTGTTAAGAAAAAAGCTAGAAGTATTGTGGTAAATGCTGTCCGAATAGAAACGGTTGTCAAGACAATTGAGACAATGAAAAAACTTGGAATTTTTGATGAAGTGGTTCATATTTCGGTTTCGAGAAGTGCACCAATTGCAGGAGAAACAATGTTCAAACCTGAAAACCCAGTATACATAGTTGTCGGAAAAAAGCAAAACTGAAAATCGTCTTATAATTTAAATCTTCTTTACGTTTATTTTTATAATTTATGGAGTGATAGCATGTTAATTGGAGTAGGACTTGGTCCTGGAGACCCTGAACTTCTGACCCTTAAAGCAGTGGATGTTTTGAAAAACAGTGATAAAGTATATGTGCCAGGTCGCCTGGCAAAAGATCTTGTGGCTCCTTATGCAGATGCTGAAATCCTTGAGTTTCCCATGATAAGAGATATTGAAGTTCTCAATTCCCTCTGGAAGGAAAATGCTGACAGGGTGGCAGAAGAGGCAAGAAAAGGCACTGTAGCTTTCGGGCTTATAGGTGACCCAAACTTTTTCTCTACGTTTTCCCATCTCAAAAAAGTAATGCGTAAGCATTATCCTGATGTTGAGCTTGCAACCATACCCGGTATAAGTTCGATTACCTCCTTTGCTGCCAGGACCGATGTTGCAGTTGAGAGTTCTTTTGAGGTCAGCGACGGTTCTGATGTGGGATATATGATTCATCTAAAGGCTACGCAACCGAAGTCCATAGTTAAACAGCTTGAGACCGAAGGATATACTGAGTTTATCTTTGCAGAAAGACTTTTTTCGGACAACGAACTCATAATCCGGAAGAAAGAAGAAATTCCGGAAAAGGGGAACTACTTCAGTATCATTTACGGAAAGAAGTGAAAGTGACCTTATAATATTCACGAATTCGATATATAATTTGAAAAAAACACGAAAGCAAAGGGATGGTCAGATGGAAAGAAAAGTATATTTTGTGGGAGCAGGCCCAGGGAACCCAAAACTAATTACAGTACTCGGGCGTGAGATGCTTGAAAAAGCCGACCTTGTAATGTATGCAGGCTCTCTGGTAAACCCTGAGGTTCTTAACTACACACAGGGAGAAACAATAGACAGCTATGGGTTGACTCTCGAAGAGACCACTAAAATAATTGCGGACGCGGTAGATGCAGGAAAATTCGTTGTCCGCCTCCACAGTGGAGATCCGTCTCTTTATGGTTCTGTCATAGAGCAGATGGAAGAACTTAGAAAACACAATATAGAAGTCGAAAGAGTTGCGGGAGTATCCTCGATTTTTGCAAGTGCTGCCGCTCTAGGCACACAGTTGACTCTTAACGGCGTTTCGGACACTCTAATTATTACCCGACCTGCCGGAAAAACCCTGGAAAAAGACCTTATCCCCGAGCTTTCTGCCTACAATACTACTATGGCAATTTTCCTTGGCACACAAAAAATAAGGGAAATTATGGAAAAGGTCAGATGCCCGAAGGATACGCCGGTCGCAGTTGTGTTTCACGCATCCTGGGAAGATGAAGAAATCATCACCGGAACTGTGGAAGATATTGCAGACAAGGTAAAAGATGCAGGGATTACACGTTCAGCAATGATAATTATCGGTGGGGTTGTTGACCCTAAAAATTACAGGAGGTCCTATCTATACGGAGTAGCCCAGGAACCGTTGTAATCACTTTTGAAAGAAATAAGGAAATTGCGGCAAGGATAGCAGAACACCTGAACGCAGACCTGCTTCTTTATGAAAAGGGCATATTTGAAAAGGCTTTTAAAAGCTATGGAGCAGTAATTGCGGTTTTTGCCACAGGCATTGTGGTAAGGGATATTGCTCCGCTTCTCGATAATAAGTGGTCTGACCCTGCCGTGGTTGTAGTTGATTCAAACCTGAATTTTGCAATCCCCCTGCTGGGAGGGCATCATGGCGCAAATGAAATTGCCCGCAAACTTTCTGAACTAGGAGCAATTCCCGTGCTTACAACGGCGACCGAGGTTCACGGCAAACCTTCAGTAGAGGGTATTGCTGATAGGTTAGGCTGCGAAGTCTTCAATAAAGAATCTACTGTAGCTGTAAATTGTGCCCTCCTTGATAAGGAAATCGAAGTTCTTGAGGTTAAAGGACCAAAAATTGTTGTTGTAGATGAAGATGTATCCGTACTGATAAGAAAACGTACTGAGAACGCTGAAGTCAAAGGCAACAATAAAAAACAGTAATTGAGAAGAGTAAATTAAACGATTTGAACTATGCGAATTAACCTTGTCAGTAATTCTTTAAGAATCAGAGACGATAATGGATGATCATAGGAATCGGAACTCGCAGGGGTATTACGAAAGAAGAGGTTATTGAAGCCATAAAACAGGCTCTCGATGAATCCGGTCTGAGCCTGGAAGAAATTACGGCTTTAGCTTCTGCGAAACTTAAGGAAAACGAACAAGGGCTTCTGGAAGCGGGAAAAATACTCGGTATTCCGGTAGATTTTTTGCCGGATGAGACGTTAAACAGCTACAATCCTCCTTCAGCCTCCAAGGCTTCCCGTTTTGGACTAAAAGGAGTTGCAGAACCTGCAGCTCTGGCCCTTTCTGAAGAAAAACAATTGATTTGCAGGAAGAAAATCTATGGAAGAGTCACAATCGCAATCGCAAGATAAGGCAACCAGAGGAAAACTTTACATCGTAGGGATCGGTCCAGGATCTGTAGAACAGATGACGATCAGAGCTAGAGATATAATCCTTAATGCCGACTATGTACTCGGAAACAGTACTTACCTGGACCAGATAGCAAGCCTCCTTGGAACCCAGGAAGTAATCCGCAGCTATATGGGTAAAGAAGTAGACAGGGCGAGAAAAGCGGTAGAGCTTGCAAGAGTTGCAAATGTTGCAATGGTAAGCGGCGGTGATACCAACGTATACGGCATGGCAGGCATCGTACTTGAGGTTGCTGAACATCAAGGACTTGAGGTAGATATAGAGATTCTTCCGGGAGTCACAGCAATTTTAGCCGGGGCAAGTATATTGGGTGCACCTGTTGTAACAGATTTTGCAGTTATCAGCCTCAGTGACCTCCTGACTCCCTGGAATGTGATTGAAAAACGGCTTAATCTTGCTGCAGAAGCCGATTTTGTAATGGCTCTCTATAACCCGAAAAGCCGCAAGAGACAATCCAACTTTTCAAGAGCTATAGAAATTATCCGCCAGTACAAGGCCGATTCCGTGCCTGTGGGACTTGTGAAAAATGCTCTGAGGGGAGATGGTGAAGACAGAGCAGTAACCACTCTTGGAAAAGTTATGGAGTACGAAGATTGGGTAGACATGAGCACTACGATTCTCATTGGAAACGGAGATTCCAGAATCTGGAGCTCTCAAAAGAAGGATTTCATAATCACCCCCAGGGGGTATCACAAAAAGTATGACTACTGAAGAGAGTAATAACGAACAGGTCGGGAACCTCGACAATCTGGAAGAACTTACCGAACTTACAGTTGATGTGGATACTGAACTTGTAAGCATTTGTAAAGACTCAGGGGCAAGAACCGAAGAAGCAAAAGCCATCTATATGAAAAGCCGGACAATGATCCAGGAACTCATTGGCAACAAAACTCCTGAAGACCGCTTCCGCCAGCGCTGTGTTATTGCTACCGGAGATCTTTCTGTAGCAGATATCATGCGTTTCATGCATGACCCCATTCCTGCAGGTGTGGAAGCTATTAAAAAAGGCGCCCCGATTTTCGTAGATATCAATATGGTAAAAGCCGGAGTTACAAAGGCAGGGCATAAATCCGAAATTATTTGCGTGCTTGATGAAGACCCGAATGCTGAAATTGCTAACAGATACGGAATTACGCGCACATCAGCAGGCTTCCTCGCTGCCCGGGAGCGACTCAATGGGAGTATTATTGCAATCGGAAATGCACCTTCTGCCCTTATTATGGTCTGCAAACTTATAGAAAAGGGTGTGAGACCAGCCCTTGTTATCGGGCTTCCTGTAGGTTTCGTAAACGCAGCCGAATCTAAGGAAATTGTCAGAAATCTGAAAATACCTGTACCCTCGATTAGCTGTGTCGGGACAAGAGGAGGAACTCCTATGGCGGTTGCATGCGTAAATGAACTTGTTGCAATCGCAAGAGAAAGTGAAGACTCAGAAGAAAGTCAAGGATAATACTTTCTCTTATTTTTCATTTTCACTCTCATCTAACTCTTGTTTTCGATGCTCTTTTCAGTTAACTGCTTTATTTCCCAGCGCTTTTGTTTTCGGATCTCTCACTTGTAAGCAAAATAAGATAGTGTCATCTACTTGTGTTCCTATGTTGAATAGAACTACAAAAAAGTAAGTAGTATATCTAAAGTTGATAAAAGGGAAGAGGGATAGTGCAATTATATTAATGGTGCAATCCAGATAAATCTCTTATCCAGATGCAAATTAACTATTTTAGCTTCTGTTGATCCAGAAATTCTCAATACAACTGAATTAAGTTATCTCAGGAAGTACATGGTTAAAAAGGATAAGTTTGACCTGTAGATTTCATTTTAAGAATTCTAGTATAGTCCTTTTAAAATGAGTAGAGGTGAAAAAATGGTAACGGAAAATGTTTGGTCCCATTTTGGGATGTGGTGGGTCGTCGGCCTGTGGATCATCATTTACGGGGTGTTCCTGCTATTTGTACCGTTTTATAAAAAGAGCCAGATAAAGCCTGCGGGAGTATATACAGCATTTATTGTTGCATTTGCACTTGAGATGTTCGGTGTGCCTTTCAGCATGTTTGCGATAGGATGGCTCTTCGGCGTTACGCTTCCAGAAGGTGTTTTATGGGGTCATACACTTGTGCAGTATATCGGCTTTTGGGGAATGTACCTAGGAATCCTCATATCCCTGACCGGAGCTGCACTGGTAGTGTCAGGCTGGAATCAGATTCATAAGAACTACTGGAGTAAGGAGGAAGGAAAAGGAAAACTTGTTACAACTGGTATCTACAGGTATATTCGCCATCCTCAATACACTGGCTTTTTCATGATAACCCTGGGAATGATGTTGGAATGGGCTACTCTGCCTCTTATAATCCTTTATTCGTTGCTTCTTGTCCTTTATTATAAGCTTGCCAAAAAAGAAGAACTGGACATAGAGAAAGAGTTCGGTAGTGAATATCTTGAATATAAAAAGAAAACAAAAATGTTTATCCCTTACATCATCTAAGCCCGAATTTATCCCCTACATCATCTAAGTCCAAATTTATCCCTTACATCATCTGAGTTCGAATGAAAAATCTACAATTTTAAGGGGCATGGGCTGGAATATGCCAGCATCTATCCCCAGTCTTAGAATCAAATTCTCAAATGATGTATTCTCAAATGGTATACACTCGAATAGAACTTCTCCCTCAAAACTTGAGGTTTTAGGAGAGAAAGTTTAGAGGGTGGTGATTTACATGAACCACTGATAATGGTTTTGGTAGATCATCCAGAGCCCGACAAGTACCAATACTATTCCCACTACTTTTTTGAAAACTGCATCCCACTTTGAAATAAGCCGGATCTTAGAGGCGGAAAAGTGGGCTGAGTAGGCAAGCAGAAGCATTGGAACCGCAAACCCAAGCGAATAGATTAAAAGAGTAAACGCTCCAGTAGCAGTGTTTCCCTCTACAGCTACCATGGTCAGTATAGAGCCTAAAATTGGTCCGACGCAAGGGATCCAAAGAACACCTAGGGAAAGACCAAGCAAGAGGCCTGAAAAAGTTCCTTCATCATTCATTTTTCCAAGAAGGGGAAATTTTGAAAATGAATTGAATAGGCTTATATCAAAGAGTAGAGCAAAGCCAAGTATGAGAATCAAGACTTCTGCTAGAATCTTAAGTTGATCCGTATACGCATAAAACACTGACCCAAAGGCAGAGGTTGCCACTCCCATTATAGTGAAGGATATTGAGACTCCAAGCACTATTGCTAGAGGCCTCAATTTGTTTTTTCCTGCAGATGTTGCCAGGACAGCAGGCAGAAGAGGAAGGATGCAAGGGGACAGGACACTGGCAATTCCTGCTCCAAATGCAACCACAGGGGAAATAACTTCAGAATACATAGTTCCAATTTCTTTTTTAGGGTTTGTTTACTATAGTGTTTTTCCCCGGAACTCCGGGTTTACCATAAGCTTGAACTTCGAAATTAATCAGTTCAGAAAATAATTCTGATCAGTAATTATATTTTTATTATTATATACTTTTCCCTTCTTGGAGAAGGGCAAGATTTATACGATCCTCATAAACCTTTTTTTCCATTTGTCCTTGAATTCTAGCCTGGAATCTATCCTTAGTGACTGTTCCATTCTCTTGCATATACACATAATCCCCGTCTTCAATACCCACGATCAAAGAAGTGTCAGGGACATATCCGATTTCAAAGTAAGCTTCAAGATCAGGGCTCTCAGTTATATCTATAGACGTAATAGTAGCTTTCCCACTGTATTCTGTTGCCAGTTCCTTAAGCATGGGTCTCATAGCCTGGCATGGACCGCAGTGTTTGGATCCTATTTTCACAAGAACCGGTCCCTGCTTGAGGGATGTATTTATCTGTTCAAGAGAAGTCACTGTAAGAACACTACTTCCTTCCTGAGTTTCCTGAGAAGTTTTGTTCTGTCCGGATTTGTTTGTTTCGGCAATGTCATTACTCCCCTGAACTGCCTGGGTTTCCTGAGAGACTGTTTCAGACCCGTTTGTTTTGACAATGTCATTACTCTCCTGAACTGCCTGTGCATCTGTGGAATTGTTTTTCTGGCTTTCATCAGTACAGCCCGCGGCAAAGATTACAGCTGCAAGCATTATCAATAATATAATTAATTTCTTCATGTTCTCAACGTTAATTTTTTATTTTATAGTATTTTACATATTATATAGCAATTATGTTATATGGTAATAATTTTCTCTTTCCAAAGATAACCTTATTTTAAAATAGCCTTAATTTCTACTGGTTGTGAAATTAGAATTATGAAATAGAATTATCGACAAACTTCAAATAACTAATTCTAAGGAAAAGAAAATATATACCTAGTTTAAGAGACTTTTGGTTTACTGGAGAAATATAAAAAATTCAAAATTATATATTAAAAGTAAATATAGGAAATAACATTAAACTTGTAAAGGGTAGAAGAGATATTTAAAAAGTCTAATTATAATTACCGAATGAACCGATTGAACAAAAGTTAGCGGATTAAAGAGAGAGGATTCCTCCAAAAAATGTCAGGTTTAACGTTTGGTTTGGTAAAGAAAGGTTAGCCGGTTGATAGGCTAACCGGTTGTAAGAGGTTACATAACCAGAAAACGTACCAATATTTCCTTTTTATTTTGCCTTATCCTCTCCCAGAGTTTGTTCTACTGCAGTTATAATAGCTTCAAAGTTCTTCTGCCATTCCGTACTGTGCTCAAGCAGCCCCTGGACAATAGTGCCTTTATCTTCCATTTCTGCAACCTTTGGCTCAATAGGAAGTCTGGCAAGAATAGGAATATTGAAGTCTTCTGAAGCTTTTTCCACGCCTCCGGTTCCGAACACCTCTATCGGCTTGCCGCAGTGGGGACAAATAAGCCCGTGCATATTGTCAACAAGCCCTATGATAGGCACGTTAAGCTTTTCAGAGAATCTGATTGATTTTCGAACACTGATAAGGGCTACGTCCTGAGGAGTTGTAACAAGAACCGAACCGTCGCAGTTGGGGATAAGCTGGGCCACACTCAAAGGTTCGTCTCCTGTGCCAGGAGGCAAATCTATAATCAGGAAATCGAGTGCTCCCCAACTAACGTCTTCCAGGAATTGTTTAATTGCTCCCATTTTGGCAGGTCCCCTCCAGATAATAGGAGAATCCTTGTCTCCGAGCAGAAAACCGACAGACATCATAGAAAGGTTGGGAAGTACCGAGATTGGAATAATCCCTTCTTCATTAACCTCGGGTCTTTGAGACTCTAACCCAAAAAGTGTAGGAATTGTCGGGCCGTGAATATCGCAGTCCAGAAGCCCAACTTTGTGTCCTCGCAGGGCAAGCCCGGCAGCCAAATTTGCTGCAACTGTACTTTTCCCTACTCCTCCCTTCCCACTCATAACCATGATCTTACGCTTAATGCGTCTGAGGTTGACTACTATTTTAGGCTCTTCTGGCTTTTCTGACAAGCTCTCAAGTGGTTGAACCTTATCTGTCATTTTTATCGCCTGTATAAATTCCGTATTATTCCCAATTTTCGGATTTCTCTTTTATGTTGTCAGCATCTTCACTATTGTCAGTGCTATCAGCGCTGATATAGTTACCGCCCTTTATCTCTATTGCTTTTCCTGTGCTAAGGGCGAGAGCAATTTTCATTCTAGCAGCTTTTAGATCTTCCCAGAAAGCTCTCCTTGAGATTCCTACTCTAATGGCTGCATCTTCCTGCCTCAGACCTTCAACATCTACAAGTCTCAGGGCCTCAAGCTCTTCTACCGTGATAGATACAACCTCAAGGTCCGCCAGCGGGACTCCTCTAGGCTTGAAATATGTAATGTCAGGCGTTTGCTCAACACGCCTTGGACACTTTGGTCGTCCTCTGCATTTTTTCATAGGTTACTTATGCACATTGCGGAATAAATATATAACAATTTCTACTCTTCAACAGAAAAATATATATATTTATGTACAAATGAGTAAAATTATAGTTATGGGTAAAATTACCGTTATGGATAAAATCACAGTTGCCTGCTACAAGATTAGAGGAAGTAGTTATAAAATTGCACACCTAAAGGAAGCGATAAAACCCTTAACATGCTTAATTCCTGAGGAGTCAGGGACTTTGTAGGCGTTAAGGGAGTCTGGAAAACTTAACTTCTTTTAGTGTAGATCCTTAAAGGAAAGACAACAGAAAATTTCTGCGAAGACCATATAGATAAGAGTATGAACCTTATCATTAGGAAGAATGTCTTATTATAGTTTTAGTATTATTTTTTCTTTTTTGACTTTTTTTATCTAACTCGATTTTTTACTGAGATCCAGATATCTATTTCGATACCCCTCGTAGAAATATTTATACCTTCACAGCTTATCTGTGGTTATAATTCCCCATCTATGTTAAAAATCCCCGGGAGAAAAAAGTGTGCAGTGCGCGTTATGTCGGATTAAGGAATGCGTGAAAGGTAAAAATTGTTCAGTCATTAGATATGGGCTTGAATATACAGGCGACAATCTTAAATCAATTCAGATTTCTGCCTGGCTTGAATCCGATGGCATGAAAAGGACGAAACTTGAAGAGATAGCTATTTATGCAAAAAGGCTTGGGTATACAAAAATAGGAATTGCTTTTTGTATTGAATATGAACGAGAAGCAAAGCTAGTTTATGAGATTCTTTCAAGATATTTTGAGGTGTTTTCGGTTTGCTGCAAAGTCTGCAGCTTCGAAAAAGCTAGTCTCGGAATTAAAAAATCCGAGGGCCAGGAGTTTGAAGCGGTCTGTAATCCTATCGGTCAGGCGCAGCTACTGAATGATGATCTTACGGATCTCAATATCATGTTGGGGCTTAAAACAGGCTATGATATCCTTTTTGCAAAATACTCCGAAGCTCCTGCAATAACGCTGCCTATTGAAGAGCTACCCCAGTTAGCTGATCCGAAAATTGACGTTATAGAATAAATTCCTGAAGTTAACTTTTGAAACTTATCCTTAATTTTGTGAGTTGAAGTCCTGGAGAAAGATATGCTCAAAAAATCGAACACATCTGGATCGGATTCTGAAACCAGATCTAAATGCCTGAAGATCAGAGCTCATCACCTGTGTTGCATCCAGGGTTTTCAGGGATACGGATACAGCCCGGTTTTCGTGGCTAATATGAGGGCCGTAATTTCAGATATTAAGGCTTTTCCTTCAAGATCTCTGGAACTGGTATCTGAATGTGATGTAATCTGTGCGTCCTGCCCAGGCAAAAGGGAATGCACTGCTCAAGAATCAACTAGTTCTCGCAGAATAAAAAGCATGGATCTTGTTGTTATGGAGAAATTAAAGATAAAAGAAGGAACTGTCATGGAGGCAGATGAAGCCTTCAGTTTAGTTAATTCACAACTGGTCAATCCATCCGACATTAATGACGTCTGCGGGACCTGCAAATGGAGACAGAAGTGTCTCTGGTACATGCAGGATGAAGAATAAAACCATGAAAGAAAAATTATGAAAAAACAATTATGGAAAAAATTATAGAAGAGAAAATAGAAGAGAAGAGAAAATAGAAGAGAAATTATGAAAGAACAAATTGCGATAAATAAAGCATGGAAGATGAAATTATAAATAAAAAATAATTAAATTCAATAAAAAAGAAAATATTCTCTTTCTCATTTGCTTTCTTCAACTTTTAACTGAAATTTTTTCTTGAGTGATTTTTCCTGACTTTTATTTTAAACCTGCACTGATCTCATAGATTTTTGCGAGAAACTCAATATTCTGAACTGCATTCTGTTCTATTCCCAATTCATATGGAGAAAAGCCGAGAGCAAGACCCAGTAGCTGAGAATAGTGAAGGACAGGGATCGAGTAATCCGTTCCGAATTTTTCGTTGACTGCAAGTTGTCCCCTGTCAAATTGCAGGTGGCAGAAAGGACATGCATTAACGATACAATCCACTCCTGCTTGCCGAATACAGGCTAGTTTGTGCTCAAGCATTTCAAGGGACTCGGCAGCATGCCCTGAACGGACTCCTCCTCCGGCTCCACAGCACATCATTTTGTCAGTATAATCTACGCTTTTTGCACCCGTAGCTTCGACAAGTTCATCAAAGAAAACCGGAGCCTCTGTTTCTCCGAGATTTCGGTCCTTTGAAGGCTTGATAAGGTGACATCCGTAGTGAAGTGCCACTTTAAGGTCAAGCTGGGTTGTGATATGATCCTTGAGCTTTTCAGGCCCAAACTCTTTATATAGATATTCGATTATGTGCCTAACTTCGGCAGTGCCTCTGAATTCCATGCCGATTTCTTTAAGGCAATTATTCGTGCATGCCTTTAATTCAGGGTCCTTTTTAAGCTCCAGATTAGCATCTGCCAGTGAGCCGTAGCAACCATTGCAGACTGTAAGTAAGTCCCTGCCCATTTTTTCAGAGAGAACTATGTTCCGGCTGGCAAGGGCAAGCCAGGTTGCTTTATCAAAGGATTTGAAAACTCCTGGTGCAGGACAGCAGGAAGCTCCTGGCAGGTCGGATACGTCTATATCAAGTTTCTGCAGGCAGAGTTTAGTTGCTTTCTCAATGCCGGGATAACGATTGGGTACGATGCATCCAAGGAACAGCGATAGTTTTTCCATGTTCTGCCTCCTTATTTTTCAGCCACCAGCTCGTTAAATTTACATGCTTTAAGAAGGTTCCTTACCTCTTGAAGAGCTTCAGGATACTTCTGGACAGTCACAGGTATGGGATCAAGCCCAAGTTCTTCCCTCTTTTGCTTTGTTTCTTCGTCCAGAGGGACTGCATGTCCGCACTCCATTACCATTTCCGAGATCTTCCTATGTTCCGGAAGCATGAAACCCTTTTTTACTGCAAGTCTCCTTAACTCAAGGAGAGCGTCAGTAATTGGTATATCGCGCGGGCAGCGTTCCTGACAGGTATAACAGGTAGTACAGAGCCAGAGCGCATCATCAGAAAGGACTGATACTCTGTTCTTGCGTGCGTCCCGAAGAATTCTTCTTGTATTAAGCCCGGTATGCCGCCCTGAAGGACAACTCCCTGTGCATGTGCCACACTGCATGCAGGAAAGTAAGTCAAGACCTGCATCCTTTAACACTTTTGATAATTCTTCACTCATACAGGTTCACTGTCTGATTTATTCGGTTCGTCTTTTTTAAAAAAGAAAGATAAGCAAGATAATTAGATAAAGAGAAAATTCCGCAACTGAAATTGGTTTTTAGAACTTTACAATAAACAGGTTTTTCCTGAAAAATTCATTGTAAGTGCTTTCAGATTCTTCACTGATAAGTTCTTTTCTTACAAATTTTTCTCATGTTGAATTCATTTTTACAGATTTATCTCATGATGAATTCATTTCTTGCAGATTTTACTCATTTTAATTATTAACCTCATAATATTTAACATAAGCTAAATTTGTCCGGTTCAATAAAAGGAGTGAAGAATTTAGTTCAAGATTAACAGTCACAGATTTTAGAATTTCTTTTTATTAACCATCCATTAGTGGTTAGTTTTTGCCAGTCATTCGTAATAATTAGTTCTTGCCGGTCATTCATTAATGAATTTTTATCAATCATCTGTTACTGAGTTTGTTTATATATCTGAAGGCACAGGTTCTTGTTTCATATATTCCTAAAACCTGTGCCTTCAGATATATTATTTATACGATTATATAAAATTGAGATTCCGGAAGAATACTTGTCTCTCCAGATTCAATATCTTTCATTTCTGATTTTTTCCTGCATACCTCTCGTGGTTCCAGAAGATATTATCAAGAAAAGTTTATTCCTAGATCTTTTAGTCCGTTGAGTTTTGCAAGGTTGATCAGTAGTGGCGTAAGCGATTCCATAGTGTTTGCCTGCTTAATAGGACCTCCGTCCAGGGGTCTCAGGCATCCCATATTCTCTGTAAGCTTAATGACAAGCTTCTTTGCTTCTGCATCATCACCGCATACCAGTGCATGATGCACAGCCTTGCATTTGGCAATATCTTTCAATTTTCTTGCAGGGATATTGTGAAAAGCTGCAACAACTTTTGTAGAAGCCGGGACATTTTTCTGAATTGCAAGAGCGGCTGAACCTTCTTCTGGAGGTTTATATACAAATAAGTCTCCTTCCTTTACCATCGGGACTACAGGAGTAATAATAATCTTGTTTTCAATAACTTCACGAATCTCATGCAGCAATGGTATAACATGGTCAAAACGAAGAGAAAGAATTATTATTTCGGCTGCCTTCGCAGCTTCAAAATTAGTGTTTCCTGTAATGTTTATTCTTGAAGTATCGAACCCACAATTTTCAAGCTCTGATAAGTCTTGTTTTGCAGCTTCATCGGCAGCTTCCTTGGATCTGGACCCTATAATGATCTCGTTCTTTACACCTTCAGCCATAAGATTTTGAAGGGCCAGCCTGAGCACCATACCTTCTCCTATATTGCCAGTTCCTCCTAAGACAGCTATTTTTAACATTTTAGAACTCAATTTGAAAAAACCTCCAGTTTGCTATAGATTTCATAAAGTATGTTAGAAAGTAGTATACTTTATATCTTTGTTAACTAAATTGCGATCGTTAATGAGATTAGAATAATCGCTAATTTAATTAGAATAATCACTAATTAAATTAGAATAATCACTAATTAAATTAGAACGTTGTGTATGGCAACTCAAACTTTTAAATTATTTTTATTAATCAGGATGTTTCTCCTGGACTATGAAGCTAAACTCTTTTATTAATTTCGCTTTTTTCATTTAGTATTTCTTTTAATTTTTCGATATTTTAGATGGAAATTTAAAAGGTTTTGAAATATGCGTAATTCATTTTGCTTGAATTTTTACTCAAGCAGCAAAATTCCTACACACACTGTTTTCTCAGGTTTGCAAAACTCAAGTATAAGTCCTGCCTTTTCCATTGCCTTCTGAAGGTTTACTCCTACAGCCTCAGGTGCAAAGCGCCTCAATTCAGGCTTTATGCATTCTTTAAGGTTACAGACATCGCACTCGTTGCATGAGCCGGGTCTAAGGAGATGAGCAAAAGTAAAACCTTCCCTGAAAGCTTCATGTTCGAGCTCTAACATTTTATGGAAAGAATCTTTACGAATTTCTCCCCAGGCTTCAAGGATGTCCGATACCAGTGAAGTATCACACTCATCGACAAGTAGAAGTGCACTATTGTATTCTCCTATGATTTTTCTAAACTCCTCCACCGATATAACATTAGGTGGACAGCTCAATCTCTTTCCGTAACCTCTACAGCCATAAGCACATTTCAGAGCAATCCTGTTCTCAATCGGAATGTCATCTGCATCCACAAAGTAAGCCTTGAGCCCGACCTCTGATGCTTTTTTAAAAAGATCTTCAAATTTTCCTAACATGATAACCCCTTTTCAAAAAACTCTTTTTGTTTTTACATTTCATTTCTTTTTACTTTTTATTTCTTTTTAATTTGTTTTCATTCTAGTTATTCTTTTTATTTTGAGAAACGAACTAAGATCTTACTAGCCCTGAAATTAACTGGCCCTAAGGTTAACTGGTCTTAAAGTTACTTTTTACCTTTGAAGAAATCACTGCAAAAGGTATATTTTTAAAAATCACTGAAAAATTATAGTGTTATGAAAAACAAAAATTATTACATATATTTACTATCTATATTTGCTCATAAATTCTTGTCTAAGAAATTCTTGCCTATTTACTATGTAAGTGATATCTCTTAATTGATAACAGATAATTAGTAAAGGAATTTACATGATTAAAAAAGTACCTTTAACCGAACTAAAAAACCGGATGAGAAATTTTAGAAAACGGATGGATATCTCAAATCCTCAATGGGAAATAGCTGTTATTTTCAGTAAAATAAACCTCTATTATTTTACAGGTACGATGCAGGATGGAATGTTAATTATCCCTAAGAACGGAGAAGCAACTTTCTGGGTACGCCGCAGCTACGAAAGAGCCCTGGACGAATCTTTATTTCCTAATATCGAGCCTATGAACAGTTTTCGTGATGCTGCAAAGAGCATAAGTGAGCTTCCGAGCACGGTATACCTTGAAACCGAAGTTATTCCTCTAGCTTTGTACCAGAGGTTCCAAAAGTATTTCCCTTTTAAGAATGTCAAATCTGCGGACTCTCAAATTTGCGCTGTCAGAGCAGTAAAAAGTGAATACGAACTCTCGCTAACAAGAGAAGCTGGCAGGATTCATCAGCATGTACTTGAAGATCTTGTACCTGAAATGCTGCACGAAGGAATGAGTGAAGTAGACCTGTCAACCGAACTATATTCAGTTATGGTTGAAGAAGGACATCATGGATTGTGCCGTTTTGGAATGTTTGATACCGAGATGGTCCTGGGAAATGTCTGCTTCGGTGAAAGCTCGATTTATCCTTCTTACTTTAACGGGCCTGGCGGAATTTACGGGATGAGCCCTGCAGTTCCCCTTATCGGAAGCCGTGACAGAAAACTGAAAAAAGGAGATCTTGTATTCATTGATATCGGATGCGGGGTTGAAGGCTATAACACGGATAAAACTACCACATACATGTTTGGCTCTTCGCTTCCACAATACGCCATAGATGCCCATAATAAATGTGTGGAAATACAGAATGAAGCTGCTTCAATGTTAAAACCAGGTGCTATACCCTCGGAAATCTACACAACCATAATAAATAATCTAGATTCGGAATTCCTGCAGAACTTCATGGGTTTTGGCAACCGTAAAGTTAAATTCATAGGCCATGCGGTTGGATTACTAATCGACGAAACCCCTGTGATTGCTGAAGGATTTGATGAGCCACTCCAGGAAGGAATGGTGTTTGCTCTCGAACCTAAAAAAGGAATTGAAAATATAGGAATGGTAGGAATTGAAAATACTTTCATAGTAACTGCTAAAGGTGGAGAGTGTATTACAGGAAATAATCCGGGATTGATTCAAATATTTTAATTGCGAATCAAGAATCCAGGGAATCAAGCATCTAGAAGGTTCTTTACTAACAGGTGATGATATTTTCAAACGCCTGAAGACGGCATTTTTCCTTTCCGATAAATACTTTCCTTAACCTAGAAACATTTTTCAATCCATAAGTTAGAAAGTGCCACCCACCAGCTTGCCTGGCGGCGCTTGCGGAAGCTTATCCCGAAGAGGCAATAGTCCAACAGTTCGTTGGACAATTACCTAGGGAACTGGCTAAACAAGGCTGATATGTCCATTTTTCTTGATTTGATCGATAACTGTAAAATAAAATTTCATTATTGTGAACTCTACCTACCCTTTACAATATCAAAAAACCTCTCCCCCCATTCAATGGCCTTCGAGTCGGAACTGAATAATCCTGTACTGATATCGTATTCAACGTTTCCTTTTTTGTACAGGCTCAGTGAAAGGCGTTTATTCGTAACAATGAGCCCCACTTTGATATCTTGACCCATGACCATTAATTTGAAATTTTCATAATCTTTCAGTGCTTCTATTTTTTCCAAGTAAGGTGATTGCTTCAACTCTTCTGCAACATGAAGAGAAACTATAAGCTCAACAGGGATTCCTTCTTTCACTCTTTCAGAGATTGAATCAGCATATCCTCCGGTTACTACGGACGATATACCATATATATGATCTGCTTCTTTAATTATTTTTAACTGATTGTTGTAGACATTAAGGACTTTCATACCTTTATCCTTAAGGATTTCAGACTCGTAAAGACATCCGATTTCTTTTAACAGAGGATCGGGAATTCCTTCAAGGTAATGTCTCAACCAGAAATGCTTAAATTTATTAATTGTCCAAAATGTTATAAAAGAGTCAGCTACTCCTAAAGCTACAATTTTTCCTGCTGGCGTCAGGAAATACTCACGTCCTTTCATCTCTATTAGATGATCTGCTTCGAGTTTCCTGAGCTTTGGAATTATAACCTTAGAAGTGCTTCCGGTAATTTCACGCAGCTGAGAAAGCTTTCTGCTGCCTTCATTTAATGACAGAAGTATCTCTGTTAGAAGTCTTGACCTGTATATTGCCTGAATACCATCTCCCATTTCTCTATAAATTCCGAAGCCGTTCATTTCCTGCCGCCACATCTACAGATTTTTTTTCCTCATTTTCTTATTAAATTGTTTTGTCGTAATATATTCTTTTCTTTTGTTGGGGCACGTATATCAGTATCGTTTTGCTAATTTTGTTGTTTAGTAAAGAGAAGAATGTTCAGATTATTTGCTAAAAGTAAGGTCGAATTTCATACGTCAGTTAGAGTTCTGAAACTTCACTATTTTGATGAAAAAGAGAATCAGTTTAATGAATGTTAATCAGACTGATGAATCATTGATCATCGTAATAAATATATAGAAGAGGGTTAAAAGAAATTTTCGAATGTGAAGTTCAAACAAACCTTCCAGAGCAGATTTGAACTTCACATACCCTGAGGCAAGAAAATGATAGCTTTAAGAGTACTTAAGGCTTGCCTTATCCTGCCTCCTGGGTAAAAATACACGAGGTAAAGGCATGAGAACAAGAAATGACTCAGGAATAGGTATGCTAATTTTAGCAATACTGCTGGTTGGTATGGTGTTAATACCAACTGTTAACGCACAGGAAGAAAACAACTATAGTGTAACTGCAGAGGAAGCTTTTAAGCATGCAAATACGCGCATGATAAGGTTTATAGCAACCGATACACAAAAGTTTGAAAGCTGGGAAGGGGCATCTATTGATCCCAAACCACTTGAGCTTTATGATATAAATGGTCAAAAATTATATTATCAATTTTCAGTACATAATAATAAAACAATAGGTAAAATAGACGTCGGTGCCAATAAAACACTGGGGCAGCCAATCCAGGTCATCGAATTTAACCCGATACCCTTTAACATTACTGAAGTTATGGAAAAGTCAATAGAAACTGCTAAAAAAGATTATTCAACTGGAGAAATCGAATCAACTAAGATGGTTGTATATAGCTATCCCAAAATAGGGGCAATGACTGTAGTAAAGGACAAGACTACAGAGAAGAATATAGAATATTTATAGATGCGTACACTCTTGATTTGGTACCAGATGAACCCACAACAGAAACAAAACCTGGAGTTTGCTCAATCTACGAACAGAAGTCGAAGAATGAAATAGACGAAAATTTAAAAGAGTGGAAAAAAAGTGATGAACTTACCAAATTTATAGAAAGCGCAGCAATTAAAAAGGGAGTTAATATTAATACTTCGGTCACTGAGGGAGATATCAAGAAACTTAGTGACGACTTAACAACAGTGGCAACAAGCACAAGTAAGTATCTTGATACTACTTTGTATGGGCAAGAAAATGATCATTACTGTGCTCCAGCATGCGGTCAAATGATTGCTAAATACTATGGAGTAACTCACACCCAAAATTTCATATATCAAAAGATGGGCCCAGGTTATGATATTGGCGGAAACGTTTATAATAAAAATCAGTTAAATTACTATAAACCAACTGCGGGATTAAATAAACCTAATTCAGTCTATGTTACAACCTTTACGTTTAGTAATGCGGTTTCTGAAATTAATAATAATAGACCATTTGTAAGTATAAAAGACAGCCACTCTAGAGTTTGTAGTGGATACTTAAGTTCTTATCCAGATTATTATTTAGCAATTGACGATCCATTGCCTGAAGATTATGGCTATTCTTTCATGGAAGGTTTTGGTTCAGAAGATTACCGTGTATATGTGAGGAGTTAAAACTCCTCATTTTTTAAAAGGTGGTAATTTGAGTAAAATCAGCAAAAGAATTACTGTTTTTAGCGGTGTTCTAGCTCTTATAATACTCTGGGGGTTGTTTACAAGTGCAGCAGTTGACACAAAGGCACCAGCTAATACGAAAATGCCAGTTCAAGAAAAACAAGTAGCTGGCTTTTTTATCGAATTTGAAGAGGGGACTACTGAGCCGGAAGTTAAAGCCATTCTTGAAAAATACAACATGACTATAAACATCATAGATTACAATTTTGATATTACGCCAAGTAGGTACTACATGATATTAGATAGAGATAAAACAATAGAGATAGAGGAATTGGTAGATGATATAAACTTGACTGGCCCTGTAAGAAAAGGAAGTAATTATATATTAACGGTAACGGAACAAGCTATTCAGGATAAAAATTTTCTCGCAATACTGGAAAAAAATAATCTTCCAATGAAAAAATCCGTCTATTGTTATATTGGTTTAGAAGATGAATCTAAGAGTGGTAGCATTCCAGAGAAAGATGCATTCCAAATTGCAAATGAGCTTGAAAGGAATGAAAAGGTGCTGACCGCATCTCCAGATACGAAAGTATATCATTTATTGATTGAATTTGAAGATGGAACCACTGAGCCTGAAGTTAAAGCCATTCTTGAAAAATACAACACAGCTATGAACGCCATAGAATATAATTCTGACCTTCAGCCAGAAAGGTACTACCTAACGGTAGACGCAGATAAAAGAATGGATGTAAGAGATCAATTGAGAAAAGATGAAAATTGGACTGATCCTATATATTTTAACCATGATATCAAAAAAGGAAATAGTTATATAATTACGGTAACTGAACAAGCTATTCAGGATGAAAATTTCCTTGAAATACTGAAAAAAAATAATCTTCAAGTGAAAAACTCTGTCCTCTGTTGTATTACTCTTGGAGATGGATCTAAGAAGTGGATTTGGGAGAGCGATGAAAGAAGAATAGAAAACGAGCTTAAAAAGAATGAGAAGGTATTGACTGTAATATCTTCCGGCAGTACCTAATAAGAGCCTATCCAAAAAATGTTGTGAACTAATGCTTTGATTTTGATATATAGAAGACATATTTTTTTAATATCACTGGAATAAACTTTTAACAAACGAACATGGTTTTAAAATAACACACTCTAAAACATCAACTGATTATCGATATATTACTCTAGATTTGAAAATTAAGTTTAATAACGTGAATTTTCAAAGTGAAACTTGTAAACAATGTCATATTCTCTTTTTCCAATAAAATAAATGGAAAATACAGAACATCAAAGTAAAAAATAAGAAGGATTACAATGAACCTCTCCAGGAAGGAATGGTATTTGCTCTTGAACCTAAAAAAGGAATTGAAAATATAGGAATGGTAGAAATTGAAAATACTTTCATAGTAACTGCTAAAGGTGGAGAGTGTATTACAGGAGATAATCCGGGACTTATTCCTGTGTTTTGAATAATTAAGTCTTGTATAAAGCTAATGTTTAATCGATTAATAGAAAACTGACATTGAGATAAAGTTGTTCGAAGGTTATGTTTTGAGCCATTTCAGCAATTCCAGCTCCACAGCCGGATTCACAAAATATTTTGTAAACTTGCCTTCTACTTCAGAGAAAATAACATTGTCTTCCCTTAATTTTTGTATATGCCAGTGAGTAGTGCTTTTGTCTAAGTTCAACTTTTCTGATATTTCCTGATTTGTAATCTCAGGATTTTCCAGAATATTAAGTAGTATATGTTTTCTTGTACTGCCTTTAAGATGTGCTATTATTATTTTATCGTTTTTTGTGAAAGCATTGGAATTTTGAAACACTCTTGTAAATTTTCCTTCCTTTGTTAAGGTCAATTCCCCTTCAGCTTTGAGTGTTTTAATTTGATATCTTATAGACCCCAGGCTAATTTTCAGGTTTCTTGATATTTCAGATGGTGTACACCCTGGCTTACTCAGAACATAATTAATAATTTTCACTTGAGTAACCTTTTTACTTAGGCTCCATATCTGACCAAGAATTATAGGAACTAATTTAAAGAAGGAAACGAAAGCAACCAGGTATCCCAATATATAAGCTATCTTGAATGACAAAGGAAATTCCCAGAAGGTAAGAGTCCTATCCGCCCCGCTCATGTCAACAGCATCGCCCAATTTTTCAAGTTTTTCATCGGGTGGGCAGGGACCAACGGTATATCCTCCGGTGTCTGCACTCGTAGTACCTACTGCGGTACTCAGTACCAAGATAAAAAGTAATTTCATTTTCCACATAGCAGCGCATAATTGAGTAATTACGTTTGTAAATTCAGATTGTATAATCTTCTGTCCTGGTCACCCATATATTTCATACTTCCAAGTTCCCGGTTCAATTCCATTTGAATTTTGAATATTCAGGTGAATTCTCCCGTTAACTGCTCATCAGCATTTATCATAGTAAGAACCTAGCACTGAGCCACTAGTATTGTGATTCTCCCCAATTAAGATCTACAGCCAGAGGAGTAAGACCACCGCTAGCATTTTTTCCATGTAGATTTGTCTCTCCCTGACTGAAGAAACCATAAACTGTCATAATACCTCTATCTGTGTCAACGATACAATTTCAGTATCATGTAAAGATGCTATGATATAGTTGCTTGAGATTTTTGCTTTTTCCACATTTTCAGCTGCTGCCGCTGTAGGGTGCTCCATTATTATATAGTTGATATTTATATATTAGATATAATATAATAATATTTAATGGGTAAAAGAGGACCAAAACCAAAATTCACTGGCGTTTCCTGTCCAAACAAAGATTGTAAATTTCATGGTATTTCTGGAAAGAATAATATCGTAGGTAACGGCACATATCAAATCAAGAACAGGAGTGTTCATAAATACATCTGCCGCGAATGCGGCAGAGTATTCAACGATCGAACAGACACTTTCTTTGACAATCTTCGTAAGGATGAATTCATCATTAAGTTAGCTTTGAAAATGGCTATTAGAGGAATGTCAAATGAAGGTATTGCAGATGTGCTGGAAATTCAACCAGTTACAGTCAGTAATTGGTTATCTCGTGCAGCAAAACAATGTGATAATGTAAATGAAGATTTGATGAAAGATATCAATGTTTCTAGAGTTGAGATGGACGAGCTGTGGGTAATAATAAAAAAAAGTTGCTCCAAGAAGCAAAGTTGAAGATGATGGAGCATGGATGTGGGTAAGCTTTGCACCTGAATCAAGGCTAATAATTGATTTTAAAATTGGACCAAGAAAACAGTATGTAGCAGACGAACTGATAGAGGGTACAGATAAACGTCTTTCAGATTCAAAACCCATTTTCGTTACAGATGGATTAAAGTTCTATTCTGAAGCTCTTTTGAAAAAATACGGAGAATGGATGGAGTTTCCTAGAACAGGAAAGAGAGGAAGACCAAAGAAACCAAGATTAGTAGCCAGTAAAAACCTGAAATATGCTCAAGTTATCAAAAATAGGAAAGGGAAGAAGCTCCATAAAGTTGAAAAGAAAGTTGTTTTCGGTGAAAGTATTGATCAAAAAAGAATATCAACGAGTTTACTGGAAAGACAAAACCTAACTTTCAGACAAGACAACAATAGAATCTCAAGGAAAACAATAGGCTTTTCCAAGAAAACCAAATACTTGTTCAACCAAATGAAGCTTTATATTACTCATTTTAATTTTTGCAGGAATCATATGGGATTAACAAAAGAAAAGGAAGATGGAGTCTTTGAGAAAAAGACGCCTGCACAAGAGTCTGGAATTACTAAGAAAAAATGGTCACTCATAGAATTATTAAATTATAAGTCGACAAAAATATCAACTAATTAATAAAGGAGCACCCGCTGTAGTGGCAGATAAAAAAAGCAGGGTTGCCAATATAATAAATAATATCTTTCTTGGCATTTTTGACTCTCCTGTTAACACTTATCAAAAGAGCTTACTTAAATTTTATGGTAAAATTGTCCAATTATCTCGCAAATCATTCTATAAATCTTAAAAAAATCAAATTTAAATTTAATTATACTTTCAGTTGGATGATTTGGTCACAAATTAGTTATAAGAGTAAGTTTCTAGAAAAATATGAACATTTAAGAAGATGTTCAGTGGAGCTCAAATTCTCTCTGGAAGGTTTATTCGAACTCCACATTGCCCGGAGGCATGATTGGTGTTAGCTTTAAGAGTACTTAAGGCTTACTTGGTCTGCCTCCTAGGAAAACAACTAGGAGTTATACAAATGATTAAGAAAAAAAGTGGAATAGATGTAATATTTGCGGCAATATTGATTGTTGGTTTAGCTTTTTTGCCTTCTGTGAATGCACAGGAAGAATCAAATGGGACTGACACATCAAATGCGGTCAGCGTGGATATAGCTGAAGAAGTTGCATCTTACTCTATAAAAGAGATTTCTGGATCTTTATCTAATTTTTCAGAATGGGCAAATGCAACTGTAAAATTATCCACGGTTTATTACAATCTTGCTAACAAAAAGTCAGCATATTCATTCAACGTTGTAGAAAATAATCAACAAGTGGGATATATTTTCATTTCAGCGACAAAGGATAACTATCCAGTTCTGGAGTTTTCAAAAGGCAAGATACCTAATGAAATACCAGAATTTACGACACGTTCAAAATCATTAGTACAAGAACGCGCTAATGAGATAAAACTAGAGAGTGCTGACAAGGAAGAACCGGTTATTGGAGATATGAAACCTCTTTATTTAGGCCCAACATTTTACTACGCTGAGTATACCCTAACCGATAAAAAAGGTAAAGCCAAAGAAAAAGTAATAGTAGATTTGCCATTTTCAACTATAGTAGACTTTAATGAGTCAAATGTAAATGTTTCAGATAAGAAAAACCACTATTTTAACAATACATATTTACAACATCAACAAGAAATAAGAAAGAAAGACGCAAATGCACAATGGATTACCCTAGAAAAAGAAATGACTGATCCCTCAAGTTATTCTACGTCTTCTAGTTCAAAATCAATCAGTGGCGTGCCTAAGTATAAGTGGTACTATGGTTGTTCTCCAACTGCGTCTGGGATGGTATTAGGGTATTGGGCCAGCCACGGATATTCTTACCTAGTAACGGGATATGACCTAGTAAGAGAATTAGCATATGCGATGGGCACAGATTGGCCAGGAAGTGGATCAACTTGGCCATATAAAATTGATGATGGTATAGAGACAGTTTGCAATAACCATGGATATGATAACTTTGATGCATCCAATGATATCTATGTTTCATGGACTGAGGTAAAAACCGAGGTGAATGCGAATAAACCTTTCGTGCTCAGCATGCTAAATGGAGGGACAGGTAATGGTTACACTCAGCCATATGGCGAGCATAGTGTAACTTGCATAGGATATTATGATGGAAATCAAGATTACGTATACTTACATGATACATGGGATACAAGTAACGTACACTACTTAGCGTTTGGGAGCTGGACTGGAGCTATGGCAACATGGGTGAGGCCTTAACCACCCATTATATTTTTCTTGAATTGGGGCAGGCAAATGTTTTCCAAGAAAGTGAATAAAAAGATAGCCCTTTTAATATTTTTGATAATTGCTCTCCTTGGAGTATGGCTTATTTTTGACGTTATTCCAATTGGCCCAGGACTGCCTCCCTCAGAGGGTATGCCAGGATGGTATATTCCGGGAGCCTGGCAAGGAAATGAACAGGGTTGCACATCACTTTTTCCAAAGATTTCCCCTTACTGTAATGCAGGAAACTACTCTCAAGAAAAATTAATAAATGTTTGGTACTTTGACGATGAATCTGAGTTCTTAAAAGGGGAAGATACACTTTATCATTATTTGGAAGAAAACGGTAACGTATTCTATCAGGAACTGAATATTAGTGAAGAACTTCAAGAGGTAATTGAAAGGCGTGAAACTGAAAACGCATGGGGTCCCATTTATGGTCCTTACTCTTTTAATGCAACAGGGTATAAAAGTCCAGAAACCTCAGGATACTTTCTAGTGTACGAGAAACCTTTCCTTAAAGGGAGAGATGATTATTTCGTAGTTTATTACGGAGTTAGGAACACAACTAATCTAACTAAAGAAGCACCAGAACTAAAGAAATTGATTGCTGAGTCTTATTATATGGCTAATGGAGAAGGGAAAGTTGATAGCTTAAAACCAGGGAATAAAAAAGAAAAGGAAAATATTTTATTTTCGTGGTTTTAACAAAGGATGAGCTTCTAAAAATAGACTCGATGAACCGTTACCTTATGGTGACGCTAGCGGTATATCATTGGAATGTGAGATCGTGAAGATCGGAAATTATTGTTTATAGGAACAGTGATTGAGCTTGTGCTATTCGGATTTTTTGAATTTGGAGGGCTTGATCTAACATACGGAAGGATTATAGGTGCGGTTATTGTAGGTTCATTAATTGGTAAAACTATAGGCAAAGGCTCGGAGAAATATGCTTTTTTAATATTTATATATAATTTGGTTATTATGGTTTTTTCTATTCAGTAATCAGGTTATCTGGATCATTTGTTGAAAAATGCGATAAGATAGTCACATGGAATATGGGAAACTAAAAAATACTAATATAAACACTGTCGTCTGTGCTAATTCGCGGATAGAGGTTATCAAATTAGCTCTAAAAAATCCAGATCTAATTGACAATTGTTTTTATAAAGATCTCCCATATTTATTCTTATTTCCAACCAGTTCTGTGCTATCCTATTAGCAACCTAATATGAGAAAATATATACATCCACAGATAGTGAAAAAGGAGATAAATTTTTAAATTAAAATTCTAATTTGAGAGCTTTGAAAAGGCTGCTCAAAGTTTATATTTGAGCCGTTTCAATATTTGAGCCATTTCAGCAACTCCGACTCCACAGCTGGATTCACAAAATACTTTGTAAACTTGCCTTCTACTTCGGAGAAAATAACATTGTCTTCCCTTAATTTTTGTATATGCCAGTGAGTAGTGCTTTTGTCTAAGTTCAGCTTTTCTGAGATTTCCTGATTTGTAATCTCAGGATTTTCCAGAATGTTGAGTAGTATCTGTTTTCTTGTACTGCCTTTAAGATGTGCTATTATTATTTTATCGTTTTTTGTGAAAGCATTGGAATTTTGAAACACTCTTGTAAATTTTCCTTCCTTTGTTAAGGTCAATTCCCCTTCAGCTTTGAGTGTTTTAATTTGATATCTTATAGACCCCAGGCTAATTTTCAGGTTTCTTGATATTTCAGATGGTGTACACCCTGGCTTACTCAGAACATAATTAATAATTTTCACTTGAGTAACCTTTTTACTTAGGCTCCATATCTGACCAAGAATTATAGGAACTAATTTAAAGAAGGAAACGAAAGCAACCAGGTATCCCAATATATAAGCTATCTTGAATGACAAAGGAAATTCCCAGAAGGTAAGAGTCCTATCCGCCCCGCTCATGTCAACAGCATCGCCCAATTTTTCAAGTTCTTCATCGGGTGGGCAGGGACCAACAGTATATCCTCCGGTGTCTGCACTGGTTATACCTAGGGTACTCAGGAAAAGAATAAAAAGTAAGCTCTTTTTCAACATAGTTGACCCGTAACTTGACTAATTTGTTTGTAAATTCAGATTGTATAATCTTCTGTTCCGGTCACCCTATACCCATATACTTCATACTTCCAGGTTCCCGTTTAAATACCATTTGAATTGAATATTCAGGCGAATTCTCCCGTTAACTGCTCCATCAGCATTTATCATAGTAAGAACCTAGCACTGAACCCATTAGGAGTATATATTTTAGGCCGAAAAGAGTCTGTCGAATCTCCCCAATTAAGGTCTACAGCCAGAAAGGTAAGACCACTACCTACGTTTTTTCCATGTAGATTTATTTCTCCCTCTGACTGACGGAATCATAAACTGTCATAATACCTAGATCCGTGTCAACGATACAAATTTCAGTATCATGTGAAGATGCTACGATATAGTTGCTTGAGGTTTTTACTTTTTTCACATTTTCAGCTACTGTTGCTGTAGTGACAGACAAAAAAATCAGGGTTGCCAATATAACAAATAATATCTTTCTTGACATTTTTGGCTATTCTGTTAACACTTATTAAAAGAGCTTACTTAAATTTTATGGTAAAATTATCCAATTATCTAGCAGATATCTCTGTAAATCTTAAAAAGTTCAAATTTAAGTTCTATTAAACTTTCAGTTGGATGATTTGGTCACAAATTAATTATAAGAGTAATTTCTAGAAAAATATGAACATTAAAAATGATATTTGATGGAACTTAAATTATCTCAGAAGGTTTATCCGAACTCCACTTGCCTGGAGGCAGGAAAATATTAGTTTTAAGGGTACTTAAGGCTTTTCTGTTTCTGCCTCCTAAAAAATAAGGAGTAAGGCAGATGATTAAGAATAAAAGTGGAATAAGTGCAATATTTGCAGCAATACTTCTTGTGAGTATTGCTTTCGTACCAGCTGTGAGTGCAACAGATAATACTACAAAAAGAAACCAAGATAAAGACATCGTAGAACCTTGGTTTGAAAAAGGTGACGAACTAAATAGGCTTAGTGGTGATGAACTTCGTACCCTTGCTGAGCAAAACGAGACGATAAGGAAAATGATCAAGGAAGATCTAAAAATTGAGCCTGTACAAATTGAAAGTCTCAAAAGTTTGGAGAATCTTCCTGATAATTATCCTGATGATGTAAAAAATGCAATAATCGAAAATTTTACATCAAGAAACGTTAGTCAACAATTCTCAACGAAAGCAACAACGACAACAAATACAGTTAATGTTTGGATAGTCGCAGATGAAGAGTATAGGAGTACTTACGGAAGTAATTGGCAGACTCAAGCATACAATACCATAGAAAATGCCGACAACGCATTCTACAGTGATCATGATATAGATTTTGTAGTGGGCAAATATTCAACATGGGATAGTACTGATAGTGAAGATAATTGTAGTGAACTACTCGATGAAGCTGAACTTGAAAGTGGATGGCTTTCAAACAAACAAGGTATGGATATGCTGGCTGTTTTTACAGATCAGGGGACAGACCACAGAGGCGTATCTGAAAACGGAGGTGACGCATGGTTAATGGATCATCAGATAACTTCAGGTTGGGACTGGCACCTTGCGCAGCATGAGGCTTCTCATAACTATCGTTGTCCAGATCATAAATACGCTACCACTCCGTACTGCATAATGACTTATAATTATATGATGATAACAGACGATTGGTGTAGTAGTTGTGACCAAACAATAGAAAATAACAGGAACCATTTTTAAACATTTAGAAATAGTGCCCAAAAAGTTAGCACATTCTTTTCAATTTTTCTGAGGAATATAATGAAGGCAAAAATGAAGATTTTAGTTGCAATTTCTTTTGTGATTTTAGCAATTGGTCTGATTTTCTTTTTAATGATTTATCAACCTGGTATAGGTATGTATGTTAAAGCTGAAAAAATTATGGATTCACCGGAAAAATACGTGGAATTCAATTTAACAGATCTAGAAAAATATCCTTATGTGAAAGAAGCAGTAATGAATCCTGGAAAAGAAATAGAGGTTCCTTTTGACAATAATGATGATATGAATGAATTTTCTGAAATTATGTATACTAACGAGACTGAATATTTAAAACTGAATGGTGAATATTATCACATAAATTACTACTCTCTCGATTAATGATGCTTTAAATAATTTTTCCTTTCATAAGGCTTCTTTGGTTCTGCCTCTAAAGTAGAATACATAAAGTAAAGGCATGATAACAAAGAAAAAGTTTGGAACAGGAATGCTAATTTCTCAATGCTGTTAGTAAACATGGCTTTCGTATCGATAGTAAGTGCAAAAGAAGTTGTTAATGCAGCAGAAAACACTAAAGATGGGAACGTTGGAATTCGGGTCCTTGTATTGTCCGTACCCATATATGGAGATTTATCCAACCTCAGAAACAGATACATTCAGCTTTACTATACCCTCGGGACAAAGCTGGGGTAGAATATCAGCGGATGTAGATCCAGTGTACACTCCTTGATACTTCCGGAGACATCAGCATCGAACCAGTAAACTCAAGTAGTACAAAGGTAGCTGGTGACACTCTCTATGGTACTGAAACCCACCTGGATTTTAATTATGATCCCGGTTATGACCTAACAGCAGGTTCTTGGCGTATTAGAGTTAAAGGCGTTGACCTGAACGGCCATCCAGGATATGACGGAGGAGCATATATATACAATTAATCAACAGCAGAAGACTTTACAGGTAGGTTACATTGTAACTTCCTTTTTCAATTTTTGAGGCAATATTATGAGAATTAAAATTTATTTTTTATTAGTGTTTATTTATCTATTTATTATAGGTACTGCCGAAGCAGCTACGCTCACAGTGAGCGAAAACGGTCAAGCGAACTATACAATGATTCAGGAAGCTATCAATAATGCAAATGATGGTGATACACTTCTTGTGTACAATGGAACCTTCTCAGAGAATGTAATTGTTAACAGATCGGTGTCCATAAAATCCAATTCTGGTAATCCTGATGATACTATTGTTCAAGCTGCCAATCCCGAGGAACATATCTTTAATGTAACTAAAAATAACGTAACGATTAGCGGCTTTAAAATTACTGGTGCTGAAAATTTTGTTAGATCCCCAGTTGCTGGCATACATCTCGAAGGAGTTAATAAGAACATTATTAGTAATAATAAATTATCACAAAATGTAGTTGGAATAGATCTTCAGAATTCTCATAATAATGTGCTGGAAAACAATACTGCTTATGACAATGAGAGAGGCATTCGTTTTACAAATTCTAATAGCAATACTCTAATCAACAATGACGTTTTTAACAACCATTTTGGCATCTATTTTTGGGGCTCCAAAAATAATATTTTGAATCATAATAATGCAAGTTCGAACGAAGAAGACGGTATCTG
Source organism: Methanosarcina barkeri 3 (assembly GCF_000970305.1). Classification (GTDB taxonomy): domain Archaea; phylum Halobacteriota; class Methanosarcinia; order Methanosarcinales; family Methanosarcinaceae; genus Methanosarcina; species Methanosarcina barkeri_A. Next base: position 4,171,633 of record NZ_CP009517.1, read on the forward strand.
GATTGAAGATAACAGTAGTAACAACACAATAAATAATAATATGATCTCAAATAGCGATAGTGGCATTCTCCTTACTGAATCTAGCAGTAACAATACAATAGAAAGTAACAATGTAACTTCTAGCCTTGTAGGAATTCAAATAACTGACTCTAACAATAACACAGTGAAGGATAATTTTCTAACGAATAATAGCCGTACTGGAATTTCGATTATGAGAGATTCCAGCAACAATACTGTTAAAGATAATTTCTTGTCAAATAACAGTGAAGATATTTTAACGGAAAACTCTACTAATAACCAGATCTACAATAATGAAATTAAGGAAAGTGAGGTCCATAATGCAGATACTTCACAAGTGCCATTTACTGATCCTCTATTGACAGTGATCATCATACTTGGAACATTTGCATTCATGAGAAAAAAGTAACTGTGAACAATTGTAATAATTAATATGAGTCTTTAGACACTTGTTCCACTTGCACCAGACATCTATTAAAAAAGACAATCATCACCCAATAGATCGTTTTAACCTGATCTCACTTTTATTTTTTTTCATCTTTAGAGCCTTTTAGATTCAATAATTTTCTTTTTATCAACTTCCCATAAAATGCAAAAACAACCAAACTTGCAAATACACCTGAGATGAAGATAAGTGGATTTTTACGATCAGCAATCGGGTTATCTACTTGAATTCGTTCCATAGAATATTTTCTAAAATCAGAAATTCGATTCTCCACAAACACAGTTCCATTTTCATTTTCTGACCATATTTTTAGGTTATGACTTCCTGGAGTAAGAATCAAGAGATTCCCTGAATACAGAGGCCCAAAATTATCCAGACAAAAATAAAGAGTTTTATTTGAGTCCACAAAATTTTTTGGGTACCCAATTATATAATTACCACAGTATTTTTCTTCCTGACCTGGAAGCTCAAAACTCCTGTTTTGCTTTTCCTCATTTACAGTGTTTATGCTATCAGAGCCTCTGTTTCCATAAAAGTCGGTTGCCGTAACTTTGATAGTATGTTTTCCTTCAGGAAGTGAAAAGTTCCTGCCCGATTGGAGATTTCCCAGGCTCTGGTTGTCGAAGAAGATGTCAATAGTGGCCTCTGGGTCTGATACAGTATAGAGGAGTTCAAATGAGACTCCGGATACCTCTGAATTGGAAATATTAACAAATGGAGCCTGATTCTCGTCAGGACTAGCCAGACAGATAAGACTTTTGGCAGTCAGAACACTTGCATTCCTGACGATCGAAAAGTCGATATTGTCAACTGTGTCACTTAACTTGTGGAAGTTTCTATCGTTATGATGGCAAATTGCTACTGCAGGAATATCGCTTTCCCAGAAGATTTCATGATCTCCTCCGATTAAAGGTTGAATAAAGTTTGAATAATCCGGAACTAAAGACTGAATTCTGATTCCTGAGTTTTTTGCTTCGTTTTCAAAAATAGCTTTAAGCCAGGTATGCTGGGGAAGGTAGTCTACGTAGAGAGGCTCGTTTCCTATAGAATCCACATTAATAACTGCAACGATATCATTTTTCAACTCAGGATGGGCTTCAATCCAGGCCTGGCTGCCGAGAAGATTGTATTCTTCCCCGGAAAAAGCAATGAAATATATTGTTCTGTCAAATGATTCATTCTGCAAGACCCTTGAAAGTTCAAGCATGCAGGCAACTCCTCCGGCATTGTCATCCGCTCCGGTTCCGTTGGCCGATTCACAAACATAGGTGTCGGACCAGACTGGCCAGAGATAGGGCTTCCTCATCTCAGAATCAAAAATATCCTTCAAACCTGCTTCTGGAGGTACAATTATTCTTGAATCATAATGCGCAGTTACGAGAATAATTTCGTCTTTAAGAGCTTTTCCCTCTTTAATCCCCATTACGTTTGTGCCGCTTACGTTCCAGTAATTGAAGTCTCGTGTACGTACCCTCGCGGAAAAATTTTCCGGAGAAACCCGCAGGCCTGCTTTTTCCATTTCATCTTTTATAAATAGGGAAGCTTCAGCAGCATTTTTACTTCCAATTTTTCGTTCTCCAAAAGAAGATATAATTCGGGTTGAGTTTTCAAGTCTGGTTTGAGAAACATCAAAAGATATAGATGTATTGTTATGTTGCATTTCGGAATCAAAATTGTGGGCCGCCAGGGTGTCTACATTCTTGTTAACTGGTCCGATTTTAGTATTAAATGACGGTGTTATTGTATAGTTGCTTGATGATTCTCTTTCGTCTAAATTTTCAACTGTTGCTGCCGCAAAGGAAGATAGAAAAAGCAAAGTTGCCAATGTAATGAAAAGTATCCTGCTTGACATTGTTAATTCTCAGATAACACGTATCAAAAGAGTTTACTTAAATTTTATGGCAAAATAGTCCAATTATCAGCGCAATAGCTTTGTAAATCTTGAAAGGAACTCAAATTTAGATTGATTATACTTTAGTTGGATGATTTGGTCACAAATTAGTTATATAAGTAAGTTCCTGGGAAAAAAACATTAAAAATGATGTTTGATGGTGCTCAAATCCCTCTGGAAGGTTTATTCGAACTCTAATTGTCTGGAAGCAGAAAAAACTTGTTTTAGTATGCTTAAAACGTTCTTGGTTCTGCCTTTGGAAAAATAGAAAGAAAAAAAGATGGAGTATAACTCCATTCAAATCTGTTTTGAAGTAATTATTCCGGTTTTACTCCGGTTTTCTTTTAAGCTTTTTCTTAGCAAGTTTTTCAATTATCCCGGTATCGACTTCTCCACCTATACTCAATTTCTTGTTAGCAACTGCGCTTTCAAGAACGTGTTGTCCTACAAGAGTGCGGACAACAAGAGTGGTGTAGCCGTCAGGGCTTCCAACCGCACCGGCTGAGATGTCAGCTTCAAGGGCTGTAAAGTCCGTGCAGACGCTGCAGCCTGGGCGGACAGTGTCCTCAAGTTCGGTAAGGGGAATTACATACTGCATTCCGTCATTGAGGGTGATTTCGAGCTTGCCTTTAACGTCAATACGGCAGACCTTCATGGGTTCGAGAGCATACTCACTTTTTAGCTTGCCTGCAACAAGTTTTTCATAATCGAAACTTTCCGTGCAGAAAAGCCCCATGATGAAGCGAATGGACTTTTTGTATGGGCCCACAAGCTGGTGGTCGGTCTCAAGCATTTTACGAACTGCCTGGACAACGCATGGAACTCCGACGACTGCAATGTTCCTGTACTTCCTGTTTACAACTGCTTCCTTAAGAGAAGAAACAAGAGGAACCCACCAGTTATAACGGCTTCCTGCCTGGCCGATAAGAGCTTCACTCTTGGTTATTACCATAGAGTGCGGCTTGAGGGTCCAGGGATCCTCTGTGACCGTAACTACAGCATCTACAAGACCTGTATCAAGGGCGTTTGCAAGAATTGCTGTTACTGCTCCTCCACTCTGCTTTTTCGGGATATTAAACTCGGCTTTTCCGGTAGTAATTTCCAGATAGTCTCCGAGCAAGCTTGAGGGCTGTTCTTCAAGTCTCGGACAAACTTCGTAACAGGCTCCGCAGGAAACATCGTCAACAGCGGCTTTACAATAGTTATTACTCTTCGGATGTGTTGAATCGCCGCCTGTTTCGAAGTACAGGGCGTCAGCAGGGCAGACTGCAATGCAGGCCCCACAGCCTGAGCAAAGGCCTTCGTCCCAGACTTTTGACTTAAGGTCAAGGTAACTTTTGCTGATTGGTTTCTGTTCTGCCATTTATGATCACTCCCATACGTATTTACTTGCAAAAGGACGGCTGCTTACAGGTCCGATCTTCGTGTAGTTGGTGTCCAGGAACTCTGCGGCGTCATACCCGAACTGCTCGCAAAAACTCTTTATAATTGGGGCAATGCGTTCAAGATCACTTTCGGTAAACTTGAATTTTTTAGCTCCTCCCCCAAGTAAGAAATCGTCAACTTCTCCACGAATGATAATTTCCCCACCGTGGATTCCGCTTCCGATACCCCTGTCTGTCATGGCTTTATCCTTGCCAATACCGAGCACGAGCACCAGGCCACCTGCCATATACTCACCTAGGAAGGAGTGGGCTGTGCCGCCTACAACAAGTATAGGTCTGGCTTCCACTTCATACTGTTTCATGTGGATGCCGCCACGATAGCCAATATTATTCTTAATGAAGACTTTTCCTCCTCGCATGCTGTGGGCAACTGCGTCTCCTGCACTTCCGTGAATCACGAGCATCCCTTTATCCATTGTGTTGCCTGGAGCATGTTCAGCATTCCCATGTACAATGCATGTAGGCCCGCTCATGAACATTCCCAGGTCTCCTCCTGGAACCCCATTAACTATAATGCGGACATTGCCTCTAAGCCCATCTCCTATAAAACGCTGCCCTAGTACGTTATCGAGTATGATTTCCTCTGCTCCGTCCGCAACCGCAGCCCTGATTTTCTGGTTTAAGGGGGTGTAGTGCATACCTCTTGAATCAATTTTTACCGTCTTCATTTAAATCAGGCCCCCGCTGGCAGTACATCAAGGATATTAAGCATTTTTTCATCCAGCATATACCCACGCAAGCGGTCTCTATTGCCGCGCAGACTTTCTATACTGTTAATCCCTGCAGCACCCATAAGCTCACTGAGTTCGTCAGTCCAACCCTGAATAAGATTTGAGACCTGAACTGCTCCTCTCTCAGGATCAAGCCTGCTCACAAGCTCTGGACGCTGGGTAGCAATACCCCACGGGCAAAGGTTTCTATAACAATTGCCGCAAACCCGACAGCCCAGAGCAACAAGGGCAGCAGTCCCGATATTAACAGCATCTGCTCCGAGAGCAATTGACTTTGCAAGGTCTGCACTGCTCCTTATCCCGCCACTTGCAATAATTGAGATCTCGTTTCTTACTCCCTGTTCTCTGAGTTTCTGATCAACGCTTGCAATTGCAATTTCAATCGGAATTCCCACATTATCCCTGAAGACCTTGGGAGCTGCTCCGGTTCCACCACGGAATCCGTCAATTACTACCGCATCTGCAGAAGAGCGAGCAATACCAGCAGCAATTGGAGCTACGTTATGCACAGCTGCAATCTTAACGAAGACAGGTTTCTTCCATTCGGTTGCTTCTTTCAGGCTTCTAATGAGCTGAACAAGGTCTTCAATACTGTAAATATCATGATGAGGTGCCGGACTAATTGCATCACTGCCAATAGGGATCATGCGAGCCTTTGAGACTTCTTCACTTACTTTCTCTCCAGGCAGATGTCCACCTATACCCGGTTTTGCTCCCTGACCGATCTTGATCTCAATGGCAGCACCTCTTTCAAGATAATCGATGTTTACACCAAACCGGCCTGATGCAACCTGGACAATCATGTGGTCCTGATAAGGATAGAGAGCTTCGTGGAGCCCTCCCTCTCCTGTTCCCATATAAGTCCCGAGCTCTGTTACGGCCTTTGCCATGCTAAGCTGAGAGTTCAGGCTTATAGCTCCGAAACTCATGTGGCCGATCATAATAGGGGTATTAAGCTTAAGATTTGGGGCAATCTTTGTTTCTAGCTCTACGTCACCACTTTCGGTCTTTCTGAACTTGAGTTTGGAAGGTTTCTTTCCAATGTAAGTCCTGAGTTCCATTGGTTCTCTCAGGGGGTCAATACTAGGGTTTGTAACCTGGCAGGCGTCAAGAAGAAGGTGGTCATAGACAACTGGCAAATCACTGGCATTTCCCATTCCTGAAAGGATAATCTTTCCACTGCGAGCCTGTTTAATAATGTCCTCTCTGACTTCTCTGGACCAGAGGGGGTGGCTGCGGTAGTCTACAGGTTTCTCTGTAAGCGTGATTGCATCTCTTGGGCACATGGCAACACAGCGAAGGCAGCCTGTACATTTCCTGGATTCTATGAGGATTTTGTCGCCTTCTCTCCTGTACACGCCGTATGAACAGTTTTCAATACAACGCCCACAGTCCATGCACTGGTCGCGGTCAATGCTGACCTTAAATTTTGGGGGCACACTTCCGAGCGTCATTCAATAAACCTCCCTATAATTGGTTCTCCTGCCCTGGGAGTGTATACATTCTTAACTTCTGGATCAAGTACTCTTATTGCAGCTTCTTCACTGGATATATAGAGCCGGTTTCCATTTTCACCAACTACCAGAGGACGCAGTTTAATCCTGTCAGTAAAACCAACAATACCATTCTCGGTCCCGACTACGATTGCAAATGGTCCATTCATGAGGGCAGATCCATAGGTAAGGCGAACTGCCCTGTTCAACTCTGCTTCTTTCGCAGGCATCCGGTCAATATCATCCCAGAAAGGTGGAGCAAGAGCCTTGACAACCATTTCATAAGAAAGATCATGCTGCCTTCCAAGCAGGTCAAATAGATAGGCTACAACTTCGGTATCGGTAAGTGCAGTGCATTTGTATCCGTATCCCTCAACATAGCGCTGGTTTGTACCATATGAGGTAATTTCTCCGTTATGTACTACTGACCAATTAAGCAGGTTGAAAGGATGAGCACCTCCCCACCAGCCCGGAGAATTTGTGGGATAACGGTTGTGGCCAAGCCAGATATATCCCTTGTAATCTTCAATTCTGTAAAAGTTTGCCACATCTTCAGGCCAACCGGAAGCTTTGAAGACTCCCATATTTTTCCCGGAAGAAAAGATTGTAGCCCCTTTTACATTAGCATTTACTTCCATGACTATGTAAGTAACAACATCTTTTTCAGAAGCCGCTTTCCCTGACATCAGGTCTTCTGAAGGCTTAAAGAAATATCTCCAGGGAGTATGTACTTTCTTTATGCCAGGTTGTGGGGTGGTCGGGATTTCTTCCTGGTGAACAATTTCTCCCAATTGCTGGAGGAGTTCATCTACCTTCTTTTTGGGTTCGCCTAGATTGTCAAAGAAAACATGAAGAGCATAGTAGTCTGCATAATCAGGATAAATTCCATATGCAGCATAGCCTGCCCCGTCTCCACTGCCTCTTTCATTCATGAGACTGAGGGCGGCTTTTATGCTCGACCCGTCCATTCTGGACTTTGTTCGGTCTATAAAGCCTATTATTCCACACATTTTGATCACTCTAAAAATGGATAGGAATGAATGTAATATATTCTCAATAATTTCTAAATTATTTCCGTGGCTCATTTTTGAGAATTAGTTCAAAAAACTTGCCAGCTGAAAAACTGGGTTTCAGGGGTGACTTGTCATCAATTTCGTAATTTATGGATCTTTAACTAAGTTTGTTTCATGTGAATTATTTAATTAATGTGATTATATCGCAACGTTTCCACATATGGTTCTACTTATCGTCATACATCGAGAGGGTCACCACTAAGGGAAGTAAGTAATTTAGTACCTATTTGACAATATATATATGTTTCTTTTTCCGGTTAAAAGTTTTTAAGTTAATGCCGCAAAGCACAACGGTTTAACCTTTTAATTTTCGCTAACTTCTATTTTTATCTTATAACCCTCTATATTCTTATCTAAAAATATCTTTTTTAATAGACTGCCACACTATTGCCTTTAGGGCTTCAGTGCCATTTATTTATTGGGCAAATCTTAATAAATTTATTAAAACAGAATGATGTTCTTGAAGAATAGGATTTTTTAGAAGGGAAGCATTTTTATATTAATATTCATTTCAGGCAATAGTCTTGAAAAATATTAAAAAATTTAGTATTTTCTGACGAATACGTTCAGTAAAAAAATAGTTTATTAGTTAAGGGATTATTTTTTAAAATGAAGACACACTTCTCGAAGGAGTGTGTCTCTTCAAACAAACTTTTAATTTTGCCATAATTTTGTCATAATTTTACTACATCAAATTTTTTCAGTACCCACATGAGTTTCAGGACTTCTGGCATGCTTACAGCATATCCAAATATTTCTCAAGTTCCCAAGGGTGAACAATTGCTTTGTATTCATCCCATTCCATCTCTTTAGCACAGAGATAATTACTGAAAACGTGTTCTCCTAGCACTTCTTTTACGAATTCACTGACTTTCATTTCATCAACTGCCTCTTTAAGGTCTGCAGGTAGGGAGCGAATACCTTTATTTTCTCGTTCTTTTTCCGTAAGGTGGAAAATGTTCATGTTAGTCGACTCTCCTGGATCGATCTTGTTCTTTATACCGTCAAGTCCAGCTCTGAGCATCAGGGCAAAGGCAAGATAAGGATTACACGCTGGGTCTGGACATCTTAGTTCAACTCTTGTCCCATTGCCACGAGTTGCAGGAATACGGATAAGGGAACTTCTGTTCTTTGCAGACCAGGTGAGGTAAACCGGTGCCTCATACCCGGGTACTATTCTCTTATAGGAGTTAACAACCGGATTCGTAACAGCTGCAAATTCCTTAATGTGTTTTAACAGACCACCAATATAGTACATTGCTTCCTGGGAAAGCTGATCTGTACCCTCTGGGTCATAGAATGCGTTCTTACCTTCCTTGAAAAGGGATTGGTTAGTATGCATGCCTGAACCATTTACTCCAAAAAGAGGTTTAGGCATAAAGGTGGCATAATATCCTTTGTGATATGCAATTGATTTTACCACATATTTGAAAGTTATAACATTATCTGCGGTGCTCAGCACGTCACCGAATCTAAAGTCAATCTCATGCTGAGAAGGTGCGACTTCGTGATGAGAAGCTTCGATCTGGAAGCCCATATGCTCAAGAGCATAATCAATATCTCTACGTACATCTTGTGCACGGTCAAGGGGAGAGAAATCGAAGTACCCTCCATGATCCGTAAGTTCTGTGGTTGGATTTCCGTTTGCGTCAAGTCTGAAGAGGAAGAATTCCATTTCAGGACCTACATTCATTGAGTACCCCATTTTTTTGGCTTCCTCAATTGCGCTCTTAAGAACATATCTGGGGTCTCCCTCAAACGGTTGACCGTCAGGAAGATACACATCTCCAAGGATCCTGGCTACTGCTCCAGTTGTAGGTCTCCAGGGAAGGATCCTGAAAGTAGACGGATCAAGCACAAGTTTCATGTCAGATTCTTCAATCTTTGTAAAGCCCTGGATTGAAGACCCGTCAAACATTACTCCACTTTCAAAGGCTTCTTCTAACTGTTCAACAGGTATTGCCCAGCTTTTTATGATGCCAAGTGTGTCCGTAAACTGGGTACGGATAAACTTTACGTCTCTTTCTTTTACAGCCTCTAACACATCTTCTTTGGTCATACATTTTTTTATCTGCACCATTTTGATTTCCCATCCTGACTAGGCATTAGGTATCCTTTTACCTATACAATAGTATATATACTTTTCTTAATCGCGTATAAAAAATAAAACTGTTGAGAAATATAGTAAATCGTACTATCTTTGAAAGTACTTGTATGATTAAGCCCCAATTCTGCAGATATATTTCTAATCCCATGTATATAAATCTCATTAAAGCTAATTACACAAAAAGTGAGTCTCTTAGTGAGCTCACTTTCCTCAGTAAATTTCGTAAACTCATATTTTTTCCGCGATCAGTTCTTGAGCTTATCCCAAAATATTGTCTAATCTACTATTACCGCCAATATTATAACTCCTATTCTGGCATTATATTGGTTTTGGGATAGGCTCTCTAATTAAACATGGATTTATCGGACTTTTATGCAGTAAGCAAAAGCACCTATGTAACGTATTTAGAGGCTAGAAATGATATCAATCAGTTCTCACAACTATCTGTAGATAGTTTAAACTAATCAAAACTGTTCATAAAATGCCTTAAGGAAAATTGTTGATTTTCAAAAATACTGCTGAATGTGGAGTGAGATTTGAGTTTTTTCCGGCAATATGTATTTGCAAAAATACTGTAAAAAGCAGTATTAAAAACTTAAAGTTTTTTCAACCCAAATATTAATAAAGATCGAGGCATAGAATTATTTCCGGGTTTGGTATGGTTCAAAAAATTAATTTTTTCAAGTTACTTGCCTCTGTATTGCTCTGCCAGTTTTCAGGGGCAATAGGTTCGATATTTACAGCGTCTTCTCTTGAAAACTGGTACCTTTTGCTTGAAAAACCGACTTTTACCCCGCCACCTCAGGTATTCTTTCCCGTATGGGTTACACTTTATACACTTATGGGAATCTCATTATATCTTGTCTGGGAAAAAGGGTTGCAAGAACAAAAAGTTAAAAAGGGAATGCTTATTTTCGGAATTCAGTTAAGCCTTAACGTTATCTGGTCTTTTCTCTTTTTTGGGCTAAAATCTCCTTATTATGCTTTTATTGAGATTATTTTTCTCTGGCTTGCAATCTTCCTGACAATACTGAAATTCCGAGAAATTTCAAAAATGGCTTCATATCTACTATTTCCTTATATCCTGTGGGTTAGCTTTGCTGCACTGCTTAATTACTATCTATGGACTCTGAACTCATGACCTAAGATTTAAAACTCATTATTGAGCTCCTGAATTACTCTAGCCTGCTTTCGTTAAAAATTTACTTAAAAACGGTTTGTTCAAAATTGATTATTATCTAAAATTAGTCATAACTATTAAGTCTACGGCAATGTTCCGAATTATCTATAAATTCAAAGTCAAATTTTTGTGTACTTAGCATAATTCAGTTCTCTCAAAAGTCAAATTTTTGTGTCTTAGCATAATTCAGTTCTCTCAATATTGACTTCTCAAACTACTAACTTATTAAGAGTTATAATTTTACAGAAAACAAAAATGCGATTCCTTGAATAACATGCATAACTATATGAAAATGCATGCTAACGGCAACATTTTCATGCTAAACTGGCATACTACCAGCTTACCAAAAAAGTTGGTTGATATCATTTTGATGAAAACAAGAAAATTGATAACTAATCGTGAACAGATAAAAAGGCACTCTATTGATAATAGTCAAAAAAATAAACTCATTAAAATTGTACGTTGAATCTTAATAGCAATAACTATCGATGCTGTTTTAACCATAGTTATATAGACTGTTTAAGACTATTTTTAAATTAGTTAACTTGATATACTTTTATCTGAACCATGTTTTATACTGGAGTTCTGGAATGACATCCTTAATAACTAAAAAAGTTGTAAAGAAAGTTTGCCTAAATGCCCAGGGTTAAACTTTCGTTTTTCAAATAATATAATCGTGTTACAAAGCTCCACAGCCACAGCTTCTTCCTAGAAGAGTCGATATTCGGTGCTTCAGATGGTGAATATCATCTTCGGACATGTTCTGAAGCTCTTTTTTATGTTCTTTTTCTATATGATCTAGCATAGCATTTTCAACTTCTTCCAGTTCATTGCCAGCAGCCATAAAATTACACTTGAACCCCAGATCACTACATTTTATTATTTTCATAAAATCTCCTCTATGCAAATAGGTGTTAATAGAAACAATCTTTGTTAATTAAATAAAAATACAATAAAGATTAATAGGATATAAAATTAAGTTTTTTAGTTATTTTACAATAATCTATTCCTTCATAGTCCTACTCAATCGGAACATACCTTGCACACGTAAAATCCTCTTTATAAGGAATTTTGATAGTAAGCATTCCTCCATTGTTGGCTGCAACTGCTTTCTCTGGATCTACAGGCCCATCCAGAAAAAAAGATCCCAAGTACTCTACGGTTTTACTGAATGCTTTTAGATAAAAACTGTTTTCATGCATTAAAAGTGTAATATTCTCACTTTCTACATCGGGAAGTTCAACTTCCAAAGTAAGATATTGATGTTTATCATCATGATACATTGCTAGTATTGGAGTTTTCAATACTCTGGGTACTGCACTTTCCATGACACTCTCTCCTTAAAGAAGATTCCAGTAAAATCTCTCTTCTTACTCGATTTAACGTACACTGCTTTCTCAACAGGTGCTGACAAATTACCTTTTCTTTAAGTATACGGTTTGAAAATTAGCGACTGCTTTTTTTCGGGCTTATAGGACAGCAGATTGCGTAACTGTCTGCATACTCAACTCCTTCTGTGGTAGCTTTTACATAGAAAATATCTTCAGTAATTTAAGAGGTATTGTTTTCTTTTTTACTCTAGAAGAATTATTTCTATTTTCAGGTTTTCAAATCAGTCATTAAGATATACACTAATAATCGATGATAGTCACAAAGTATCTACCATTACTTATCCCCAAAATAACATTATTGGTTAACGTATTTATATATATCCTAGTCATAAATCTGGAAATATATAATTATAATTATAATTATTGAATTACAGATATTCAAATAATATTAAAAATCCTTTATTACTTTTAAAATAAGTCTATTTTCTAGCTTAATCAACTTATGGTTCGAAAATTAGTCCTATAATATAAAGATATCTCTTATATATTCTTTTAATCTTCTATTTGTCATGTAATAAAGAAAAAACTTTTTAATAGAAAACAAAAGCGGAAAATTATTAGGAACCAAATTTCAAGAAGTAAAATTGGACAGGATGATCTATCAGATACTTTAGAGAATTTTAAATGAAAAAGAACAGTGTCTAAGAGATTAGTTTAGAAACTTTATTTCCTATTTATATAAACCATCTGAGGCATAACTAGTTGTGTAAAACTATCAAGATATTTGTTCAAACTCAATAGTTTCAATAAATTACTAATTAAATTTATACCCACTTAAAACAGGGGATCTAATACTGGGGTCTAACATAAATGACAGAAGTGATCCAATAAGGTAGAGGGAAGGGGTTGATTAACGAGTGACCGGAAACGTCATAGAAGTAAACAATCTTGAGCATTCATACGGTTCTATAAAAGCTGTTGACAATATCAGTTTTACTGTAAAGCAAGGAGAGATTTTCTCATTTCTTGGCCCAAACGGAGCGGGAAAGAGTACTGTTATTAATATCCTCACCACACTCAGGAAACTCCAGAAAGGCGAAGCGAGAGTTAACGGGTATGATGTTGCAAAGGAACCAAACTCAGTAAGGAGGTCGATAGGCATTGTTTTCCAGATGCTTTGTCTCGATCATGAAATGACAGTATCTGAGAATCTTGAATATCATGGCAGGATTTACTCGATGAAAAAAAAAGAAAGAAGTAAACGCATCGAGGAACTTTTAAAACTTACAGATCTGGAAAGTAAAAAGGATACCCTGGGAAAAGATCTGAGCGGTGGCATGAAGCGAAGGCTTGAGCTGGCAAGAGGGTTGATGACAAAACCTGCAGTCCTTTTTCTTGACGAACCAACGATAGGTTTCGATATCCAGACGAGAATGAGAATGTGGGAATACCTTAGAGAGATTAAGAGAGAGGGCACTACCATATTCCTGACAACACACTATATGGAAGAAGCCGATCAGTTGAGCGACAGAATAAGCATAATTGACCATGGGAAAATAATCGTAACTGGAACCTCCAATGAGTTGAAGAATAAACTTGGTAAAGACCTTATTTACCTGGAAACAAGTGATAATAAGGCTGCTGCAGAGATATTAAGGTCACTGGCGTCAGTTAAAAATGTAACAGAAGATACAAAATCCCTGAGAATTATGATCGGAGAGGATGTCACACATGTGCTTCCTCAAATTATGGATAAAATTCGGGGAGGGGGGATAGAGATTATAATTGTAAATATTAAAAAACCGTCAATGGATGATGTTTTTGTTCATTATACAGGACATGAATTAAGGGAAGGTAATGGAAACGGAAATGCAAATGCAAATGCAAATGCAAATGAAAAACAACAAGAAATAGAAACGGCGGTGGTTTCTAAATGAGCTTTGAATTTCGTGCTATATACTGGAGAGAGATGGTGAAATACTTCAGATATAAATCAATGCTCATCACTTCAATGGTCCAGCCTGTAATGTGGCTGGCATTCTTTGGGCTTGCTATGTCAGATAGTTTTGAAAAATTAACTTCACTTGTTCCAAGTGAACCTGGAGTTCCAGTAGTCGCGTATATTTCGTATATGGGTGCAGGAATAATTGCAATGGATGTGTTGTTCAGCAGTTTGTTTGGAGGAACCACCCTCATGTTTGACAAAAAGTTTAGCCTTTTGAGGGAAACTCTTGCAAGTCCAGTTCCCAGGTCTCATATAATTCTAGGTATCGGACTTTCCGCTGTGACTAAAGCTTTATTCCAAACTTTCATAATAATAGGGTTTGGAAAACTTGTAGGAATGGAATTCTTTAAGGGATATACCCTCATTGAAACTCTCATCTCAATGGTGGGTATTATGTTACTTGTGGCAATTTTTACTCTAGGCTTCCTTTTTCTATCAGGTTCAATTGCAATTACCGTTGAAAATCCAGAAGGAATGCAGTCTATTCTCACCCTGGTTAGCATGCCCATTTTCTTCGTAAGTAACGCCCTTTATCCCATTGACGGCTTTCCTACTTTCCTCAAGGTTCTATCAATGTTTAACCCGCTGACCCTTCTGGCAGGTGGAATTCGTTATTTTGCTTTGGGGACCAATTTCTCCGTGATGGGAAATCACTATATCTATACTACAGTAGATATAGTTGTGGCTTTCCTCGGCCTCATTTTCTTCGCCCTTGTAATGCTATCTGCTGCAATGTGGAGATTTAATAAAGTAGATATATAATTTCCACGATTTGCTTATTTTTTTAATTTTTCTTGAAAGCTGGAAAGTGTTTCCATTTAACACCATGTTTTTATACTTATTTAAATTACATATGAAATATTTATTTAATTTATATTTGGAGAGAAATTTAGATACACAATCAGTTTTTATTTAGAAAACAGTTATGAATCATAACTCCAGGCATCTTAATTAGATATATCCTTCAGTTAAGCTTAACAAAACACAGTAAAACACTATATAACTATGCGTAACACTTTTCAAGAGGATGCTTTGAGTCTTGCTCTTTCTTGGACTAAATAGTGAAAACACGGAATAGGCTTAAAAACTTGATTTCAAAACTTTGTTTTTCAGGTTTCTTTCCTACGAAATTACCAACTATTACTCTCTGCTACTTCTTATTTGAGGAAAAAGTTTTGGTTATGTTAGTTATGGAATCTGAATTACCGGCTTTGTAGAAATCTATCTGAACTTCAGTTTTCAGGTTAATTTTAAAATCCAAAGTTTAAAACTGCAGTTATAGTATAGAATCGGAACTCTTTACTAGATCTAAATAAAAACTCCTCACATGGTCTTAAACTACATATAAACAACTAAAGCAGGGAAAACAGGTAAAAAGACACATCGTTAGGGTTACAGATGATTTTTCTTTGGTTATGTCATTTGTATCAGGTCTTTCTATGCCCTTTTAAGGCTGCAAGGTATGAAAGTCTAGAACCAGCTAAACCTCGATAAGATGGGATAAAGAGTAAATCGGCACAAGAGGATTCCAGCCTCCAGTGTATTAAGCAGTTAGATAAGCTCACGATCGTCATCCAGCTCACCGATTTTTCCATAACTATAGGTGACAATTAATTAATCATAGGAACTTTTGGTTTTAAGACTAGGAAAATTGCTTTTGGTTGAAATTAAGGACTTTTACAAAGCCTTATTTTTTAATTAAAAGTTCAAATCTTTTTGTTTTAAGTCTATTCCATAACTCAAAACTGATTCTCCAGGCCTCGAATAAGAAAGGATCAATGAGTTTCGGATCACAAAAATTAGCTCTAAAATTTTTATTTATTTAGAAGATAAAACTGATTTTGGAATGAGCTGTTTGAATATTCAAATCTTCTGTCACTTTAAAAGATTAAATCTAATTTTTATCCTTAGTTTGACAGTATAAACTAAATTAAGTAAGAGGCTTCAATTTTTTGTCAAAAATCAATTAACAGTATTCATAAATTTCGTAAAATTGCCTCTGATTTTCCAGCTTCACAATCACTATAAAGCGAATTAGTAGAGATTTTTGTCCCATTTTATCACTTTTGGCACCTAACTTTTGGGATAGTACCTATATTTTATCTGAGATTCACGCCATCTGTCAAATTCTATACCACAATTTTGGTCAAAAATCATAATTGGTCAAAAATCATAAAAATAGCCATCAAGAGAAAGAGAATCATCTGTCAAATAGAATCGTAAAAAATTGGCAAAAATTTGTTGAAATAATATTATGTATCATTCCAACGGATATGAAAGCAATCTTCCCACATAAAAATCAAACTGTCAAACTAAGGTTTCATTAAAAACCTTAAAATCTTATTATTTAGAACTCTTTAAGGCTCTGTTCCAAAATCCAGTGATTTTTACATTTCTTGAATGAAAATCTGAATTAGCAAGAAGAATCCCGTTTTCATCAAAATCAGTATTCGATATCTAAAGACTTCAAACCTGAAATCACACTACAAGAATGGTGACCAGTTACAAAGTCCAGTGGTTTTGAATTTTATAGCCATCATTTGCTTCTGGTACTGAGTCCTCTTTAATTGATTCTTAAAAATATCTTTTAAATTTCAGTTCCTCTGCCTAAGCTATATCCTTATTGGATTCTCAAATAAAAGAACACAGCTGGTATGTGAAAACTCA
The DNA here is from genome assembly GCF_000970305.1 of Methanosarcina barkeri 3. Lineage (GTDB taxonomy): Archaea > Halobacteriota > Methanosarcinia > Methanosarcinales > Methanosarcinaceae > Methanosarcina > Methanosarcina barkeri_A. The sequence continues at coordinate 4,188,019 of NZ_CP009517.1, forward strand.
TTCTACTGAATTCTTATAACTGTTTGATCAATCACTTTAGTAGTTTCTCTAGAAAAAACATGAATCCAGTCACTTTTGCTAAGAAAAAATGATACAGGTCACATTCATGCATGAGCATGTAATCTAAACCTGTATTGGGATATCATAGAGAACGGTAACTGACTAGTAAACACCTGGGATCTATTTCATCTGGAAAATCTTCCGAAACCGCCAAAGCTAGAACCATCGATGTACATCAGCTTAAACCTTACTATCTCTAGAAATAAGGTGATTTTTGTATAACTTAAATAAAGCATTGACATTGTAAGTACCTCCACGTATCTACTTTCAAGCTGTCTTTTTTAATTCGTTTTCCTTCAGTTAAAATTAACTTATCTTCCAGTTTAACCTGCTTCTTCCAGTTTAACCCGCTTCCTCCAGTTTAACCCGGTTCCTCCAGTTTAACCCGGTTTACGGATTACTTCGGATAGTATGTGTCTTCGCCAAACCCCCTTAGACGTCCATTTTATATCATACTCCCAAACTATACTCCCAGGAATTTACTTTGGAACTATAGGTAAGTATAAACAATCTTGAAGATTTCCAGCTAAAAGATTCGTGAATTTGAAGAGTTATATCTTGGAAATTTAGATTGTTTATATTTGTTTCTGTCTATTAAATTTCTTAATTTATTATTAAAAAATACTTTTTCCAATAATAAACTACTAAGGAGCATCAATACGAGAGTATACACTAAATTTATATATAATGTGAAGAACGAAAACTCCTTACAAATAATAGTCTCTTAGTTTTTGGACACAGAATCTTTTGCTACAACATTTACACAGGATTACGAAGCATGTCGTTTTTTTTGGTTTCTATTTAAATTTATCAGAGATAAATGCCGTATGAGAGAAGCAATAGTGTTCAAAAAATATTAAGCTCTCCTGATTTTGAACTTTTTAAAAACAACTTAAAGTTTTGTACCGTTTCTTATCTCATATTTTCAAAACTTATATTTAAAACTGTAGAAGCTTTCAAAAACTTGAATATTAAGAAAATAAAAAAGAAGTAAAAAAGTGGCAGTATTTTGTTTCTTTTGCGAAGACGAAGTTGCCTGAAAAACAGGCAACTTTATGTTATTTTTATTTCTTAATCAACGCTTTTGCTTAGTCGCTGTAGAAAAATTTGAAGACTTCAGCTGTATAGGCTTTTGTGATCTGTGAATAGTAAATACTGTATATCATATTATCTGTCTCTCCAATATCTACTGAGTTTGTTCGCCTACCGTTATACCTCCGGCTTTCTGCAGTCAAGAAATAATAGACCATATGGTCATTCTCCGACTGCAGAAACTGTTTAATTTACAGCCTGACTAACATTAGTCTTGGTAAAAGAATTTGAATACTTCAGCCACATATGCATAGCTGACATTTGAATAGAAAATAGCATATATCATAATATCACTCCCTTATTTTTATATATATCATCTGTTATCATCTGTTATACCCATCTTCTGCAATCTGAACATACAATAATTTGTCATTCTCTGCAGAGACCTTTTCCACTTCTGCTTTAGAAACTCATTTAAGAGAACTGGAAAAAGAAGCAAATTTCGTTTGCAAATTGAAATAATTGGCCAAGGTCGAATCCAAAGATAATTTCTGGTAATGCCATGCTTATTCCCTCTATATTTTGTATTTTCTAAATCGATACCTGCATACTGTAGATAACAATTTTATTTGCAACCTCTGTTCAGTTTTGACATAATTTTCGTTTACCAAGCCTCCAAATCGTACGGCTACTGTCAGCCACTTAATAAGATTCATGTGGTAAATTTCCTCTTATTTCAGGATATACCGTTAGAAATTTTAGCTAACAGTGACTGTATATAGCTATATATACTAAGTTATATAAGCTCAATAGAAAATCATCTCCTTATGAATAATACTCCTTAAATGTTTAGAGTAAGGATTTAATATACATATATATGTTTTTTTGACTCATAATATGTTTGAAAGTTTAAGATTTATTTCGACTTAGATCTAAATATTATATTGTTTCCCAGGTCTAAAGAAGAAATCCTTTAAAGTGTATGGTATAGCCTTCTTAGTTCTATCATCATCTTTTAAGAAAAATATGTAATATAAAAGAAGTATAAGTTTATTAGAACAGATACTTAGATAAGATTATAAATTTTTTAATAAATACTTCTCCTATCATGAAACAACTGCAGCTTTCTATTTTCACGGTCTCTATTTCATTTGATTCCGTTTACAGTAATTTTTGACAAAGAAAAGCGTTTTATACGTAATAAATTCATCCAGAAGTCTGGAACAGTGTGTAAACCGTCAATCATGAAAACTTAGTTTTTGACTTCCGCTTTCAGAGCTAGAAGTCGGTAATTTATTGCCTTCAAATTAACTCTTTAGGCGAAAATTAAGAAAGCATAAGTTAAAATGGACTTCTTTACATAATAAGTAAAAACGTTGAGATTATTCGATGTAATTTTTCATCACATTTCAGTAACTTTGGGAAAGGGGGATGTAAATATTATCAAAAATAGTTTACCTGAAGATGGATTCCCTATTGTCGGGATTTCCAACGAAAGTCTGGAAATTCCCGTGCTCTCAGACGTCGATATCAAAATTGAGAGAGTAGAACTTGTGGATATAATGGGCTCATCAGGCTCAGGGAAAAGTGTTCTTGTGAACCTTATAGATTGCCTTGACAGGCCTACTGAAGAACAAGTTCTTGTAAAGGATCGTGACCTCAATAGATTGTCAGATCAAGAGCTTGTCCACTTTACTAAGCTTGAAATTAGTTTTGGGTCGCAGATTTTTAATCTTGCTCCACACCTGACTGACCTTGAGAATGTTTTGCTCCCAACCTTTGCAAATTTGAAAATCAATATTGATCAAGAGGGTTATGCAAGAGAACCTCTTGAAGTAACGGGACCTCATAACCGTATTCATCATAGACTAGGAGAACTTTCAAGAGGTAAGTCCAAAAGGATTTCAGTTGCATGTGTACTTATTAACGATCCTGTAATCCTTCTTGTGAATGAGCCGACTGGAAACCTTAACGCCAGAACAGGAGCCGAAATCCTTCGTATGTGTATGGATTTGAATAACGATGAGAGAACATTAGTAATCATTACACACTACCCTGAGGTTACAAAATATATTAACAGGGTTGTCCTGGTAAAAGATGGAATAATTAAATGCAACTGAAGGTGCAAGTATATGGAAATGGTTAAGAAGATTACTGTAGCAACTCTTTTTTCCTTGCTTTTGATTTCCTTGCTCTTTGCAGCTCCTGCCTCTGCAGCTGTTGGGGGAGAAAACCTGAAAGTCACAATAGTTGAAACAAATCCCTATCCTGCGAAAATAGGAGAATATTTAACTTTGACCGTTCAGGTAGAAAATATCGGAGGAAGTAAAGCTGACAATGTCGATATCGAAATTGTGCCTCAATATCCTTTCTCTCTTGATTCCGAGGCAAATGCCATAAAAAATATAGGAGTTCTCAATCCTGGCAGAACTGCTACAAAGGAATTTTACCTTTTTGTAGACAAAAATGCGCAGAAAGGAGTACGTTCCATTGACATCAGAACAAAAACAGGTAAAAATAGCCCCTGGAGTGAGAAAAGTTTTGACATAAGAATAGGCACTGAAACATTTAACAGCAAGGGTACAGTTGAACTTAAAGAATTTGTTTCGGACCCTGAGGTTTTCATGCCCGGAGACAGGGGTACTGTCACTGTAACTCTTAAAAACACCGCAAGTAATCCTACTGTCACTATTGGTGGGAGTGACTTTGATACCAATGCCAGAATTCAGGCCGCAGTTTTAAGACCTTTATCTGAAGGGATAATTGTTCTTGATGCTCCTTACGGAGATATGGGCCTTTTGGGACCCGGAGATAGCATCAAGTTGACTTTCAATGTTAAAGTTGCAGAAGACGCTCCAGAAGGAACTCACAACTTTGAACTTGCAATAGAGGGGAACTCCTTCGATTACAATAGCAGAAAGAATATTCCTCTAAAGGTCGATTCTTCAAACATAAGAGTAATTCCTTCAAAAGAACTTAAACTGACAAATGGTGAATCTACAATCGAGTTCGATGTAGCGAACACTCATCCGAACGAGTTCAGTTCGGTAAGTATAAAACCTAAAGCTGAAGGCATCACATTTTACCCTGCGGAATATTTCATAGGGCCAATGAACCCGGACGAACTTTTTACGATTGAATTTAATGCTATCACAAATGATTCATGGAGTGCCAGTAAGGAAGGAGAGATAAACATGAGTCTCACTGCAAACTATAATAATGGGATCAATCGACATGCAAATACTGTAGGAGACCTGAGATTTGCAAATACTTCAGAAATTGCAGAGTCTAATTCAACAACCATATTGACCGGTGGACTTATTATAATCTCTATTCCTGCCGCTTTTATGTTCTACCGAAGAAGAAAACAATAATAAGAGAAGGGATAGCTGACATCATATTTGTGGGGGAAAATATGATAAAATTTGCACAGGCAGCTCGTATAGCATCTGGGAGTATAGGAAGTGCTAAGCTAAGGTCTGTACTTACAACATTGGGGATAGTAATTGGCATAGCTGCAGTAGTTGTTAACGCATCTCTTGGTGCCAGTTTTAACCAGTTTTTTACTGACGAGATATCTTCTGTAGGCTCTAACTTTATTATCGCAGCTAGTGAGCAGCCAAATCTCTTCTTTGATAACGAGTACAATATAATGAAGAATACACCGGGAATTTCCGGCGTATCTCCAAGAAAATCGATGAGTGGGGATCTCACGTATCTTTCTGAAACTAAAAATGTGAATACTGCAGGAGTTAACAAAGATTTTCAAGAAATCCAGGGACTGCAAATGGAAGAGGGCACTTTTCTGACAGATAAAGATAGCGCTGCGGCTGTTCTTGGATACGATATTGCAAATGACAAGTTCAGTAAGAATATTTCCCACAGGAGCACTGTAGAGATCGCTTTTCGACAGGAGAACGGTACGGTTGTAAAGAAGAGTTTTAAGGTAAAAGGAATATTGAAAAATTCCAAGCCAACTGTTGTGAGTGAGGACAGTGACTATGATTTGACAGTCTTCATTCCCGTTTCTACTATGAATGAGATGATCGGGGAAAAAGATTATGGAGCTTTCCTTGCAATGGCAGAAAGTCCTGCAAAAGTTCGTGACATTTCAGATGAAGTCGATAGCAGATTAGCCAGAAATTTCGGAGTGCCGGAAAGAGATATTGATGAAGAGGATTTAAAACCCTATTACGTCTTTAATCAGGAGGAAGTTCTTGAGCAGACTGGAAAAATAGGGGATGCTTTGAGTTCTTTCCTGCTTGTTCTTGCCTTAATATCTCTCTTTGTGGGCTCCATAGGAATTATGAATATTATGCTTGTGACCGTAACTGAAAGAACTAGAGAAATAGGGATAATGAAATCTGTAGGCTATAGCAACTCCAATATTCTATCTCTTTTCTTGCTAGAATCTATAATGGTCAGTTCCTTTGGAGGAATTGTAGGCACTATAATCGGTAGTCTGGGAGCTTATGCTCTTGAAATTACTCTTAAACTTCCTCCTGTATTTCCCTTAACATTGATCGAAATAGGGATTGCAGTTTCGGTTCTTGTTGGGATAACTGCTGGTTTATATCCTGCAAGAAAAGCTGCACGCATGAATCCTGTGGACGCTTTAAGATATGAATGAAAATCTGTCCGGTGAATAGGGCTTACTTTGTTTGGAGAATAGCCCTTTTCTATTTCAATTCTTAACCAGCTCAACCAGGTATTAATTGGCTAAAAATAACTTCAAATAACTTCAAAATAACTTCTTAAAGAGTATTTTCATGAACTCACTTGACGAATTTAGCTCACAGGGAAATCACTTTAAGGTTAACGTTTAAAGCATAGAAATCATATTAGACTATATTATATAGAATTAAGATTTTAATAAACGTACTTGTTAATTTAAAAACAAAGGAGTAGATATGAAAATGAAAACTTCGATTAAAGATGTTTCTGCTCCCGGAGATTTAATCTTGGAGACAGAAGTAGATAATCCTACACTAGAAGTAGAACTGCCCTCTAAAGAAGGTCTCGTTAATTCAAACGAAGAATCATTTAAATGTAAACTGGGCCGTTCGAAATGTCTGAAGAGTGACGAACATAGAACAACAACTCCCGTTATTGAAGTTATTGATGTCAAAAAGAGCTATACTCTTGGAGATCTGGAGGTTCCAATTCTTCATGATATAAACCTTGAAGTGAGAGAGGGAGAGTTCCTTGCCATAATGGGACCCTCCGGTTCAGGGAAGAGCACACTTATGAATCTTGTAGGTTTTCTTGATAGGCCTACGGAAGGAACAATCATAATCAAAGGTCTGGATATCAATAAACTGTCTGATAAGGAAGTTGCCAGGCTCAGAGGGTTAGAAATCGGTTTTGTTTTTCAGACATTCAACCTGATCCCCAGACTCACGGCTCTTGAAAATGTTGAGCTTCCAACCTATGCTAACACAAGGAGTGGAGTTAATACTCATGAAAGAGCAAAGGAGTTACTTAAACTTGTAGGTCTCGAGGATCGAATGTATCATAAACCAGGTGAGCTTTCAGGTGGTCAATCCCAGAGAGTTGCTATTGCCAGAGCTCTTATCAATGACCCTGCGATCCTCCTTGCAGATGAGCCCACTGGAAATCTTGACTCGAAGACAGGGTGTGAAATTCTAAATATATTTAGAAAACTTAATGGAGACGGAAGAACCATTGTAATGATTACTCACGATCCGGAAATTGCAGGATATGCAGACAGGATAGTGCTCGTAAAGGATGGAATTATTCAGAATGCGGAATAATCCTGGTGTTTACTTTAAAACTCAAGCGAATCTGGGTGTGGAATTAGAATGACAATTATCAAAAATTCATTTGTTCCTCTAGTATTATCTTTGCTTTTGATTTCTTTGCTTTTTTCAGTTCCTGCCTCTGCAGCTGTTGGAAGGGCAAATCTGAAAGTCACAATAGTTGAAACAAATCCCTATCCTGCGAAAATAGGAGAATATCTGAATCTGACTGTCCAGGTAGAAAACATTGGGGGAGATAAAGCCGACAACGTTGACATCGAAGTTGTGCCTCAATATCCTTTCTCTCTTGATTCCGAGGCAAATGCCATAAAAAATGTAGGATCCCTCAATCCTGGCAGAACTGCTACAAAGGAATTTTACCTTTTTGTAGACAAAAATGCGCAGAAAGGAGTACGTTCCATTGACATCAGAACAAAAACAGGCAAAGATAGTCCCTGGAGTGAGAAAAGCTTTGACATAAGAATAGGCACTGAAACATTTGACAGCAAGGGCACAGTTGAACTTAAGGAAGTTACTTCGGACCCCGATGTTTTCATGCCCGGAGACAGGGGTACTATCACTGTGACTCTTACGAACACTGCAAGTAGTCCTACTGTCACTATTGGTGGGAGTGACTTTGATACCAATGCCAGAATTCAGGCCGCAGTTTTAAGACCTTTATCTGATGGGATAGTCGTTCTTGATGCTCCTTACGGAGATATGGGCCTTTTGGGACCCGGAGATAGCATCAAGTTGACTTTCAATGTTAAAGTTGCAGAAGATGCTCCAGAAGGAACTCATAACCTTGAACTTGCAATAGAGGGGAACTCCTTCGATTACAATAGCAGAAAGAATATTCCTCTAAAGGTCGATTCTTCAAACATAAGAGTAATTCCTTCAAAAGAACTTAAACTGACAAATGGTGAATCTACAATTGAATTCGATGTAGCCAATACACATCCGAACGAGCTTAGCTCTGTAAGTATAAAACCTGAAGCTAAAGGCGTCACATTTTATCCTGTTGAGTATTTCATAGGACCAATGAACCCGGACGAACTTTTTACGATTGAATTTAATACAGTAACAGATAGTTTATCAGATGACGGAAGAAATTTCTCCGAGCCTATAAATCTAACACTTTCGGCAAATTACAGCAACGGAATAAACAAGCACGAGAACATAGTAAGCAACATGTATATTCAGTCCATTGAGGAAACTCAGGGAGAAAGTTCAAGCATGATTATCCCAGGTTTACTACTTGTTGTCATCGCTATTGCTGGTATGTTAGTTTACAGAAAGAAGAAACAGAGCAGAAAATGAAAATCCGTAAGAACAAAAACTTCTGGAAAATTGAGTTTCAAATGTTTTGGAAAATTTTTGAAGATAGTGCCACTCAGCAGATCTCCTGAAACTGCTCCGCATGTTTCAGGCTGCATTCAACTTTTTCAGTTCTACTCTGAGAAAGCGTAAAAACGATTATTGTTTTTGGCTTTAACCAATATCCTTTCAAATTATTTCTTTACTATTTGTCGGAAGAGTAAAGATAAACGTACTGCCTTTTTCTCCCTTTGATTCCACCCAGATTTTTCCTCCGTGAAGATTTACGAAGTTTTTAGCAATATAAAGTCCAAGTCCAGTTCCACCGTATCCTCTGGTTGTGGAAAGATCCGCCTGAATAAAAGGCATAAGCATCCTTTCATGATCTTCTTTTGACAAACCTATCCCACTATCCGAAACTTTAATCTCAAGCATCCCTTCTTTTTTGAGGGCACTTACAGTAACCTTCTTATTTTCAGGAGTGAGTTTTATAGCATTATTTATTAGACTGTACAGGATCTGTCTCAGCTTTGTCCTGTCAGCCCGGATATTCTCAGAAACGTCGACCTTTATTTCTACACTAACCTTCTTACTTGAGGCAAATGAGAGAAGACTCATTTTTACCTCTCCTAGAAGGCTGGCAACATCTACGTCTTCATAATTAAGGCTTTTTTCCCCGGCTTCGAGCCTTGATATATCAAGTAGATCATTAATAATTTCCAGAAGGTTTTTCCCACTTATAAGAATATTACTTACGTACTTTGACTGTCTAGTGTTCAGAGAACCGAAAGCTCCTTCCAGCAGCAGATCGGAGAAACCTATTACCGAGTTAAGGGGAGTCCTAAGCTCATGGTTCATGTTAACTATCAACCCATTTTTAGTCCAGTTTGAGGTTTCCATATCTTCTTCCGCTTTGAGAAAATTAGTAGTCAATTCTACTTTTTCTTCCGGACTTCTCAAACTCTCCAATTTTCCTTTTCTTTTGGCAAAAACGTTGCTTTCCTCCATTAACTCGAGCAGGACTCTACCTGAAAGTTCTTCAAGAGGAATGGTATAGAGAAGTGTTATGTTTTTATTTTTTTCCAAAGCCATTGTTTCAATGACCTTTCCACACGTCTCAAGACAAAGCTGAAGAGAATTACCAGTATTTTTAATCTCAAAATTTGTTCTAAACCCTGAAAATCCTCCAGAAAGGGTTCTTCTAAATCCTTCTTCTGCTAGTTCTTTTACTACTGACGCAAGAAGAGTAAGATCTTCCGGAAGCGGATTAACAGGAAGGAATTCTAACTGAGATGAAGTGAGGTAATGCTCGACATCCACTCCTGCCTTTATAAATTCATTTTTTGCCCTTTCAGTGGCCAGTTTATCCGGAGAAAACCATAAGCAATATTCTCCCCCTTCAAGTCCTTCCTTAAAATAGGTAACAAATAATTCTATCAATCCTTCAGTGTCCTCATATACGGCAGAGATCTGGTGACTCTGCGGAGCTTTTAAAGAAGAAACGGAGTCTTCAACAATATTTTTCCTCAAAGTATTTCTCCTCCATATCAGATTGCGTTCCAATGTTATGTAACTGGGCTTGAACAGGGTATGAGATAAAATATAAAGAGGCAAATTTTAATGTTTAGCAATGTCAGACTTTTAATGTTCAGCTGTGTCAGGCAATTTAAGTGCTTTAAATCATTTGAAAATCTCAAAGCAATATAACCATCTTTCGAAGTTTATAACACTTATACATACTCTTCATTTTTTATATGTATATTGCTAGCATATATAAGAAATATCCGCGTTTATACTATTTTTTTAAAAGTAATTTGTCATGTGTTTGAGAATTAATATTTACTGAAGTTTTGGAAACCTTACAAAAAGGAATCAATAAAACGAAACCATATAAAACGAAATTTTACAAAATAAAATCATATAAAGCGAAACCATATAAAATCTAAAAACTGAACCTTATGAAATACATTTTAACTTTAACTGTTAGCAAATATATTCCATATATTTCATACCGTGTTTGAATATTTAAATTTGGATTACGTGAACTTTCATATAAAGTTGCGGCATTAAGGATGAAGATTTCTCTACCATAACTCTCACATTTAAACTTATATAGAGAACTTTTTCTCTGAATAATTATGTCCTAATTTATATATTGTAAAAAGTCGGAATACTAATTATATATCTTGAGAATAAATGAAAATAGTATTGTCAATATAATTTTTCCGGCAGAATTCTATTGTTAATTTAAGCCGATACTACTCGATATTATTAATTTAAGCCGGTACCAGGACAGATCTGCGCAGCTTTAAGGAGGACTAAAGTATGGAGACAGGAGATAAAAAGGCTATTGGAGCCAGAAATTTTCTTTACCCTATGCCCACTACCCTAGTCGGGGCTCGTGTAAACGGAAAGCCGAATTACCTTACAGTAGCTTTTTGCGGAGTCATACAGGCAAGTCCTCCAATGATCGCGGTGACTCTTGGGAAAATGCATTATACAAATGAAGGAATAAGGGAAAACCAGTGCTTCAGTGTAAACATTCCTTCCAGGGATATGGTAGAGGTTACGGATTACTGCGGTATAGTCTCCGGAAAAAGGATAGATAAATCAGAAATTTTCGAAACTTTTTATGGAAAACTTGAAAGAGCCCCAATGATTCGGGAATGTCCTGTGAATCTTGAATGCAGGCTTGTAGACATTCTGGATCTAGGAGGTCAAAGTGAGGTTTTCATAGGGGAGATTGTTGAAAGTTATGCAGAGGAAAGGTATCTCTGCAATGAACTTCCTGATATTGAAAAGATCAAGCCTATAGTTTTTTCCATGTATGATAATAATTACTGGGTAATAGGTGAGCATCTTGGCAAGGCCTGGTCCATCGGAAAAAATTTTGCTGAGGACGGTAACGAAAAAAAAGCTGAAAACACTAAGCAAAAGGAAAATAAATCTCATTGTAGATGTCACTGGAAGCAAATAAATAAAAATGCATAAATGATATAATTAGCCATTTATTAGAAAAGCTGTTGGGGATATTCTCTTCAACTCACAGGTTCATTATTCAATGGGAATGGGGGATTACACATGAAAATAACAGTATTCAGCGGAAGCCATAAGGGCAGAGAAGGAAACACTCTAATTATGGTAGATGAGTTCCTGAAAGGAGCAGAAGAAGCCGGAGCAGAAACAGAAAATATTTTCTTGATCGAGAAAAAAATTGGATATTGCAAAGGTAAATTCGAGTGCTGGCTTAAAACTCCTGGAAGCTGCACAATCAGGGACGACATGGATGACCTGCTTCCCAAATTTGTTGCTTCAGATATTGCGGTATTTGCATGCCCCGTATATTTCGACAATATCCCGGCTGTTATGAAAAATTTTATAGATAGACTTGCTCCTGTACTTTTACCTCATTTTGAAGAGGACAAAATGGGAGAGTACAGGCACGCAAAACGCTATGAAAAGCTTCCAAAAATCGCCGTGATATCAAATGCCGGGCTGCCTGGTCAGACAAACTTTGAGGTTGAAAGTCTTTTTTTCAAACGGCTTGCAAGAACTTTTCACACTGAACTCGTTGCTGAGATTTACAGAGGAGAAGGAGAAATCTTCAGAGGTAAAAACAATATCATGCTAAAACCGCTCTTGGGAAAGTATAAAAAAACCCTCAGATGCGCAGGAAGAGAACTTGTAGACAATCAGACACTCTCAGAAAAAACCACTAGAGAACTCGAAAAATCAATTGTGCCTGCAAGTCTGTACATAAAATTTGGGAATGAAGAATGGGACCGTCTGTACGAGGAGAACAAGGTTGACTGAACAAAGATGAAAAACATAAAGAAATTGCAAACGTATCGATAGTCAAAACATATGTAAAAAACCCCTTTTCAAAAGCTTGAACAAAAATCACTACAAACTCTAAAACTTCAAGAAGGCGTGATCACAAGCCTTTTAAAAAAACTGCTTGACCGCAAGCCTTTTAAAAAAAGGCTTGAGCGAAAAACCACTGCCAGATTGAAAACTTCAAGAAGGCGTGATCACAAGCCTTTTCAAAAAAGGCTTGAGTGAAAACCTTTTGAGAAAAGGTTTTATCGAAAACCAGAGAATCACTTGGATTTGAGAACCTTAGCCCCAAACCCTATAGGCGTGATCAACCGGCGCAACGGTTGCGGGTCAACGGTTTCGGGTCAACGGTTGCTACAAAAAACATTACATAGTTCTTAATTAGTCCCTAAGTCTCCTTCCACAAGGTCTTCCAGGTTGTGTTCCATGTAAGGAGCATTGCTCCTGTCGATCAGTTCCTGACAGACTTCTACTGGCTTTCCATCCATTGCAAGAACCCCTTTATCAATCAATATAGCCCTGTGAGCAACCTCTCGAACAAAATCCATGTGGTGACTCACAAGCACAATAGTCGTGCCAAAGCGTTCGTTGATTCTTTTTAAAGAGTTTGTGACATCCCTGAGAGTTACAGGGTCAAGATCTCCGAAAGGCTCATCAAGCATAAGGTACTCGGGAGAGGTTGCAAGGCTCAAAGCAATGAAAGCCCTGACATGTTCACCTCCGCTGATCTGGTAAGGAGTTTTGTCAAGAATTTCCATTGGCAGGTCAAGGGCTTCAAATACTGGCCTTGCATAGGCATCGACATCAGTTACTGGAATCATCGGAAAGAGTTCGGAATATATTGTGTCTTTAAGGCTTAATTCCCGCAGTGCGGTTTCTTTATCTTCTTCTGGCATGTCAGGAAGGCGGTATATAGTGTCAAGGGTCTCATCCGACATCCCCATTTGTCTAGCTTTATTCCTTGCGTATTCAATTGCACCTTGCTTTTTAATGCTTAGCCTAAACCGAATCTGTTCCCTTACCGTGGAGTTCACAGACATAGAGAATTCCTGATTCATAACACTCATAATTCTCCTGAGTTCCATGCGTTTTTTGCTATATTCGGTGACATCTACCCAGTCTCCGTTGCAGAGATACTCAACGGTTCCGCTCTTTGGTTTCACAAGTCCTTCTATGAGTTTCATAAGGGTTGTTTTTCCAGCTCCAGAGGGTCCGATAAAAGCTAGAATTTCTCCTCTATGAATATCGAGGGAAAAATCTTTGATATTCAGAACTTCTCCCATCCTGATGATAGAATAGCGTTTTGAGATATCTTTAATTTTTATGCAGACTTCATTTTTTTCAGGTTCCCCAAGCTCTTCCCTTGGCTTCATATCCCTTAGGAAATTTTTAAGTACCAGGGAAGGTTCTCCATCAGCTGCAATTTTCCCATTCTCAAGAAAGATCAGCCTATCTGCAAGATAAGCGTGAATCTCCGGAAGGTGAGAAACTACTATAATTGGGATATTCAACTTCTTTTTCAGGCTCTTTATTACATCAAGAACTTCCTGTTTTGTATCCGGCCCAGTCATTGTAACAGGTTCATCGAGGAGAAGAACCCTTGGCTTTGCGGCAAGCTGCCTTGCCATTACGACTCTCTGTTTTTCTCCCCCGCTCAGAAGATTAGTAGAATGAAGCGCCTTATCCTCCAGGCCCACGAGTTTTAGATACTCCATTGCTTCAATAAATAGCTCATCGTAATCGTTATCTACACTATGCGGAAGATGTTCATTCTGCGGAAGAGCTTCATGCCCTACTCGAAGGTAGTTCAGCTTTCTCATAATGTTTTCAATCGTTGGTCCGTTCCAGAGCCCGAAGTTTCGTTGTAGGTGTATTGCGCTAACGCTCTTCAGAAATTTTCCTCCTTCAATCCCTGAAGCAGGCGTTATAATTTCTCCATCTACTTCCACAGTTCCCTCCTGAAAGGGCTCAATTCCCCTAATGATACGCAACAACGTCGATTTCCCGCTTCCACTTCGACCTGTTATCCCGAGAATTTCTCCATCCTCCACCGTAAAGTCGATATGGTCCAGCACTCTTATATTTTCGGAACGTACTTCATAATCTTTAACCAGGTTGGAAACTCTGAGCATAATCATACCTTTTAGTGTTAATCGTAAGTTAATGCCTGACCCGAAATCTATTCTGTAATTCTGCCAATTATGAGTGACAATTTATTATTTTTTCGCTGCAGTATTCGGATGCTTTGCACCACTATAATTCATACTAAAATAGGAGTCAGATATTACCTTATAACTATTTATTACAATCGGCTGCTGTAATATAACCTGAACTGTATCAAAAATTAAATTGCATACTCAAAAATTCATAAGGGGTGTTATAAATCAATATAGAGCCTAGAGCCAAAAGAAGAGTTTCGGAGCATGAAAAAATTACTCATTGCTTAATCTCATTAGCTTTGATCTAAAAAAGCCTGATTAAGCAAATACAAGAACTTCATTTGGTTTAAATGTTATAGAACGCCTGCACTCCGAAAAAGGTACTCTGAAAAAATGAATAATTTAGAGAAATAGTAGAGTTAAGTAAGAATTAAATAAGAGTTGAATGAATTAAATAAGTCTTAAGTAAGAACTAAATAAGTCTTAAATAAATCTTAAGTAGAATTAAATAAGTCTTATAAATCTTAAGTAGAATTAAATAAGTCTTATAAATCTTAAGTAGAATTAAATAAGTCTTAAATAAATTCTTTCATACTTAAAAGCAGGTAGCACGTCCCAAATCTTTGTTAGGGTTCATCTTTTTATAGCTGATACAATCTCAGCTACTTTTGCAGTAACGTTCTTTACTTCTTCAAGAACGGTGCCGGTAACTATCATATCCGCACCTGCCGATGCACAGAGCTTTGCAGCCTCAGCATCTCTAATACCGCCGCCAACAATGAGTTTGTTTTCTCCTAGAACTTGCTTGACAGCTCCTATCATCTCAGGGTTGATAGGTTTGTCAGCTCCTGACCCGGCTTCAAGGTAAGTATAGTGCATACCCAGGTATTTGCCTGCAAGGGCATACACTGCAGCAATTTCAGGTTTAGTTCTGGGAATCAGTTTAGCGTCCCCTACCCAGCCTACAGTCCCTCCAGGTTCGACTATAAGGTATGCCATGGAGATAGGTTCTATCTGGCTTCTATATACAAGCGGGGCCCCCAGCACCTGGTTTGTGATCACATATCCTATATCCCTTGAGTTCAGAAGGCTCATGAAAAATACGGCATCTGCATATCTGCTAAGCCCGGCTGAACTTCCAGGAAAAAGAATGGTTGGGACGTTTACCTTTTCTTTTATTTTTATGACGGTCTCATCAAGCAGGGTTCCCGACGCTCCGGTTGAGCCCCCTATCATGATGGCATCAGTGCCTCCCTCAACTGCTGCAAGGGCAATTTCAGCGGCTCGTTCAGGCGTTTGGGAAGCGGGATCGATAAGGGTAAGATGAACTTTTCCTTCCTGATCAATGATTTTCTGAAGGTGTGCTTCCACCTGCAAAAAAGATCATGCTCCCTTGGATTCCTTGGATTTTACCCGAAGAGCACTGTAACCGCATTTTCTGCAGCGGGTTGCTCTTATTGCGTTTCTGGCATTACATCGCATGCAAATTTTCTTGTTTAACAATCTTTCTTCTGCTTCTGGAAAACGAGCCATTTTTGTCACCTGCTATTATTTTTCAATATTGATAAGGTATATAGCCCGCTTAATGGATGTTAAGAGATATAACGTTTTTCATTAAAAAAGTCCTTCTTTTATTGAGTTTGCAAACTTCTCTTCTTTAATTCTTAGAATAATTCTCGCTTTTCTAATCCTGTCAACTCAAAGCTTATTTATTGCTTACGTTGTTTATTCTCTGCCCTGTGTGCCTAAAGCAGGTTGAGGCTTAACTAGTTAGTTGACATTGGACTGTGTCAAAGTTAACATTGAAATTATATAACGATGATAATTATTTACCGATAAAATCATTGTTTTAAGCTAATTATTATTTAAAACTAAAATTAGTATCTAAAATTAAAATTATTATTTAAAACTAAAATTATTATTTAAGATAAAATAGTTATTTAAAGCCAAAACCTTCAGACTCAAGTATAATTCCACGGCTAATTATTCTATGGCCAATTTAACTCTTTAGAGTTTATTAAGTTCCCTGTCTTATAAATGGTGATTTATGTGTTGATTCATCCTATAGACTACCGGTATGGTACAGCAGAAATGAAATATGTATGGAGCCAGGAAAACAGACTTGTCAAGCTCCTTCAGGTCGAGGCAGCCCTTGCACGTGCAGAAGCGGATATGGGTTTAATCCCCGCAGATTCGGCTGAGATTATATCTGAAAGTATCTCTTCCGTAAAATCTGAGAGAGTTGACGAAATTGAATCTGAGATCCATCATGATATGATGGCTGTAGTTACTGCAATTTCTGAACAGTGCAGAGATAACGCTGGAAAATGGGTACATTTCGGAGCAACTTCAAACGATATTCTAGATACGGCAACAGCTCTCCAGATTAAGGATGCAATCGACCTTCTGGAAGATAAACTTAAAATTCTTCTTGGGGTTCTTGTTGACAAGGCCGAAGCACACAAGCATACGGTCTGCTGCGGGAGAACTCACGGGCAGATAGGAGTTCCGACAACATATGGACTGCGTTTTGCCATATGGGCCTCGGAAATTTCAAGGCACCTGGACCGTCTCCATCAACTCACTCCAAGAGCGACCGTAGGGCAGATGACAGGCGCAGTTGGTACCCAGGCTGCTTTTGGAAAAGCCGGGATTCTTATCCAGAAACTTACAATGCAGTACCTTGGAATCGGCGCTGTAGATGTTTCCAGCCAGATCATTCAGAGGGATAGGCACGCCGAATTCGTAATGTGGATGGCAAACACGGTTACGACTCTGGATAAGATCGGCATAGAAATCAGGACTCTCCAACGCAGTGAAATTGCCGAGATTGAGGAAAGTTTTGGAAAAAAGCAGGTAGGCTCATCTACTATGCCCCATAAACGCAATCCAATAAAATCCGAGCAGATATGCGGGCTTGCAAGGATTGTAAGGGCCATGGTAGAACCCGAACTCCTTAACAATACCCTGTGGGATGAAAGGGATTTGACTAACTCCTCTTCAGAGAGAATAGTTTTCCCTGAAGCCTGCGTGCTTACGGATCATATTCTTAAGCTTGGGATAAACGTAATTGAAAACCTCAGATTTTATCCTGAGAACATTCGGAGGAATCTGGAACTGCTAAGAGGCCTCAATATGGGAGAGGCTGTAATGATTGAGCTTGCAAAAAGAGGAGTAGGCAGGCAGGAAGCTCATGAACTCGTAAGGACTGCAGCAATGAAAGCCCACGACACTGGACAGCACTTCAAAATTGTACTTCTGGAAACTCCTGATATTGCAAGATATTTAACTGCTACAGATATCGAGAATCTCGTAAATCCAGATAAGTATATAGGAACTGCAGTGGAACAGGTTGAATTACTTGTCTTAAAACTTCGTGAGGCTTATTCCCTCTAACTTACTTCCTCTAACCTTTTTTAATTTTTACTTATTTGAAGAGTTGCAGGAAGTTATTTTCTCCCCTAGTTTGAATCATATTATTCTTTATGATCTCTTTTAAAGTCTATGTAAGCTATTTATTGCCCTATGTTTTCAGATTTCATTGAGGATTTAGAAGTCGTCTGATCAGGATCCTGAGCTACTTTTTATTCCTGCAACTTCTGTTTGAAAACCTCAAGATTTTCCCAGTTAAACTTTTCCGGAGGACAGGCCCTGATACATCTCTGGCAGTGGGCGCCTTCACACAGGTCAGTGCTTATCATAACCCTGTTTTCCTCGTCAATTGATATAGCGCCCGTTGGACAGACTTTAATACACTTTTTGCACTCGGGGCAATCGACAATCATAGTCATATAGGTCCCGACTCTTTCAAGTACATGAAGTCCTTCTTCTCCAAGAACTGGAATATCTCTCTCCACGCGTTTTTCTATAATAGGGTTCTGTATAGGTTCTCCTAGCTCTGGAAGTCCTTTCTTTTTGAGATATTTCCTGAACATTTTAAAAGGCATACCTTCCTCCCAGTATGCAAGCTCAAGAACATACACGTCTCGGAATTCAGGGGCAATTGCAAACATTATATGTGTACCTATTATCTGACTTGCAATATCCTGAAGCTCCCATAATCTCTTTTCTGAAAGCAATATTTCACGGGCGACTGCAAGTGAAGTATTTCCAAGCTGGAAAATCTTTCCTGTTGCGTATGGAATCAAACCGATTTTCTGGGCCTTTGCCGCATCCATATAGGTACCAGCAGCACCTGCCATGTAAGCCGTATCAATGTCTGCTATTTCAATACCTGCAGTCGAACAGAGAGTAATATGTCCTGCACGAATCGCACCTATTGCTTTTCCGGCTTCAGTCAGGTCTTTCTCAGAGAAATCCATCCAGTTTTGCATATGAATAAGCCCATCAGGAGTTTTAATCTTTGGGAGCTCTATAAGGCCGCGTTCAATTCCTTTTTCTATCAGAGCTATAACCCCGGTACCTGTAATTCCTTTGGCTTTGATCTGACCTTCCTGAAGGATTTTCCCTGTTGACGGATCTATTATATCTCCGGGAACTGATTTCATTTCTTCACTCAGGACATAGTTCCTTAATCCTCCATTCTCGAATTCAAAATCTGATATGGTGTAAGGAGAAGCAAGGTTTCCATGTCTTATCTGCTGTCCTTCAAGGGCAGGACCAGCAGCTGCAGATCCCGTATAAATAATATCCTTCACTTTGAGGGCCATCTCTGCATTTGTTCCGTAGTCCGTAGCAATTGAAATTTCATCACTATCGAGCATTCCGGATTTAATTATCAGGGCAAGGGCGTCGGCTCCAACTTCATGCTTTATTGCAGGAGGAACTACAATCTCACAATCATATTCATCAAATCCGGGAATTTCACTGCTATGTATGATTCTTGCGCTTCTATCCTGCTCCTGTATATTATACTTCTTTTTCTTCCGTTCTCCTGCATAAGCGAGGTCTTCAATGCTTATTCCCTGGAAGATGGATAGTTGAATCGGGTTCCCACAGATTGAAAGCCTTTCAAGCTCCTCGCTTTTTACATCGAGAGCTTGGAATAAGTTTTTTACTGCGTTTATAGAAAGTCCGTGCGCGAGGTCCTGGCCATAGTGAATCGCAAAATCCATATGATCCATCACATTCGCTCCGGGGAGAGGATTCCTCAAAGTTATCACTGTTCTTCGGATTTCTTCTGTATCAAGATCGATTTTTTGAGCTCTATACCCACTTGTTCCAAGGTCAATTGCAACTCCACATCTCATAGAAATTCCCCAAACTCTCCCTATTTTACCGGTACTTTGGTGTAATGCTGTTTCAGATTTATTTACACATTATTTTGAAAAATAACGTATAAATAAATAGGGGGATTTATTTCTCCCTACATATTTTAAACCCCTTTGAATTTATCTTAATATTTTTCTAATCCGTTTAAAAAAATAATCTCACTAATGTGTCCACTCTCTTTGCTTTTTTCTTTCAAGACCGATTGAATATTCACATTCCAATATGAAAAACAGATATCGGGAGGAAGATGACTGGCATATCTTTATATATTACAAGTGACTTTGTATAGCTGATGAGCTAGTCCGGGTAGCCCGGCGTTACCTGTAACCCGAAATCGCCGATACGCGGGGGACGAAGCCAAGGGAAGATGCGTCGAAGGGACTCCAGCCTGGAATCTCAACGGAGAAGCCCCGTCCTGCTTGGATGGTGCAGGTATGCGGGTTTGCTGGAGAGCAGGTCTTCATACCCTAACTGCAGAAACCGGTCGAGGCCCGGAAGGGAGCAGACTTACTGTGGGCAACTATCGCTTGCGGGGCTGCGGGGTGGAGAAGAGGTCCCAGTCTACTGGTATCTCCAAGATTCAACGACCTGAAGCGTGCTCATCGCTTTAATACACAAAATAATTAGAATACATCAGGTGATTCAGTTTTATAGCATAACTATTATACTTCTTGTAAAATAGTCTCTGTGAAACCCTTCCCCTGGAAAAGATTAAATACATAAAATGCGTTTAAGGGGACGCGCTTCTTGAAGTCCTTTGTGACGAGATAGCCAAGCCCGGTATGGCGCGGGATTGCTAATCCCGTGATGCTCTGCATCCCGGGGGTTCGAGTCCCCCTCTCGTCGTTTCTTTTTTATTAAAATTTATCCACACAAAGAATTATGTCCTTTTCCACACAAAGACCTATTTCCTTTAATTCTCTTTTTGCAGTAGCTTGCATGTTATCGATTTTTGTAACAGCTTGTACCTTATATATTTGCAGTAGTCCGTATCTGGATTTTGGATACAATTTCATTCGAACAAGCTTTCATCCTGAATTATTAATTCTGGATTCCTAACAGTTACCATCTGAAACTTATCATGACTTCAAAAATTATTGGAAAATCCAAACTTCCCGATCTTTAACTTCGTCTAGCACCAAGTAAAGTCCCAATTAATTTAGACAGTTCACTATATAATAACATTTATATTATTTAAAAATTAATTTATATTGATGGCAACGAATCTTTTAACCGACCTTTTAATCATCTTCGGACTTTCTATTCCTGTAGTTTTTACTTTCTCAAGATTAAAAATAGCTCCACTGATTGGATTTCTACTTGCAGGCATTCTTGCCGGACCTTTCGGTTTTGGACTGATTAGAGAGATTGAAAACATCGAACTTTTGGCTGAAATCGGCGTTGTACTTCTGCTTTTTACCATAGGTATGGAATTCTCGCTGCGCGATCTTTTACAGCTTCGCAGAATCGTAATTTTTGGAGGCGGTTTGCAGCTTTCCATAACTTCAATTATCGTTGCTCTTATATTCCTCTGGCTTGGTAATTCCAGAGAATCGTCAATTTTCCTTGGACTTTTAGTGGCATTAAGCAGCACTGCAATTGTCCTTAAACTCTTACAGGAAAAAGGAGAAATCTATAGCCTTCACGGACGAACTTCCTTGGGAATACTAATTTTTCAAGACATCGCAGCAGTGATAATTATTCTCTTAATTCCTGTCCTTGCAGGCATTCCAGGAACCGAGAAGTCCTTTTTAGAACTTATCCTGCAGGGGCTGGGGCTTATCATGTTCACCCTTATAAGCGCCAGATATGTCGTTCCTTTCATCATGTACCAGGTGGCAAAGACACGGAATAATGAGCTTTTTCTACTGAGTGTTGTAGCAATAGGGCTTTCTGTCGCCTGGTTGACTTCTATAGTTGGTTTGTCTCTGGCACTAGGAGCTTTTCTTGCTGGCCTGATCATCTCGGAATCTGAGTATTCAGTTCAGGCTCTTGGGAACTTAATTCCATTCAGAGATATGTTCATGAGTATTTTCTTCATCTCAATAGGGATGCTGCTTGATCTCAACATATTAAGAGAACATCTGCTCCTGATCCTGGCTGCTACCCTGGCTGTGCTGCTTCTGAAGGCTCTGGCAAACAGTTTGAGCACCTTTCTCATAGGTTTTCCTTTGCATACAATGATTCTGGTTGGATTTTCCCTTTCACAGGTTGGAGAATTTTCCTTTATCCTTGCAAAAGTAGGTTCTGCAAGTGGATTAATTTCCTCTCTCATGTACCAGGAATTTCTGGATGTTGCAGTACTTTCTATGGTGCTTACCCCTCTTTTTATGAGTATAGGGTATCGAACCACGACTTTTGCTGACTTTCTGCCTTTTCCCCCAATCTTGAAACAGGGCTGGTACAGTAAATTTAAAGAAAAAGAATCTGAAGAGAAACTTGAAAACCACGTAATTATAGTAGGATTTGGGATAAACGGTAGAAATGTCGTGACTGCTGCAAAAGCAGCTTCAATTCCCTACATAGTAATTGACATGAATCCTGAAGTCGTACGGATAGAGAAGCAGAAGGAAGAGCGTATTTTTTACGGTGATGCTGCTCAGAATGCTGTACTGGAACATGCAGGCATCCAGACCGCGAAATCTGTTGTCGTGACCGCAGGTGATCCTCCGAGCGCTAAAAGAATAATTGAAGCTGCCCAAAGGTTAAATCCGGAAATCCACATCATTGCCAGAACACATTTCCTGAGTGAGCTGGATAAGTTCTATGATTTTGGGGCAGATGAAGTCATTTCTGATGAGTTTGAAAGCTCAATAGAGCTTTTCACAAGGGTACTTCACAGATACTTAGTTCCCAGCAGTGAAATCTATTCCCTTACTTCAACATTACGTGCCGACCATTATAAGATGCTTCGAAGTACTGGCATCCCCAGGAAAAAAATCTGCGATCTGGCTCTTGATTTTGCAGATGTGGAAATCCGGAGTATCAGGGTAGGGAAATTCTCAAAATCAGCAGGAATGACTCTTGGGGAACTCAATCTTCGGAAGAACTATGGAGTGTCCGCACTTGCAATCTCACGTAGTCATAAAATCATTCCCGGACCGGAAGCTGAGACTGAAATTCTCGCGGATGATATTCTGCTTGTGATCAGCCCACCTGAAAATGTTGAGGAAGTTAGAAAGCTTTTCGAGGACGGTGCGGAATAAAGAGAAGTTCCATTTTGTTATTTATAATGAGAGAGTTTATAATGAAAGATTTAACTTAGCTATAATGTTTACATACTTATAGTAACTATATTGTTAATGCTTATATTCTAAAATTTTTGGGGTCAAAAGTACTTGAATACTCACAAGTGGCAGATTTAGAATTTAGTGTTTATTTTTATATTTATTTAAACATTTTTATTTGCTCGCTTAATTAAGTGCTTATTTATCTATCTGGTGGAACTTTCATGATGCGTGATGTTAAAGAAACTTTTCAGGAAGTCGTCCAAGCTATATTTCCTTTAACACTTGTAGTCGTGTTACTGTTGCTTGTGTTCGTCGGTATAGGCCTGGATGATCTGATCTCCTTTTTGATAGCTACAGTGCTAACTGTAATCGGAATGACCTTTTTTCTAACCGGGGTTAAGCTGAGTATGCTTCCTATAGGTGAGGCAATAGGAGCTGATTTGCCTAAGCACAGCTCACTGGCTTTTATCGCAGTGATGGTGTTTCTACTCTCGTCCTTTGTAGCTGTAGCGGAACCTAATGTAAGTGTTTTAATTAGCATGATAAACTCAGCTTTACAAGGGAGTATAGATAACAATTTACTGATAATTTCTATATCCTTTGGAGTAGGTTTTCTTATGGTTATTTCCATCCTGAGAATAATCTTTGGATTTCCGATCAAATATCTGTTTGCAGGAAGTTATTCAATCATACTCATGCTGTCTTTCTTTGTACCTGCTGATTATCTGGCAATTGCCTTTGATTCCGGAAGTGTGACTACAGGAGCAATGATTGTGCCTGTGATTATTGGCCTTGGAGTCGGGATAGCTTCAGTATTGCAAGATAGATCTGAACTTGATGGTTTTGGACTTATCGGCCTAGCGACTATAGGTCCCATATTGAGTCTCATGCTACTGGGGGTTCTGTCTTCATGAGTTTAGAAATTACGGGATTTTGGCTCATGTTTTTTGAAGTTATCCAATCAATTGCTCCTCTAATAATTTTCTTCACATCCTTTCAGATATTATATTTAAAGCTGCCATTATCACAATTAGTAAGACTTTATATAGGGCTAGCCTTCACTGCATTTGGTATGATCTTATTTCTTCATGGAGTCAATAACGGATTTCTCCCTGCAGGAACGAAGATAGGGGAGTTCTTTGGAGATTCTAAGAAGAGCTTTTTAATTCCTCTAGGTTTTGTTCTTGGTTTACTTGCTGCTTTTGCGGAACCTTCTGTAAGAGTATTGTGTTATCAGGTTGAGGAATCTTCCAGTGGCTATATAAGATCAAATCTTATGCTCTATATGCTTTCCTTCGCAGTTGCTATGTTGTCTGCGATTTCAATGGTAAAAATTGTCTATAAGATACCTTTCATATACATAATAGTTCCAGGTTATTTATTTGTCCTTATTCTGTTATGGCTTTGTGACAAAGATTTTGTGGGTATTGCATTCGACGCAGGAGGAGCTGTAACAGGTCCGATGGCTGTGTCTTTTCTGATGTCAATGGCTGTAGGAGTGGCTACATCATACGAGGGGACAGATCCTGTCGCAGACGGCTTTGGCCTGATTGCGATGATAGCACTGGCGCCCATCATTTTCGTTATGCTTCTGGGTGTTTACATAAGATTTAACGGAGGTAGAGAGAGTGTGCAATGAGAAAGATTTTGTATTAATAGTCACAATTGTAAAAAAAGGCTGGGGCGATGAGGTAATTAAGGCTTCAAGAAAAGCCGGTGCCCATGGCGGAACAATCTTATTTGGTCGCGGTACAGGAGTTCATGAGAATAAAAGTATTCTTGGCTTAATGATCGAACCAGAAAAGGAAATCGTCCTCACAGTAGCTGAATCGACAATTGAGGATAAAATCAAAAATAGTATTATTGAGGCTGTAAACCTCAACGAACCCGGAAAAGGGATTGGGTTTGTAGTTTCTCTGGATAAAGTATTTGGAATTTGTCATCCACTTTATGATATGTTGCACTCTAACAGAGAAATATGAGTAACTCCACTTAGGAAATTATGAATGTTCCTATCTGGAGACTTTCAAGTTTGAATTTAACTTAAAAACTTATTTTTTTCGTTAGATCTGGTTGACATTTGCTATTCTCAATAGTGATAATTTTAAACAATGAAAATTAGCCGTTACCACGGTTAAAAGAGAAATAGCATAACAATGAGGTCTGTTAAGGATTATTTTAAAATCAAGGAGTAGAAAAAGTAAATTTACTTGCTATCTATATTTTATTTAGACGGAGACTTGTGCTCAAAGAGTATTATATAATATTAGTCATATAATTAATTGGGGAATTGGCAATTAAGATTCAGATATGAAATCTACGATTTAAACCAGATGTCTAAAGCTGAAATAGGAAATTTAAAAATCCTTGTAGAAAATAGAATTTCTAAATTCATAATATATTAAGATTAATGAATATATATAGACATGTAAATACAATGGATCGTCTGCTCTTTCAACTTAACAACGTGGCGAAGATACTTCACCAGTTTAGCAATAATTGATATTTTCAATATGTCTCATTGATGAAATTTACCTTAAACAGCTCAGATCTGTAATTTGTAAAGTAAATTCTATCTATTGCGGAGGGAAATTTTTATGATATGTGATATTAAAGAGACTATTATTGAAGTTGTGCAGGCAGTATTTCCTTTAACGCTTGCAATACTTTTGCTCATGCTGACATTAGTTGGTACTAGTTTGAACCAGCTTGCATCTTTTTTGACGAGCATATTACTTATCTCACTGGGAATGATTTTTTTTCTTGTAGGCGTTAAGATTGGTATACTTCCAATGGGTGAGGCAATAGGAGCTGATTTGCCCAAGCATAATTCACTTGCTTTTATTGCAATAGTAGTCTTCCTACTCTCGTTTCTAACAACCATTGCGGAGCCTGATGTAAGAGTTTTAAGTAACATGGTTAATTTAGTTTCACAGGGCAGTATAGATAGTAATATGATAATAATCTCTATAGCCTTTGGAGTTGGCTTGTTTGTAGTTATTTCTATTTTCAGAACAATTTATGGAATTCCAATCAGGTATCTGTTTGCAGCAGGCTATCTAATTATACTCGCGCTGTCATTTTTTGTACCGAGTGAATACCTGGCAATCGCTTTCGATGCAGGAGGTGTGACCACAGGGTCTATAACTGTACCTGTTATTATGGCTCTTGGAATCGGAATAGTTGCAGTATTACAAAAGAAGTCTGAACTTTCAGATAATTTCGGAATCATGGGATTAGCTTCCATGGGCCCTGTAGTTATTGTAATGTTGCTGGGGGTTCTGTCTTCATGAACTCAGTTACAGAGGGAATCTCGCCTGTATTCTTTGAAGTTATTCAGTCACTTGTCCCTCTTGTAATTTTTTTTGCTCTATTTCAAAAAGCACATTTAAAGCTTCCGTTTTCACAATTAATAAAACTTTATACCGGATTAATTTTAGCCGGATTTGGAATAGTATTATTTCTTTATGGCGTATACAGTGGCTTTTTTCCTATAGGAAGAGAGATTGGTGAATTTTTCGGCAATTCCGACAAAAAAAACATTTTAATACCGATAGGTTTCGTGCTTGGATTCCTTTCAACTTTTGCAGAGCCTGTTGTAAGGGTATTATGTTACCAGATTGAAGAGTCTTCCAATGGTTATATAAGATCAAAACTTATGCTTTATGTTCTTTCCTCTGGAATTGCTGTGTTCGTTGCCATTGCAATGGCAAAAATAATTTATGGAATCCCTTTTCTGTATATAATAGTCCCAGGTTATCTATTCGTATTTGTTTTATTATGGTTTTGCGACAAAGATTTCATAAGTATAGCATTCGATGCAGGTGGAGTTGCAACAGGCTCTATGGCTGTAACATTTCTCACATCAATGACCGTCGGACTAGCATCTGCACATGAAGGTGTAGATGCAATTGCAGACGGTTTCGGCTTAATTGGAATGATGGCACTTGCACCCGTTATTTTTGTTATGTTTCTGGGCATTTATATAAAATATAATGAAGATAAAAAAGATATTCAATGAGAAACTTTGCGTTAATAATTAAAGTTATAAAAAAATTATACAAATTTAACTATTACAGTTTCTCGTAGAAACTTGCACCTTTCGAGAAATAATATATTATTTGGACTCTATATATCATTCATGAAAATAAAAATATTTTTAGTTTAATATTGAATCTGATAAAAAAATTACTCTTACAATAACTAAATCAGATATTGTAGATAATAAATTCTATTACTAAGGCAGCAAAATGAATTCTATTACTAAGGCAGTAAAAATGTTAACAAACCCCCAAATTAGTGTAGGATCTTTGGTCTGTGTTGATTAACATGGTATTGCTCATACTGTGAGAAAGAGAATTACCACAGTAAAAATCTTATTTATAATCTCTATTCATAATCTCAGCACTGCTGGAACCTGCAACAAACAATTAAACCAAAATGAACATTCAGAAAAAAAGAAGTTTGAGAAATAAATCGGATAACATTACCGCTTAATAGCAATGAAACTTTGAGGCTCTAAAATGTTTAAAGTCCTTATTGACATCCCTGCGCAAGCCTTTTTGAAATCGGCTGATGAAATGACTTACTCCAGAGTCAAAGAAACTCTTGATGAACTTGTCCTCGATCCGGTCCCACCGCGAGCAAAAAGAATAATTGAGAGTAAGGAAAAGCTTTTCAGACTACGGTCCAGGCATTTAAGGCTGCTTTATAGAGTCAATTATGAGCACCAGACCCTGGTAGTTATAATTATCGAGCCTGTAAATCGCATGTATCGTTGAAGAGAGTAAAGATGTAAACTCTTCTTCCGTTAAGTGTTATAACAGGAAATTAGAAAAAGAATGATCAGGCAAATACAAAATATAATTTCAACCTGTCTTAAGAAATTATCTTGCATAGTTCATAATATGCAAGACTACTATAAATTATTTACTCAAGATTGACTATTGAAACTCATGGGATTCCAATAAACTGAGATATAGGCATAAATTTTATACATATATTCTATTTTTAGGTATCAATAAACTCTAATATTTATTATGATATATTTTTTGAATAGTTAGACCGAAAACATTGAGAATTGCTATTATTTTTATACATCTTCAAAAAATAATTTTTTTTATTTTTGGAAATTTTTCCAAAAAGTCAGTATAACTACCTTTTGTTACTTCCTTTTATGTAAAATATAGTTAGCAAACTAACAATCCCCCAAATTAGTTCAAATCCTGGAGTTTTTTTGCTTTCTTTTGGAGGAGCGCGGGTCTCTTTTTTCTGCTCAGGCGTCTGCTTAACATTTGCTACTGCACTCTCATTTTCTTGTTTAAGGCTCTGAGTGTTATTTTCAGGCTGTGTTAAACTGGAATTCATAACAGAAGTTACTGACTGTTCTAAATTGGCTTTTAATACCAAAATACCATTATTGGAATCGGCTACATAGATATTACTACCGGAAATTGAAACGTCCAAAATTCCCCAGGAAGAACTGAATCCTCCTTCCACAATTGGAGAAGAGGAATTGCTAATATTAACAATCACAAGACCAGAATTAGCAATATAGGCGTAATTACCTGAAACTGAAATGGCCTTACAAATGCCAATATGGCGGCTTTCGCTTCCTTTGCGAATTGGAGAAGAGGGATTACTGATATCAAAAATACAAGACCATCAGAGTCTTCAACTAAATAAGCGTAATTGCCGGAAACTGCAACACAGTCAGCATATCCAGTTTCATACTTTCCTTTAAGGGTCGGAGAAGAAGGGTTGCTAATATCAACAGTCACAAAACCATTATCACCATCAGCTACATAGGCGTAATTGTCGGAAACTGCAACACTACGAGCACGTCCGGCAGTATTGTACCTTCCTTTGAGCTTTGGAGAAGAGGGATTGCTTATATTAATAATCTCAAGACCTTTATCACCAGCAGCCAAATAGGCGCAATATACTTTCTACCCACTCGATATGGAAATCTTGCACCTCTAGTTGCCCTTCTATCATCCTTTATCCATGTACTCTGAACAACCTTTATCCATGTACTCTGAACAACCTTTATCCATGTACTCTGAACAACCTTTCGACAACTTAATATAATGTAATGATATATGTACAATATGTAAAGTTTGCATTACATATTGTAATTAAACATAGACATTTATATGTGTACATATACATGAGTATACTGAGAGAATTCGGCTTTCATTGAAAACCCTTATGGAGGTTCTGTAAATGAAACATAAGCAGTTCAAAATAATCACATTTCTTACTACAATGGTTATGGCAGCTGTAATTAGCTTTTCAATTTTAATAGGAAATCCTGCACTTGCCGTGGCTTCCTTCTTTGGAGGCATAGCTGTTATGTACCTCTCAAAACGCAGACTGGAAGATATTGTAGAAGATGAGAGAATTCGTCAGATAAGTCAAAAAGCCTCAGGAATTACATTCCAGTTCATAATTCTTAGTTTTGCCATAGGGGGCGCAGTCCTTATAGCAATGAAGGATACTTATCCGAAATATACAGATTTTGGTTTTTTCATGTCATACGCAGCTTGTACGAGTCTTGTACTTTACTCTATCTTTTATATGTATTTTAATATGAAATCAGGAGGATAAATTGACGGTTAGAGTTTACAGGTTTCCAGATTACTGAAGTATCTCGTCAGATATCCGTTTACGTTCGCTTGTGAAAATATGGAGTTTTCAATGAAAAATAATATAAAAGTTTACAGGGCAATACACGATCTTACTCAGGAAAACCTGTCTGAAAAAGTAGGAGTTACAAGGCAAACCATAAATGCAATTGAAAAAGGTAAATATGATCCCTCGCTTGAACTTGCATTCAAGCTTGCCAGGCTTTTTGATGCCCGTATTGAAGAAATTTTCCTCTATGAAGACCGTGAAGCCAGGAACTCTGAAAGAAAGGGTTAATTCACTGATTCTGAGATAAAGGACTTAATGGTTTAAAATTGAGAAATTTTAAGGGATATTTCCCAGATAGTTTTTTGAGTTTAATTCTTTTCATTGAAAGCTAATTTATGAGATATTTCAGATAAACCTAGCTTTCCTGAACTCCCTAAACAAGTAAACCCGGAGAAAAGAAAGCCATATAACTATTTATATTTCCACAAAAACGAGAACTGGGAGCTATACAGGCTCTGGGGTAAGTAAGTTGATTTTCTTTGCAGAAGTTAACGACATCGCACTCCAAAAAGCAATTTTAGTTTCTAAATATATTTATATGAAATGAAAAGATAGTTACAATTAACGGATATCTGCAGATGTACGGACTGCCAGTTTCTGTCATCAAACAAACTAACAGGTAAATAAGCAAGTTATAAAGAAAATAAGCAGGAGCAAAGAATCTATGATGCAATCGTTTATAGTAGAACACTATCTCAACAAGGATGTGGATGTTTACTGCGGTGGACCTGATGTTTTCAAGGGAAATGTAGAAGCCTGTGCCGATAATGTTCTGACGCTCAATAGTGAAGGAAAACTCACCCATATAGCTATTGACAAAATAATAGCTCTCTGGGGCCAATAAGTTCAAAGTTTCAAGTTCCGATGTTCCTGCACTATAAAGGACAATTATAGAGAACAAACGGACTAAGGGAAAGTTTTGAGAATTTTCTTCTAAATCTGACTAAAACTGAAAAGCTGAACTGATGCCCTAGTCTTTGGGAAATAAAGGCCACTAAAATTAGTGGCCCAGAGTTTGATATGTGAAAAAATATCGAGGTGTAAAGAAATGCAGCCTTTTATAGTAGAACATCTTCTAGGCGAAGTCGTAGATGTTTACTGCGGGGGTCCTGATGTATTTAACGGAAAAGTGGAAGCCTGCGCAGACAATGTGCTCACTCTCGAGCATAATGAAAAGTACACGCACATAGCAATTGACAAGATAATAGCTATTTGGCGTACTTAACTAATGTAAACCTCGTTGAATAAAAAGGGTTCTCGATGTATCAAATTTGGATATACTGAGCCCTGGATGTAATGAGTCCTGAGATATTGAACTCTGGATGTAATGAGTCCTGAGATATTGAACTCTGGGAAAGTTCCGAGGTTTTTAATACTTCGCCTTTTCCAGTAGTTTTTAGCTAAAACTTTCTATTTTCTTAGCTTATGCTTTCCTGCAACTCTTTGCATGGGAAGCAATAAGTTCTCTCATCAATTTTGCCCCAAGCATGGCGGTTTGCCCGGAATCGTATTCAGGGGCAATTTCTACGACATCAAAAGCCATTGAGAAAGGAGCGAGTGTCCTTATTGCAGTCCTTACATCTCGCGCACTCAGGCCAAAGGGTTCAGGCGTGCCGAGACCAGGAGCATAAGCCGGGTCTATTGCATCCATATCGAGGGAAAGATAGATCTGGCTGCAGTCAAGCCACTCAAGGGCTTCTTTAAGGACCTCTACCATGCCTGTGGATTCCACATCATCAGCTGTGTAATACTTCAGGTTATTTTCCCTGGCAAAAACCCATTCTTCTTCCGGGCCACTTCTTATACCTATGGAAACAAGATTTTTAGTAACCTCATTGAGAATGTTTCGGGACACACAGGCATGATTATGCTTAAAGCCCCTGTATTCTTCCCTCAGGTCAAAGTGAGCGTCCAGGACAAGAACCCCGAAATCTTCTCCTGCGATTTCAGCGCAGGCCTTAACCATAGCAAAGGTCAGAGAATGCTCTCCACCAAGCATAATTGGAAACTTACCATCATTCAGGAGGTCTTTTGTAGCTTCGTACAAGCTCTGAAGTGTTTCGTCAACCAAAGCGGAAGTTTCCAGATTCCCAGCATCATAAATTGGAAGATCGACAAGATCTATATCGAAAGTCGGGTTGTAACTCTCAAAATTTGCGGAGGCCTGGCGCATAGCGTCAGGAGCCCAACGGCTACCTGCTCTGTAAGAAGAGGTATTATCAAAAGGCACACCGAAGATAACATAACGTGCAGATTCATAGTCTGCAAGAGCATCTATAAAGGAATTGGGTAAAAACATAATTTAACCTGATACGAAATTATTTGCTTAAAAAAAGAATGACTCAGGCTCTTAACCTGAGTTTTCACGTTAATTTCGAAAACTTATGTTCGTATATCGAGCTTGACCTTGCTAAGAGCTGTAATGTAAGAAATCTCTTCGCCCTCTTTGACCTTATCCTTGTATTCATCAGGAATTACGATCTCAAAGGTTGAGAAGTCTCCCATATCCATAAGCTGGGCAATGTCGCCGGTAATCGAGATTACCTGTGCAGTCTTTCGTTCCACAATGGGGACGTATACTTTGGTTGCAACTGAGCCTATGAAGGAGCGCTTCTGGCCGTCAAAAAGTCCGATAGCCTCTACTCTTGCCTTTGCAGCCCCGTGTTTTCCCGGCTTGGATTTGGTAATACTCTTTATGACACATGCTTCGTCATCGATAATTACGTATTTCCCTTCTTTGAGTTCCTTTACTTCTACCTGCTGTTTCATAACGATTCTCCCATACGTTTTTAGATGTTTATAAATGAGCTGTAAACGTCATTCCGAATTTGCCGAAGACTTTCCATGACTCCGGTAAAGTAGTATAAGAAGGCTTTTCTAATTTTTAAGCCTGACTCTTATTTTATCCATACATTACTTAAGGCCTGGATAGAAAAACTGGAAAGTATTCCGAGCTTAGGATGCCTGCAGAGCCAATCTACAGATCGAGAACTAATACGATTAATTATCCATGACTATATAACGCTTGTGCGAGATTTTTCGTCTTTTGACTGAATTTCGTGGAAAACTGCATGAAATTTCCGAAAAATCCAGATTAAAGGAATACTGAATTAAAGGAAACATTGGACTTCAAAGAGAAAAATTCTTTACCTTATAACATTTATTGCTTTTTAGAGTATGCGGAAGAGTAAAAATCACTGAAAGTAGTTCCTTTTTATTTTTAAGATTATTTCATGATTCGATCTGCAGTTATTATGTCAAACACACTACCTTTCCGTTTTTTCATATTAAAAATTAATTCCAAGCTCCTTTAACTTCTCCGGCCTGGGCACTCCTTCTTCATTCCATCCTCGGTAATGATAATATTCCCGAAGTGCAGCTTCAAACTCCTGCCTGGGAATTCCGTACCCTTCGTTCTCTCCATTGTTTTCAAATAATCTTTCAGGAAGGGTATCATCTTTTCGGGTAAACCCTGCTTTAAAGTTATACATTCTCTCCAGATTATAGATTCTTTCTCCAATTCTCAGGAGCTCAGCAGGCGAAATCTCCATACCTGCACCCGAAAGTAGGAGAGCGGAACCTAGCTCTTCACCTAGGGCAAAACCTGAGTAAGGGCAGAACACAAAGGAGTCCAGAACTGCAGTCAGGTTCTCAAATACCTGGAGGATACCTGCTTTTCCTTTGAGGCTCAGACGGTTAAGACTTACAGGCTTTCCAAGTACCTCAGGCCCGACCATGAAAGCAGTCAGATAGTCTCCCCCATGGCTGGAAGTAGCATAAGCCAGGGCCTGCCCCTTTATCCCTCGAGGATCAAAACCTCCTAGTTCTAGCCCTTTCACATCCATGCTCAAGTCTTCTCTCCCAAGACCTGACAAGTACCTTCTGGTTCCATTTCCTAATTTGCTTCCTTCCCCGATTTTAAAGAGCATAGATTTCATTTCATTAGCTTCGATTATTTCTTCTTTGAATTCTGCACACGCCCCTAGCGCGGAACCTGCCGAGATCGGGTCAAGCCCGTAATCCTTGCATATCCTGTCAGCCATAAGTACGGAGTTCAGATCAGGATTCTCAAGATTAAAACCGAAGGCCCACAGAGAGTCATAATCAGGCAAAATTTGTCCTTCAAGCGAAAACTGTCCTTCAGACAAAAACTGTCCTTCAGGAAAAAACTGTCCTATCTCTTTAAACATCTGCCCTGCTCCTTTAATTCTTTTCTTACAGCCCAGAGGACAGCCAGAGCAGCTCTTATTTTCAAGCTCGAAAGTAGATTTGATAGATTCTCCTGAAAGCGCATCTGCAAAGGGAACTTTCTTTCCAGTAAAGTTCCTGCTGGGGATGAGGTTCATATAGTCTAGCAATTTCACAAGTGCAGAAGTTCCGTAATTTGCGAGTCCTTTAGAGAGCATGGGACTTGCATCAAAAAGTTTCAAAACTCTTGTCTCAAGTTTCCGGAATTCCTCAGGATCGGAAGGTAAAAGTTCTTTTTCTCCTTTCACAACCACGGCTTTGAGCATTTTTGAGCCGGCAATCGCACCCAGACCCCCTCTTCCGATGTGGATGGAATCGATTACAAAAGAGGAAATAAGAACCTGTTTTTCTCCTGCCCTACCAATACAGGCCACACTGCCTTTATTTTCAAGAGCTTCAGTACAGGCCTTGACATTCTTTTCCCAGAGTTGTTTTGCAGGCACAACTTCAACGTTTCCGTCCTTGATTTCTACATAGGAAGGCCTATTTGCCTTTCCGGTAACTACCAGAGCATCAATTTCAGCTTTCTTGAGTTCCCTCCCGAAGTCCCCGGTCATATTCCAGCTAAATATTGTGCCTGTTAAAGGCGATTTCGATGTGAGAACAGCTCCTGAAGCCATCGGAGCAATGCCTGAAAGCGGGCCTGAAGTAAAAATGAGAGGATTAATAGGGCTAAAAGGATCAATAGAGGGGTCTGTCAGCTCAGAAAGAAGTTTTACTCCAAGTCCTCTACCTCCAAGATATTTGAGAATCAACTTTTCATCAGTTTCGACAATATTAACTGATTCAGTGTCAAGGTTTACATATACTATTTTTCCTGTCCAGGGAGTCATTTTGAGTCCTTCTTTTCTGCCTGCTTTTCTGCTCTGATCCGAGTTGTCAGTCCTGTCTTTATATTCTCTTTACTATACCTTATTTAAGTTGATATTCCTTTTTTTGAAACGAATACTATAAGGAAGAAAACTTATATGGATTATTTTAAGATTTTACAGTTTGGAAGATTTGCTCAGAGAATATAACCGTATTGAAACAAATCAACTGAGTATCCAGAACATTTCGATGATAAAATATAAACCTTAAAAACCTTAACCATATTAAAGTTAAAAACTCGAAACTGAAAGTAAGAATCCATTAAAGAAAGACACTTTTAAGAATAGTTATGTTTTGAAGATATTAAAAAAGCCAGCCTTTAAGACAAAGAAGTCTCACATATTACTATATGAATTTGGAGAAACCTTACATCGTTTCTATTTATGCCGTTCTACGGAACGAGAAAGGCGAGTTCCTGCTTCTCAGACGGTCGGAAAACTCTCACAGTAATCCGGGAAAATGGGACCTTCCAGGGGGAAAGCTGATCCGTGGAGAACCTCTTGAAGAAGCAGTTGTTAGAGAGGTCTGGGAGGAAACAGGGATTTCAATTGTTCCCGGAGAAATTGCAGGATATGCTACCTTTGAGCTTCCGGACAAAAAGGTAATTGCCATAGTATATGACGGGGGATATCTCATTGCTGATGTAAAGTTGAGCGACGAACATATTGAACATGCATGGACTTCCCTTGATAGCATTCTGGAACTTGATACTCTTCCCGAGCATTTTAAAGAGTTTTTTAAAAGATTCGCTGCAGAAAATAAAGAGCCTCCAGAGATGCCTATTTAAGCATATCCTGAAAGTGATACCTGCTGAGCCTGTTCCAAATTAACTTTTACTTCTATCTTTATTCGTATAATTTATAAAAAATTAGAGAGATGTTTTCCTAGCAGAAGCTCAATTGACGATTTTAAAAAGAAGCTTCAAAAAAATGTATTTTGAGTTTTGGAATTCAGCTCTTTAAGTAAAAACTCGAAAGAAAAATTAATAACTCACATTAAGATCATTTATTAGCTTCTAATTAAAAACTTTTTATTTATTTTAAAAAACATGATATAGTCGTAATTACATCCTTCAAGAACTATTTTCTTGTTTATTACTTTATTTGGGATGATTTCAAGAAATTGCGGATTAAATGAACTTCTTTTAGACCTTCACTAGTTGAATAATTTTATTCGAAAAAAAAAGCTTATATCTAAGAACAAATTTTCTGGTCATTATCTTGTTAACAGAGTGAAAATAACTAGGACTTACTCGACTAAACTGAAGAATGTAGAGTTATATTCATTTGATTTGTCCTAAGGAGGATTTACATGAAAAAATCTTTTTCATCTATAGTATTAGTTATGCTATTCTTGCAAGTAATTTTAGCTATTATACCATCAATTGGGGTGGTTTCAGCTGCAGACAATGTCACAGCTACAGACAACGTCACAGCTACAAGTAATCTTACAATTAATGATTTTACTTGTAACATCCTTAAAGAGACTGTTCCTTTTGATTCAAGATTAACTGCTAACGTGACCGGTAAAGTTACCAGTTGGAAATGGGAATTTTATAATCCGCAAATTAATCATTGGTCTTACAGCAGCGGAAAAGGAAACTTGGTAACCACTTCTCATAGATTTGGAAGAGCTAAAGCTTATGGAGTTTTCAACGTTACTTTGATTGTAGTTGGACCTCATGGAAGTGATACCCTTAAAAAGATAGATTATGTAGTGGGAAATAAAAATACTACAGGCCTACCAACTGCTAATTTCTCTGCATCCTCCACTTCTGGATATGCACCGTTGAATGTAACATTTACTGACGAAAGTAAAGATGCAACCACAGCTTTATGGTATTTTGGACTGACAAATACTTCAAAAGAAAAGAATCCAACATATACTTTCAATTATCCCGGAACTTATAGAGTTGTTTTAGAAGTGAGCAATGGAAGAGGTTGGGATGCAACAGCTCAAGAAATAACCGTTCTGGGACAGCAGAAAGTTCTTCCTGAAGCAGGCTTTGACGCCGATAATTCCAATGGTCTCGATGTCCAATTTGCAGACACCTCACAAAATGCAAGTGAATGGAGCTGGGACTTTGGAGACGGAACTAATTCAACCGAGCAGAATCCAGAACATCCCTATTCAACAGCAGGAAACTATACTGTCAATCTTACAGCAAACAATGAAAACGGAACAAGCTTGTCAAACAAAACAATATATGTGGAAGAAATGAGCGACTCAAGTGATGGAAGCAGTGGTAGCAGTAGCAGTGATAGTAACAGTGATAGTAACAGTCATAGCAGTAGTAGCGGTAGTGGTAGTAGCAGTGGAGGTGTTGGGGGTTCGCCCGAGCCTCAAAGTAATGTAGAAGCTAAAGAACTTTCACAAACTTCTATTACATACGGAAACTCTGTAAATTTCGATTTCCCACAAAATGCCACTCCTGTAATTAATATAAGTTTTGATTCTAAAAAGACTGTTGGAAAAACTACAACTGTAGTTGAGATGCTAATAAATCAGTCCACTCTAGTTTCAGAACCGCCTTCGGATGAAGTGTATAAATTTGTAAACATTTGGGTAGGAAACAGTGGATTTGCAACTCTCGATAATATTGAAAATGCAAAAGTATATTTCAAGGTTGAAAAATCCTGGGTTCAAGACAAAAATATAGACAAGTCTTCTATTACCTTTAATGGATACAGTGATTCAAAATGGAATTCTTTACAAACCACTCTCGTAGGAGAAGACGATAAGTACCTGTATTTCACAGCTGAAACCTCGGAATTATCCTCTCCATTTGCAATAACTGGCAAGACAGCACCAAGTTCAACTCTGAATGAAACAAAATCTGAAACTCAATCTGAATCTAATAGTAGTCTTGAAAACAATGTAAGTAATGCAACAAACGTTGAACAGACACAAAATCCAAGTACTTCTGAAAACGAAAGCAAAAAATCTCCAGGTTTTGAATCAGTTATTGGAATCGTTAGCTTGTTTGCTGTGATTTTGTATAAAAGAAAGTAAGAACAGATAGTAAAAAATGTATGATGAGTCAACATCCTAATATAAGTTTTATGATGAGGACTTAAACCCTCATCTAAGTTTTATGATGAGAATTCAATAACCTCATCTAAGTTTTTTATAATTACATTTTTAGTTGCGAGGGTAATAACAACTATTCGTTCTTTTGGGAGCCAAATATGATTCGAAACCGTAAATATTCGGCCGTAAATACTCGTAACTACTGTAACTATATATCAATTAGTCGAAATAGACTTAGAAAATATGGATAACCAAAAAGTAGTATTGCAATATTAATATAGGAATATTTAGTAATAGAGGAATATTTTTTATAAGTTATCCTGGAACAGATTTTGATTTTTCGGATAAAAATCTTAAATTGGATTCACTCTGAGGTACATATAAATTTTTACTTGAAATATTTATCCTCAAGTTTTTTCCTTTTTTTCCTGCTGCGCTGCCAGCTTATCCCAAAGTACAGAAGAACTGCAAAAGCTACAAGCGCTGCAATATTCAGTACAGGCCTGTACTTGCTCAGGAGGAGAGGATTTATCTCTTCTCTTTGCTCGTGTTCAGGGTACATGATATCCCTTCTATTGCTGCTGTGACCCAGGCCCAGGGCGTGCCCGAATTCATGTTTTGCAATAGAAAGCATTGTCTCATCACCATACTGGCGCCAGGACTTTCCCTGAAAGTTTCCTACCTCAAGCACTATGTCGACTCTTACAAATCGACCATTAGATACTCTGGGGCTTGCATAGCCGGCAACGCCTGGAGGAGCTCCTTCGACATTCTCCAGATTCTCTACCCATCTTATCCTGATATCAGCTTCTTTCGAATCCACAAGTTTGAAAACAGGCGTAAACTTAAGGTTTCCGTTTCCTCCTTCCTCCCAGTATTCCATAGCCTTTTCTATTTGTGCGTAATAGGTGGTAGGGCTGTAGTGTTCTGGAACGTCGCTGTCATCAATATATACGGTAATAGGAGAGTGGTCCCATGGATAGTCCATAATCCTTTCCGGATTTGCTTCAGATGCAACTGAGACGGTCAGTAAGACAAGTGCCGTCAGTAACAGCAAATAGAATCTAACTCTGTACATATGGTCTCGACTTAATATAAATCAATCTACCATGATAAAAATATTATTAACCTTAAAAACCCGACGTAAAACTATCGATCTCCCGTATACGTCCTGAATATCTCACACATATTTCAACTAGTCACATATATTCACATAAAATCCGGGCAAAAAGACGGATCTATATCTGTGGACGGTTATTAACGGAAGAACTTACAGAGACTAGCTTTTTGTCAAGTTTTGTCAGAGAACAAGTTTTTCAAAATTAAATGAAATCCTAGTGAACTGGATTTATAAGATCGCAAAGGCGAATTTATATAGTGAACTCCTGGGAGTTAGTTTTTATAATGAATATATAATTGAATCAATCCAGAATCTGTTACTTAAAATCCAGAATCTATCTATTTACTTAAGAGTGGCCTTGGAGATATTACATATCTCACAGTTCGAGTCACAACAGCATTCTTCTTCATTTTCGTCATCCGGAAACTCGGATGCAAGCGCTCTTGTACTTTCAGCCAGTACTGCGGCATTGGATATAGATGCTCCTATCATAATTGCATAAAATATTTTTTCTTTGTTAATTCCTTTCCGTTTTGCGACTCTAATATGCATTTTCAGGCAATGCTCGCAACGAAGGGCAGAAGCTACACCTATCGCAATAAGTTCGACTGTCTCTGGGTCTAGGTTCTTGAATCCCCTCATTATGGAGTTCTCATAAAGTGTTTTTGGAATGAAAATCTCTGGAAGATCTTTCATGAAGTTCATTATGTAGGGGAC
This sequence comes from Methanosarcina barkeri 3, assembly GCF_000970305.1. GTDB lineage: Archaea > Halobacteriota > Methanosarcinia > Methanosarcinales > Methanosarcinaceae > Methanosarcina > Methanosarcina barkeri_A. The sequence goes on from NZ_CP009517.1 coordinate 4,227,326, forward strand.
TTCACCATACTGATTCCGGACATCTTCAAGGAGTTCAGGAACAGCTTTCTCAGGGTCCTTTTTCAGAATTTCCACAATATCCTCAAGTTCCATACGAAACCACCAGCATAGATTAACGTGGAAAAAGGATTCCGACGCCGTTTTCTGTTTCAAGCTTTACAACCTAAAGGATAAGTGAGAAACACGAACCCAGTAAAATGTAAAGCAAATAACTCTTAATGCAACAGAACCCGGGTCAAATTGCAAAACCAACGTCAGACTTAGATTTGATTTTTATCAATATATAATTTTTCATTTTTGATTTTGAAATATCCGCAAGCTCGGAAAGGGTAACTCCTTCATCAAACTCCAGGTTTTCAATTTTTTCATGGAATTCATCATATGAAAGTTTGACCCTGACTCCATTAAGCTGGAGGGTAAGTGGAGCAGGAGAAAGTACAGTTCGGATTTCCGGAACCTGATTTTCTATCTCATTCATTACTCTGGCAGGAAGCACTGCGAGTGGGTCTTTTGCCTGCTGTTTACGGATATTGTCAGCGATCTTTCCAACTCCCTCGTTGAGTATATCAAGGGCACTAACCTCCTCAGCTTTCCTTAACCTGTGAGATGTTCTTCCGATATTTCCAACGTAAAGGTCTGCTCCGTGGACTTCCTCAGTTTTTAATTCAGGTCCACCTGTAACCACAATAGGGATTTCTATGCCTTCAAAAAGCTTTGGCTTCTTGTTTATAATACAGTCGCTAAAAGATCCGAATGTGAAAACTGCAATATCGTGTTCATTGATAAGCTTCCTTTCGTAGTCCATAGACAGAGACACCCTGCGCCCCATTCCTCTTGCAAGTCCTATCATGTTTGTATTAGCTCCGGGATGACGGAGATATTCTGCTACATCACAAGCTGAATGTGGAAGGTGGTGAGAAGCAAGGGTCGGCGAAACAACTGCAATCTCGACTCCGGTTAGTGGAGCTTCTATCATCATTCCAAGTAGATCATCAGCTTGTTTTTTTACTATCGGGATGTCTTTTTCCGGAACAAGCATAATAAGATTGACTTCAGTCCCCGTAACTACTTTTTGGATTATGTAACCTCCAAGGTCTTCCAGCAGCTCAATTAAAAGTCCATGCTTGTGGACACCACCGGTATAAAGATAGGGTCGGAATACTGCCATCTTATTTTTTCCCTCCTTTCATGAGTTCCTCGAGCATCGCTTCCGTCTCTTTGATCCATTCACGTTTTAGTGCTTCCTCGGATGCCACAAAAACAAACTGGTTACCTTTATACAGGTGATACCGAACCCTGAAACCCTCTGGAGTGACACGGATTGCAAAATCAACAAGGTTTTCGTGAAGCCTGTGCCGGGGATCTGCAACCATCATATCTTTAAGAAAAGCTGCTTCTTGATCTGGCTTATCCGTACTTATGGTCACAGTCCAGCGGTCTGGTTGGCTGATGTTAGCTCTCCCGTAGCGCTCCCAGAGTTTCCCCAGAAGTTCCGGAATGTACTGTTCTTTTTTTATAGAAATCATTATTTCGCCAGCAACCGGTTTTGCTTCCATATCGGCAATATCGGTTGTTGTAACTTTAGTGCCCACATCCCTCAGGATAATTGCCATTTGAAAAAGGGAATCTTCAGGTCTTAAAATCACCTTTATTCTCCCTATCGCCGGTGCAAGCTTGAGATTTGAAAGGTTGTCCTCTATAATCTTTCTGTAAAATTCTTGCTCCGAAGCAATTGCGGACTCGACATCAAAGACCTCAAGAGAATCCATTTTTTCCTCACTCCTCCACAAAGCCAGAAGCAAGCAAAGCTGCTCCTACTGCCCCTATAAGGTGTGAGTTCTCTGGCACAAGGACCTTGATTTTGAGAAGATCTTCAAGAGCTTTTGGGACTCCTGCAATAAGTGAAGACCCACCCACAAGAATCAGAGGTTCTTTAACATCTACTTCCTGCAACTGCTGCTCGTATATCTGTTCTACCACACTATAACAGGCTGCAGCAGCTACATCTTCAGGAGTAGCTCCCTTTGCAAGGGAATTTACAAGGGATTGAGTTCCAAAAACTATGCAGTAGCTGTTCATGGATACATTTTCATGCATCCCTTTGACTGCCAGAGCTCCCAGCTCGGTAATATCTACACCAAGACGTTTTGAGATCATTTCAAAGAAACGTCCTGAAGCACCTGCGCAAATACCACCCATTGTAAACATTCCCGGAATACCGTCCTGAACCGAGATTGCTTTGTTGTCCATACCGCCTATGTCAATAACTGTTGCACTGCCTTTTTGCTTGTTAGCAAGATAAACGGCTCCTTTTGAGTTGACAGTTATTTCTTCCTGGATAAGCTGGGCTTTAAGACTGTTACCAATAAGGAAACGACCGTATCCTGTAGTACCGAGAGCCTGAATTTCTTCCTTAGAGACCCCGGCTTCTTTTAGAGCCTGTGAGTATGCTTCTTCGGCGCTTTCAAGGACTTTCGTTGTGGGAACCCAGCCCTTGCCTATTATTTTGTTGTTTCTCATTACCACGGCTTTTGTGGTTGTTGAGCCGGAATCTATTCCTGCGGTCAGCCCGGTTTGAACTTCTCTTGTAAGAAGGTGCTTGCGCCTGACAATTGTAGTAAGAGCTTCCAAGCGAGTGAGAAGTGTGCCTGCACTGGTGCTTTCGGTAAAAGAATAACTGATTACCGGAATGTTGGAGTGTTCATGGATATATCTTCTGACCTCATTTCGTACAATAGCTCCTTCGGCACAGCGGAAACAGGTGGTAATAAAAACTCCATCCGCATTTGTTGTACCTTCAACAACAGCTTTTGCCCGGGCCATCATAAGTCTCAGGTCTCCACTAGCAACCTCAAGCCCGAAATCTCTACCTATAGTATCTATGGACGCAACATCAATTTCAGGATAGATAAATTTTGCATTTACTTTGGCTGCGGCTTCTTCAAACTCGGGCTGAACTCCAGCATACTCAGAGCCACAGGATACCAGTGCAATCTTGACAAGTCCAGGATCTTCACCACTCATTTTTTGCCCTCCTTTTCTGCCGGTTCTTTCTCTTTCGCCTTTTCATCTTCCTCAGATTTCTCTTTAGGCAGCGTTTCCAGAAATGCTACGATTTTGTTTACAAAATCGCGGGCTTCCTCGTCAGATTCAGGGTACTTTACCTCAAGTACAGGGACACCTTTTGAACGAATCAGATACTTCGTCAGCTCATTTGTGCGGTTACAGCCCACACAGCCAAAGTCCGTGGGTGGATTTTCAACTATAATTGCAGCTTCTGTCTGTTCTATAAGAGGACCTATCAGCGACATTCTTCCCCTTACTCCAGCCGGCACTTCAATTGCGGCATATTTAAGACCCAGTTTAGGGTCTTCAGGAGTAATGTTTATAGGAGGAGAATCCAGGCTGAGACTTGTGACTTTTTCTCGAATCTGGCTCATCATAGTAAGGGGTTTGTGCCCAAAACGTTCAACAAGGTCAGCTAGAATAAGACTATTTATAGGATAAATGAAAACCTTCGCCAAAAAACTCACCTCGCAAGCTCCTCTTCAATAACTTTTTCCAGGTCCGAAGTTTTAAGCCTGCATTTTGCTTTGCGTTTTTCTGTCATACATTCCTTTGCCTCAAGTTCATCAAGTGCAGCCCCTATAGCAGGAAGCATCTCCACTTCTTCCCTCAAAAAATGGAATCCAGGCCGCGGGCCTCCTCCCCTACTTGCGCGGCAGCGCCTCTCATCTCCTGGGGGAAATCCCCTATCCTTCACAAAAATATGATTTTTATCCAGTTGCCGGATTTGTTCAACCAGAGTCTCAACATCGTCTCTGGCTCCTGATACGATAAGTCCGAAACACGTCTCCTTTACCGTAACCGGAAATTCTGACTCGTAGATCTTCATAGCTGCATCTGAAGGCAGCACTTTATCCGAACTGATTACAATATATTTTGTAATCTCTTCTTTTTTCGTTTCCGTCATCTTTTGTCTCTCCTTAGCCTCGGGAGACTTCACTTTCGATAAATTAATGTGAACCCGCTTAAACATCTGGATTCATTAAAGCGGCCACGTTATAATGAGCTGACTTCTTTGTTATCAAGGCTTTATGATATTAACAGGTTTGTTATCAAGGTTTTAACCTGATATTAGCAGGTTTGTTATCAAGGCTTTACCTGATATTTAACAGGTTTATTATCAAGGCTTTAACCTGAACTAACAAGCCGATTTTCAGCTTGAGTTATTTATTAGCCGGGTACTATAAGACCACTTACTTACTACTGTGCTCACGCATATTACTTCTTTTATATATTATAAATATTATGCATATCTTAGCAGTTATCTAACTGTTTTTTGTTTATAATTTTTACTTACTTGCGTACAATTTCAGTTACGTATATCGCCTCTCCTTCTTTGACACCGAGGAGCTTTTCAGGATTTATTATTCGGCCGACAATGTTAGTTGAAGCGAATCTTTCTCCGGTGGGACCAAAAAGCTCATCGTCCTCAAGTCTCACACCTATAGTTCCCATTCTCTTTGCTGCCTGATTAGTGATACCTATTTCTCCTCCGAGTACTTTGTTCGTAGGAGTATTTTCTGGAAGGATTTCTTTATACTTCACTACTTCCTTTTCGGTCTTAAAAAGGTAAGTATCGTCATATATCATATAAACAGGAAGTTTCCCCACAGTTTTTGTCTTAAGTTCAAGAGCATGGCGGAAAAAGTCTACCGACTTCGGAGCCTTTTCAGGGTAAAACTCGATTTCAACCAATTTTTCTCTGGATACCGCATATGCAGTTACCTTTGCATCTCCAAGAATCTCAAGGGTTGTTGGCGGATCCTGTCTGACTATTATTGCATCTTCCCCAGTGTACCCTTCTTTTATTAGTTCAACACCTATAGAAGAAAGTACGGCCTCTACTTCTCCAAAGCTATGTCCCAGAAGAACTATTTGAGGAGGAATGCTTTCAATCGAGAGTTTCTGTCCTTCTTCTGCTAACTTGATAAGTTCAATGCCCTTTGTTACATGCCCTACAACCGAATGCACAAGGCTTGAAGGACGATCCTCTCTGGAGATATATGTTCTACCTAATCCATATCCGACTGTTCGAACAGAAATTGCACCTTCTCGTCTTGGCTCGAAATTTTCGTAAGGAACGGGCTCTCCTTTTAGGTCATCATCTGAAATGAAGGAACTGGTAGTAGTATCTACATGGAGAGTTCCCTCACGTGTAAGGGCATAGAAATTTTCTGCCCCTCTTGGAGCATTCCGGGAAAGTTCGACCTCAAAATAAGTAAATATGCTGTTACCGTCTTCAAGAAGAATAGAAAGATCAGTTGTGCAGGTCTTTTCTGAGATTTGTTCCCATTCTATAATTGGTTCAATCCCAAGAATTGTATCCTCTCTTGAAAGCCTGAACAAAATATTTCTTCCGGCTATAACTTCTGCAAAGGATCTATCTTCAGGAGTCCCATATTCTGCAGTATGTCTCCTAAGTGAAAAAATAAGATGAGTATTATGAGGATCAAAACCTCCTGCTCCAAACAGCACCTCAAACGCTTCAAAGCTTCCGGTTTCACGTGAAGGCTTAATTTCGGCTTCAAATGGTCCAAAAGCCAGAGCTTCAGAACTTGCCCAGTGAACTGATTTCCCTTCGTAATCTTTAAAATGCTCAGCCCATAATTTTCCAGAAGATGATTCAGGATTTTTTATTTCAATCCTGAGTTCTCCTCTGGGAGTACTGATAGCGTATTCAGTGACTGCTTTTGTCTTTTCTTTAGCGGCCTCTTTAAGAATTCCTACCGCTGTACCGGCTATATATGGGGCTCTGGAAATTTTAAGGGCATCTCCAAGGGTAGAGCCTGCAGGTAAGGTATATTGTTGCCCGTTCACCTCTACGCTGATCTCATTACTCGTAATCTGCACCTCATTTAGTATTTTCCATACTAAGAGGTGGCAGCATATTTATATTTCTTCTGCAGCCTGGACCCTTTCATCTTCAGTGAGTTGAGATAATATATTCTTCGGCTCACCGATGTCAACAATTTTCCCGTTACGCATAAGTGCGACACGGTCACATATCTCGTTTACGAAATCGATATCGTGAGAAACTACAACAAATGTTTCTCCTATATCTTCTCTGGCCTTAAGGATGGAGTTAGTTACCGATACTTTTGTTATCGGATCCATAGTCCCTGTAGGTTCATCCATAATGACAATTCTTGGTTCCTTGATCAGAACCTGTGCAAGTGCAATCCTGTGCCTCTCCCCTTCACTCAGTTCATCAGTCATTTTGGGTAAAATAGCTTTTGCCTTATTCTCATCAAAGCCTGCAGCTTTGAGAGTAATTACGGCTTTTCTGACCCCGAGTTCAAAAGGCAGATCAAGGCTAATAGATTCTGTAAGGTTATCTATTACTGAGCTATGAGTGTAAAGGCCGTATTCCTGGTGCAGGAACCCCATATATTTGGTTGCTCTTCCTTTATTTTCCACTCCTAGCTTTGTCATGTCAACCCATTCGTCTCCCACGCGGACCTCAACCTCTCCGGATGTTGGGGGTAATATACCCATTAGAATTTTTGAGGTTGTAGTCTTGCCTGCTCCGCTCACTCCGACTAACCCGAAGATTTCTCCTTCTTTTACATCAAAAGAGATGCCATCTACAGCTCTTACCACGCCTCGATCAACTGAAATATAACGCTTTGAAAGGTCTCTTACCCTGATTATGGGCTCCCCGACCATGACATTCTTTTCCTGCCTCACAATGGATACACTTTGCATAAAGATTGCAGAAGCCTCAAGTGGATCCCCTTCCATGACTACCTCTCCGTTTTCAAGCAGGATGGCTTTGTTTGCCAGCTGTTCAATAACTTCAGGCCAGTGTGAAGTCAGGACCATACTCATATTATAATTCTTAACTGCCCTGATCATAGCGTCATGAACCAGTTTTGCAGTCATGGGATCGAGGGTACCTGTTGGCTCGTCGGCTAACAGGAGCAGAGGACTCCTCACAAGCTGCCTTGCAAGCACAACCCTCTGTTTTTCTCCACCTGAAAGTTCTCTTGCAACATGCATCATGCGGTGACTTAGATTAACTTCTTCCAGCAGTTCGACTGCTTTTCTCATGGAGTCTTTCCCAGTATATCCTATTTCATTCAGAGAGTTCATGACATTTACAAGAACCCTTTCGTCTCCATAAAGAGCAAAGGTCCGCTGAAGCATGATAGCTATGCGCTTTGTAAGATCTTTCCTTATCGGGTCATAAAGAGAAAGTTTTACAAAATCAGCTTCGAAAGCATCCAGTGTTTCCCCGCAGACCGGGCACCTCTGTCCTATTTTACTGGGGCGCTCTATGTATCCACATTTCGGACAACGGGATAGATGATAAATTACTTCACCTGAAATATTCTCAAAAGACTCTGTGCCGCGCAGTACATGCATCAGGATCGTTTTTCCGGAACCGCTTTTTCCCAGAATTCCTACGATTTCCCCTTCATTGATATTTAAGCTTACATTTTTTAGGGCTTTATGACCGTCGAAATCTACGGTTAGATTTTTGACTTCAATAAATACTGGCATGGATTTTCCTCCGCAATTATGAGCTGCAATAATTTCTGGTGGCTCTTGCCTGCCTGGGCATATCGCTCAAGAGTGAAAAGCAATTACTATAAATGATAATATAATAGCATAAATAACAAATTTCATACGCTTAACGAATTTCACACATTTGGGCAACAACTACATAAGAGTAAAGATTACATAAACATAACGCATTATTTTTTCACTGTTAACATTTAAAGTACATTTAAAGTAATCTGCCGAATTTGTTTAATCCGTACTTTAGTTTCGTCCTGTTATACTGACTCGATGTATTATATTGATTTGTCTTAGATTGATTTGTCTTAGATTGATTTGTCTTAGATTGATTTGTCTTAGATTGATTTGTCTTAGATTGATTTGTCTTATTATATTGACCCGTCGTGTTATATTAATTCGTTTATATAATAATTCTCTTTACATCCTGACTACAGCGTTTTTACCACATCCACAACCTTTATAATATCGTCAATTATTATGTCTGCTGCTTCTCTTAGTTCTTTAGGTCTTTTGTCACCTTGCTGTATTGTCATTACTCCTACATCTGCTGCTCTTAACGCCAGTATGTCATTAATTCCATCCCCTACCATGATTACTTTTTCATATCTTTGTTTTAGTTCGAGCACTACTTTTTCCTTCATAAGAGTGTTTGAAAAAGCAAAAACTCTTTCCTGAGGAATATTTATGAACTCAGCCAGTTGCATGAGAGCGAATAAACTGTCTCCGGACGCTATATAAGTGTCTACTTTCATAGAATGGAGAGCCTGGACCGTTTGTAATGTGGTACTGAATACATGCCCGCCTGTGCTCAGTATATATGGCACACTTCTAGCCTGAGAGTCAACTATCAGACCTGCTGCCAGGTAAAAAACGTTAGGACAGTGGGATGTAACCGCTTTCAGCACGTCATGTACGTCACCCATTTTTGGAGATGTTCCTCTTATAATATCACACGCAATTTCCGGAGTAAAGTTTCCTTTTGAACAGCTTATACCTATTGAAACTCTGTACTCTTTTATAAACTCAAACAGAGGCATATCTTTTCTTGAGCGCAGGAGTATATCACTTTCAGCGTTTAGAACTACAAGCCCGCATCCATTCTTTTGCGCGACAATAGCAGTGCTCTCTATGTTTTCAAGAATATTTCCGGTACTGGCTTCTTTTGCTACCCTATACATATGTAGAAGAGTCCCTGCGCTATCAAAGACCACTGCAATTCTTTTGGACATATCAGGTGATTAAGCTGTTAAATAAAAAAATCTTTGCGAAAATGTAAAAACAAAGTAAGAATTTATAAAAATAATAACATATGAAGAAAATATGTGAAGAAAAGATAACTTTACAGTACTGAGGCTCCTGATATCAGGACACCAGCAAAGAACCCCAGGATTACTCCGGAATTTAAAAAGGGAAGACCTGCCTGCGGCTTTCCTTTCATTACCTGGATGGAAAGAACTGCGTGCCCTATAAGCGTGCCCAGTATGGCGCCAAGTACTGGATAGAAGTTACTTTTCATGAAGACATTTGCTGAGACTACCAGCAGGGTAGGCATAACTGCGTCTCCTAGTCCCATAAAAAAAGCTTCATGCTTTTCTCCCTTTTTGAAATCTTCCTTTAAGAAAGAATATTTCAGGTGTTTTGGAATTACGAACATGATTGGAAGTTTCATATCCATTATCCCCTCGGCCATATCCACCATATGCTTTGTCTTGTATACCGATATAGCGTCATATATTGCAAGAAGCACCAGAAGCACTATTACGGGAACAACTGAGAGGGAAATTCCTATAAGGGCACTTACCCCTGCTGAAATACAAACTCCCACAGTGTCGACTATGTACCATTCTGGATATTTATAGAGCAGCACTGTTATTCCTATAGATAGCACAACTGAGGCAATGGACTCAAATCCTGAAAGTGACGGAATGAGGGCAAACAAGGCGAAGACTACATAATAAATAGTGCTTATTATGGCCAAATAAATAGAGAGACTGATTACCCACTTCATATTTTTCTTTATTGCCGTAAGGACAAATAGGGTAAAAACCAGGATCATTACAATATAATATATAGAATTGGACACCTGGGTTGGGTCCTCAAAAGCCTGCATTCCACTAACTTCCATTGGAGTTGACAAAAAGAGTGCAAGAATCTGCACTATAAGGATTAGTCCTCCCATGGAAATAATAGGTAAATAATCTTTAATTGATTGTTCGATAGAACTCAATTGCTAAACTCCTTAGTTCTTAACAGTATGCCTTTTCTATTCCTTTATTATACTACTTATTTCCATCTTCGAGTTCTCTTGACTGTTTGTATATAACTTTATCTGAGAATCTGTTTTTCTTCTTAATATTAATTTCATATTAAATAGAGATTTAATAGAGATTTTATTAAATAGAGATTTTCCGCTAAGTGCTTCCAAGATGCGTCTCTGAGATACTGATTTTTTATGAGCATAAACAATAGAAAGTGACGAGGTAAAACCATAGTTAAATAATTTGTGATAAAAAACTATACTGTATCTATTAAAGAATAGTGATATGGATAAAGAAAAGCAGTGAGTAATTTAATGGATAAATAATGCTAGAAATATACATTTCCGTTTAAAAAAATATTTTGTAAACTCCAAATTAGAGCTTATATATAACTTTTATTGTTTCTGCGGCAATAATCAAGTTTTTATCGATCAACTGTTTAACTTAATTATTTTAACCATCGAAAGCACAGGGGATCACTAGTACCCGGTCTTTACAAACTGTCAAATAGTTAAATAAGTAATTATCAAAATCTTGTTTTTAATTTGAGGAATTTATATATTATTTTCAAAATATTTGTGTTCTGCATTAGATTCTTGGATAATCTCCTTAGAATGGAGAGCCCACACATAATTTGAGTCACAAACTAAGTTTAGAAAAGTATTATTAATGTCACTCAACTTTTATTTTACCCATATTTTCCCATAGAAAATATATATTATGTTACCTGTTTCTAGAGATATATTTCAAATATTCTAAACTATAGAGTATGTCGATAAATAATATATACTTTTTTATTTTTGTATACGCCGTACAAGTAATCAATTGAATAGGAAAAAAGAAGAACACTAGTGAGAATTTTGAAGAACCTCTAATTTCAATAAATGTTTATACATTCTTTGTAAACACCCAGCCAAACATAGGGGTTTTCAAATTCTCTGGTATTATCGAAAGGAGTGACTTTAATATGGCAAATAAGTTAAAAACTTACGTAATTCTTACATTACTGATAATAGGGTTTGTGTTTCTGGCGGGATGTGCTGGAAAAAATAGTGAAAGTTCCTCTCCTACTCAAGAAACTTCCTCAGAAGGGACTCCTGCAGAGAAAACTACTGCGTCCGAAGCACAGAGCATTACTCTGAAAGGCTCTGATACGGTTCTGCCTCTTGCACAGGCTGAAGCTGAAGAATTCATGGCTGAAAACTCTGGGAAAAGCGTAACAGTTACCGGGGGAGGGTCCGGGGTTGGAATTGCTGCACTCATTGACGGTGAAGTAAATATTGCTACTGCATCCAGAGAAATGACAGATGACGAAATTAAATCTGCTGAAGCAAAAGGAATCAATCCTTTGGAGACTACTATTGCCTATGACGGCATTACTGTAATTGTAAATCCTTCTAATTCTGTTTCTAACCTTACCTTTGACCAGCTACGTGGTATCTACAACGGAAGCATCAGCAACTGGAAAGAAGTTGGCGGAGCGGATGCACAAATTGCTGTAATTTCAAGAGACAGCAGTTCCGGAACTTATAAAGACTTCCAGAAGGATGTTTTGCAAGGTGATGAATACCGTCCTGATGCTCTTATTCAGCCTGCTACTGGAGGCATAGTTACTGAGGTCTCCCAGAATACCAACGCAATAGGGTATATCGGTTTTGCGTACATCGACAGCAGTATAAAGGCACTAAGCCTGAATAATGATAATGGGTCTGTAGCTCCAACTGAAGAAAGTATACTTAATGGTTCATACCCGCTTTCAAGATCCCTTTACTTCTATACCGATGGAGAGCCTTCAGGCTTGACAAAGGAATTTACTGATTTTGTGTTGAGCGAAAAAGGGCAGAGCATTGTAAGTACAGTCGGGTATATCCCATTAAAAAAGTAAAATTTATATAAAATTTTAGCTTTAATTATCTATAAGGCTGCAGGCTTTTCTTCCCCTGCAGCTTTTAAGATATATTTTAGCATAACTTGTTATTGATGACCATAACAGATCAGTTATTTACCAGATTGACTACTAAGTAAGATCTTGAGAGCAGTCCTTACTTATAAGCAGATTTAATAACTACCTTTAGATATAAATATAGCTTTTTTTCAGGTTTTAGCAGCGTTGAATTTCTTCTCAAATTCGAAGAGTTTATGTTTGTTTTAGAAACTGAACCAAGAGAAGCATAAAATACTATCTGAGCATATTAAAGTCATTTAATATTAGTACATAATATTAACTACGTTCATTTAACCCAAATAAAATTAACTGTAAGATAACAATGTTTACTTAAGTATAGATCTGAGTGGTTGAAAATGGACAATAAAGAAGAAAAAGATCTTCAAGGAGCTAATTTTATAAAGGCTGAGCTTGAGAGAGCCGACTTTATAGAGGCTAATCTTGAAAAGGCAAATTTCATAGGCTCTAACCTCCAGGGAGCTAACTTTAAAGGAGCTAACCTCGAAAAGGCTAATCTCCAAGCAACTAAACTTCAAGGAGTTAATTTTCAAGAGGCTAATCTTCAAGGAGCTAAACTTCAGGTGGCAACACTTTACGGAGCTGACCTTCAAGGAGCTAACCTTCAAGAAGCTAACCTTCAAGGAGCTAACCTTCAAGGAGCCGACCTTCAAGAGGTTAACCTTCAAGAAGCTAACCTCCAAAGAACAGACCTTGTAGAAGCAAACTTTGAAAGGGCCAAAATTCAAGGGGCTATATTTTATGAAGCTGATCTTCAAGAGGCTAATTTTCAAGGAGCTGACCTTCAAGGAGCTGACCTTCAAGGAACTGACCTTGAAAAAGCTAATCTCCAAGGAACTAACCTTAAAGATACTAGCCTTAAAAAAGCTGATCTTGAGAAAGCTAACCTTCAGGAAGCTAACCTTCAAGGAGCTGACCTTGAAGAAGCTAACCTGCAGAGAGCTAGCCTTCAAGGAGCTAATCTTCAAGAAGCTAATCTTCAAAGAACTGATCTCAGAAAAGCTAATCTCCAAGGGGCTCATCTTGTAAAATCCAACTTTGAAAAGGCCAAGCTCAAAGGAGCTAACCTTAGAAAGGCTAATTTCGAAGAAACTAGCCTGGAAGAGGCAAAACTTAAAGAAGCTATCCTTCAAGGAGCCAATCTAAAAAAAGCTAAACTTATAA